>NZ_LJWX01000001.1:600000-973749 GCF_001431705.1 Ferrovum sp. JA12 | reverse complement strand
CCAAAATTCCCCACTGCTGCCTCCCGTAGGAGTCTGGGCCGTGTCTCAGTCCCAGTGTGGCTGATCATCCTCTCAGACCAGCTACCGATCGCAGCCTTGGTGAGCCTTTACCTCACCAACTAGCTAATCGGACATCGGCCGCCCCTTCAGCGTGAGGCCTTACGGTCCCCCACTTTCCTCCTCAGAGCTCATGCGGTATTAGCACAACTTTCGCTGCGTTATCCCCCACTCAAGGATACGTTCCGATGTATTACTCACCCGTTCGCCACTCGCCACCAGGGTTGCCCCCGTGCTGCCGTTCGACTTGCATGTGTAAAGCATGCCGCCAGCGTTCAATCTGAGCCAGGATCAAACTCTTCAGTTCAATCTCTATTCAAAATCCACTCAAAATAACCTAACGGAAATTTATAAGTGCTAATACTAATGTCCTCACTAGTACCCACACCTATCGGTTTATCTAAATTTTAAAGAACATTCTCAATCTGGTTGCGGGGGTAGGATTTGAACCTACGACCTTCGGGTTATGAGCCCGACGAGCTGCCAGACTGCTCCACCCCGCGTCCGTTGAGTAGAGTCAGTAACTATACCCAGTTTATTAATCGCTGTCAAATGAAAATCGTCCAAGGGGGCGTTTTCTTCCTGTGCTCAGCGCTCTTTCATGACTCGCCAAACCCAGAAAAGCCTTATCCCTAGCCATTCTTCTCTGAATAGGAAAGCCTTTTTTAAAAATCACAGAAAATCTTTGCTCCTGGGAATAAGGGAATACATCAACCACTCTTCCATTCTTTATTTCTTCTTGAATCGATTGCCACCAAGTAGCATCCAATAAATTACTATGCTTTTCCAAAAAATACTGCCTGACCTTAGGGTCCGTTAACAAGAAATACTCGAACTCTTCGGGAAAAATATCATTGGGATCCACTGAATACCAAGGTTCAGCAGATAATTCATCTTCCTCAAAACGAGGGGGTGGAATTTTCCTAAAATGACAATTGGTAATGTAATCAATCTCATCATAATCATAAAAAACCACTCTACCAAAACGGGTGACACCAAAATTCTTAAATAATAAGTCTCCCGCAAAAATATTGACTGCAGCCAAATCTTTCAGGGCATCACCAAACTCTGCAATGGCATGGGCAATCTGTTCATCATTCGCTTTATCCATATATATATTGAGTGGGACCATCCGTCGCTCAATATAAAGATGCTTGATAATCAAGGTATCTTCAGTCTCTTCGATTTGCGATTGTGCGAGTTTGCGTAATTCTTCTAACAGCTCTTGCGTAAATCGATGTTTAGGAAAAGCGACATTGGAGTACTCCATAGTATCAGCCATACGCCCTACCCGATCATGTTGTTTAACCAACAGATATTTGGCTTTCACTTGCTCGCGATGAATCTGCTTTGGCGGCGAAATAACGTCTTTGATAACCTTAAAGACATATGGATAGGAAGGGAGAGTAAAAACAGCCATTACCAGACCTCTAATCCCTGGAGCCACGATAAAATCATCACTAGAATATTTTAAGTGATGTAAAAAATCGCGATAAAAAAGCGTTTTACCTTGCTTATGAAGCCCCAAGATACTATACAGCTCAGCTTTGGGTTTCTGCGGTAACATACTATGCAAAAACTCCACAAACGCTGAAGGCACTTCCATATCCACAAAGAAATATGCACGACTAGAGTTCACCAACACGGACAGTTGTTCAGGGGTGAGTAATAAAGAATCCACCTCAATCCCCCCACAATTATCGTGCATGAGTGAAACCACAAAAGGATATTGGTTCCCCCCATTTATCATTCTTCCAATCAGATAGGCGGAAGTATTTCGGTAAAATACACTACTTAAGATTTGAATTTGATGGTTAGCCTCTAATACCAAGGGGTAGTCTAGGTGAGTGCGCCATATTCTGAGCAACCTTCTTGTATCCCTTTGCAGACAGGTTAAAGGTTTAATGAAATGAAGATCTTGATAAATTTGCCTAATCACTGACCTTAATCCATCTTGTAATGGGTAATAACAACGATAGGCAGGTGGATCCGAGTCAATATGCTCAGTTGAAACGCCCGCTCTAACAAAAATAAAATCATTATTGTAGTAAGAACGGTGAAGAATTTGACAAAATACTGAATTAAAAAAGCTTTCCGCTAACTCAGGCTGTTTGTGGTCTGTTAACAACACAATGTACTCTAGCTTTATTTGTTGCCAAGTATCATCATCCAGCGCATCGGCATTAAACTTTTCTACAAGATTCTTAACAGACTCGTGAACGCGACGGTCATAAAACTCAATTCGTTCAACAGCAATTTGTTGCAACTCAGCCCAGTTTTGTTGTTCAAACAAATACGTGGCTCTTTGTGAAGCTTCACGAAAGAGACGATAATGGCGATTAAAACCATCCAATAGCGCTTGGGCTACAACTTGGGCAACCGTGTTAGGCCGAGACAGAGAGGTGGCAGTGGATATCGACATCATTTTATGTTGAAATTAGTGGTTAAACCCTTTCATCGTTGCCTATCAGGACAATTAATGCCCCCCATTAAACTTTTACTTCTTTTGTGTGGCACTGAAATCTTAACTATGGCGCCCTTCTCAGCGGTCCCCGCGTTGCTACCTCAACTAAGTTTAAATTGGCATATGAACGCCACCCAAGCAGGGCTTCTTGGAGGATCTTATTTTCTAGGATATCTCGCTAGTATCTCACACCTCTCCGGCGCCACTGACAGACTGGATGCAAAAAAAATTTATATCGCAGGATGCCTGTTAGCTGGAATAGGAAGCTTTCTATTTTTAGTGATAGCCCGTAACTGGTATTTGGGTTGTCTCGCACAATTACTCTGCGGTGCTGGGCTGGCAGGGACCTACATGCCCGGTTTAAGGGCGTTAACAGATCGCTTGCCTGACTACTTACAAACGCGATATGTTGCCTTTTACACCTCCACCTTCGGTATAGGTGCCTCAGTATCCTATGCAATGACGGGTGGGATAAGTCATTTATTCTCATTAAATTCAGTATTTATCATCAACGCTATTCTTCCCCTCTTAGCGGCTATCGTCACCCATATCTTACTCAAGCCTATTCATCATAAAACAAAAATAACCAGAACGCTGTTAACAGGGCAAGTACAAGCCCTCAAAGATAAACTGATCAGAAACTTTATAATGGGCTATGCAGTACATTGCTGGGAACTGTTTGCTTTTCGCTCATGGATAGTAGTCATTCTAACTGAGGCACTGCATGGCCGATATTCAGCCACACTCACAGCAGCTCTCATTAATTTAATAGGTATCCCAGCCAGTATTTTAGGAAATGAATTCGCCTCAACGCGTAGTCGCTCACATTTCATTAAACGAGTGATGATGTTGTCAGGTATCCTCGCATGGGGATGTGGTCTATTCGTATATCACATAGAAATACTTCTTATATTACTACCCTTGTATTTCTTTTTCGTCATGGCAGATTCTGGGGCGCTCACAGCAGGATTAATTTCAGTCACACCCAAGACAGTACGGGGAGCCACCATGGCCATCTATTCCCTAGCAGGCTTTGGTGCAGGCTTTATAGGTCCCATTATAGTGGGAATGGTTTTGGATTTATTAGGTGGACAGCATCATCTCATCGCTTGGTTTTTTGCCTGCGGTTCCATGGGCTTAGGAAGCCTCATTATGTCATTTAAATTTAATGGTCATACAGTAAGTGAAGTTCTTGTAAAAAATCATGCTGATTAATGGGTTTAGTAAAGACCTTATCAACATAAGGTATCACCGTAGCCACTTCCCGCGATAATTCATCAAATCCTGTTATGACAAAAATTTGCTGATACAAAAATTGAGCCTTTGAATGGTAAATCTCTCGAATCAATGAAGAACTATTGGTTAATTCAAGATTTAAATCAAATATTAATAAATCAAATTGAGTATGTAATAGCGTCTCTCTTGCCTTTTCAGTCGTGTCTACCACAACGGGTTCACAGGGTAACACCTCTATCATTTTTTTTAGCCACCAAACATGTAAACTGTCATCATCAAGAATTAGAATTTTAATCGGTTTTTTGGGCTTTTTATTCGTCAATCGAGGTACATGTTGGCTTGATGCCACTGTAAATGGAATACTAATGCTAACGCGACTCCCTTGCGTATTGGAATCAACCAAACAGCGGCCGTTTAGCAAGGTAATTAATTGATTAATAATAGGTAAACCTAACCCGCGCCGAGTATTAATGTCTCTATGGTCGGTATTTGCCACAATATTTTCATGAAAGGAAAAACCTGGTCCCGTGTCTTGAATTATTAAATTTAATACTGCCTTCCCCTCATGACGATGTAAAACAAGCTGATAATCAATATGAATAAATCCCTGGTGTGTGTACTCAACGGCATTACTAAGAAGATTATGAATAATCTGCTGTAAAAAAACATCGTTACCCACAACATAAAGATTTTGTTTACCAGAAAACGTTGTATGCCATTGTAAGTCTTTAAGCGTGGCCCTTACTTGATAATAGGTAAATAAATTGTCAATCAGAGTAAAGGGTTGAAATGTATTAAATAAAATATTGTTTAACGGCGGATAGACAAAGTCTGAAGTGTAGAAATAATCAAGGATATGTTTAATTTGGTGGCCAGATTGCAAGATAGAGTTAGCAGCTTTTTTAACACCGTCTAACGCAGGACTTTCTAATAATTGATGCCCTAATACAACAATATTTTGTAGCGAATGTCTAATTTCGTGATTAATAGTAGCCAAAGCTTGATGAGATATTTGTTGATGGACGGGACTGTTGTCAATTAACTTTATAAAGCCGAAATATTGATAACCTAAAAAGGTTCTTTTTATAGTCAGTGTAGCTAACGCCAAAATCACTTTTCCATCTTTTCTGATATAGCGCTTCTGTCTGGTGAGTAATGGGAATACTCCTTGAATTAATTCATTAATAAGTATTTTTTCATTTTCAAGATCCTCTGTGTATGTAACGTCATCAAGCCCCAAGCCTTTAATTTCCGCCTGCTTATATCCGAGTAATTCCTCGCCTACTGTATTGATATTAAGAATTAAACCTTGGTTATCACATCTAAAAGCAGCCAATGAACTGCTCTGTTGATACTGTCTCCAAACATGCGAAAAGAACAAATCTCGGAAAAAATGAAAAAAAACCAGAGGAAAAATTTGAGCAACCAGCTGTATGCAATATACAAAAATCATCAGATTATTGGTTTTGTAAGTAATTTTCTAAAGAATGACATGCCGAATAAAAATTATTGTTGAATTCAATAAAAGTTGTAAACAAATTAAACTCAACACTATAGGATTTATTTAATTCTTTCGAACTGATTACTAACTGATGAAAGCCTAATAATCTAAAAGTACCAATATATTTATGAGCAATACGAGGAAGAGAATAAAGATCGTTACAGAGAGTATGCTCTAATTCTTTAAATACCTCAAAGGCTTGTTGAATTAAATTCAAACGCTCCTCAGGTTTTAAAAATGCAGTTTCTTCTAAAAAATGATTTTCGTTAAACAAATAAATACTCGCTATGCCAATAGTACTGCCACAAACCCAGTAATAAAAATACCATCAAAACTTCCTGCACCACCAATCGAGGCTACTGGTGCACCTAAATGCCTAATATCTTTGAGTCGAAGGATGTCAGCACCAATCAACACCCCTAAGGTTCCACTCACATAAGCTAAGGAAGCTCTGTCATCAGGGTTTAATATGGAAGAAATAATAGCTGCACAAATGGGCGCTATCAATATTGGCATACCAATCCCCATTCCAGGAACAGGCCGACTGATCCAATAAGATACAAGGCTAACTAACGTGATAGCAATTAGTAACTGAAACCACAATATATGGTGGTGTACAACTAAATATCCCGAAAAAACCAGCGGTAGTAATGCACCACCTACATTTATTTTTATTTCTGTTACCCCCTTGAAAATCGGTTTACCAAACAACCTTTGTGGCAAATTAAAAAGAGTATTTTTCTGGGATAAAGCATCGTCTGCCTTAAGTGATAATAAAGGTAGGTTAATAACACTACCAAACAAAGTCGCCATAATCAGTAAATAAGCAGAGTGACTGGACAGTCCCAACTTATCAAAGGCGACCGTTATAATATTTAATTGAATGATTACTATCAATAAAATAAAAGCAAAAACAAACAAGATAATTTTTAGAGGAGACATAACTTCCTTATTTGATATAGTCCATTTGTTGTTCCCACGACGCCTCTTTAAATGCCATTAATTGCATCGCGTTTTCATAAATTTTATGTATTATGGGATAGAGGGTGAGATCTAAATTTACTGCTAAAGCATTTCTTACTTGAGGTATTAAACAAGCCTCAAACAAACTCGGTTGATTCCCTGTTAAAAACAAGTTAGAGCTGATATCTGTCTGAGTGAGCTTATGTTCTAGATGATAAAAACCATTATTTAACCAGTGCTTTATCCATTGGTCTTTTTTAACTTTCGAGACTTCCATCTCCTTTAATAAATAACGCAGTACTTTTAAATTATTTAAAGGATGTATATCGCTGGTAATATCCTGACAAAGGGCTCGAACATACGCTTTATCCCCATGATCTTTGGGGAGTAATGACGGCTCTGGATAGGTGTCCTCTAAATACTCAATAATGGCCAAAGATTGGGTTAAAACCCTCTCTCCGTCAATTAATACTGGGACACAAGACGCAGCATTTAATTGCTTTAACTCTAGCAATAGAGGGGAGTTATCTTTACTGGTCAACGGAACAGGAACAATCTCATGGGGTAAGGCTTTAAGATTAAGGACGATTCTCACTCGGTAGGCAGCAGAACTTCTCCAATAGCTATATAACTTTAGCATGACTAAATTGGTGATGACTATCAAAAATTTATCTTAACATGTTACATTAACTACATGGCAACAATCAATTACAGCAAGGACTACTATGTTTAAAAATCAAATTATTAGTCTCTATAGTAGAGCACTTGATATTATTGTATCGATAATGATTCTGGTTATGCTTTTAATATTAATTGCCACAGTTTTTGGTGTTTTTATAGATTTAGGATCAGCCTTTAACTCTGTTCGTTCTGGTATCCCTTCACATAATCTCTCGCATGGTTTAGTGGACAGCTGGGCGAGAGACTTAGTGATTGATGTGTTGTCTGTATTTGTACTAATTGAATTATTTCGGACTTTCAGCGATTATTTTGAATATCACAGGATTCGCCTAAGAGTTCTTTCAGAAGTGGGTATTGCTTTTATATTAAGAGAAATACTCATTGATTTATACAATAACAATATTGAGTGGAAAATCATTCTTACCTTAACAACACTATTAGCTGTACTTATCTTTGCTCGTATCTCAGCGGTTAAATTTCATCCTAATGAAAATAGTCGCTGATCATCACCATGAGAATCATTCCCCCTAATACGGAAGGTTTTGCCATCATGACTGTTAAGGAAAGCTATCTAGCATGCCAGCTTAAGGACTCTTCGCTGCCTCCTGTATTCTCAACCCCTATGCTTGTGGCAGTGATGGAAAATGCCGCTTTAAATGCGATCAAACCCTATTTTGAGGAGCATGAAACTGCTGTAGGGACCGCAATAACACTAAAACATCTGGCTGCCACTCCTCTGGGCTTTAATGTCAGAGCAACGGCACAGGTCAGATCAGTGGAAGGTCGTATCATCACCTTTCATATTGAAGCATTTGATGACTTTGATAAAATCGGGGAAGCCGTCCATGAAAGAACTCTCATTAACTTGGACTCTTTCATGGACAGGCTGACAAAAAAAGCTCTTAAAAATAATTCTAAATAGGCAATATATTCATCACGCTTTGCCAATTAATATGTGACTCTGTTGAGCCCAAACGTTTGGCAATACGATCTGTAATGTCCTCAGTAGGGGTATAGTCAATAATATTTTTTACTTTAATAACATCTCTGGCTACAGATTTAACGCTACCCAAAGCATCCGTTAAACCTAATTGGATACTGCGCTCACCAGTCCATACCAAACCTGAGAACATATCAGGAGTTTCCTTAAGACGTGCTCCACGTCCTTGTCGAACGGCCTGTATAAACTGTTGATGAATTTGCTCCAACATGTCTTTGGCATAAGCCATCTGCTTTGGATTTTCCGGTGAGAAAGGATCTAAAAACGCTTTATTTTCGCCTGCAATAATCAAACGTCTTTCAATACCTAATTTCTTCATTGTATCGGTAAAGCCAAAGCCGTTCATGATGACACCAATGGAACCCACAATACTTGCCTTATCGACAAAGATCTTATCAGTAGCCGAGGCAACATAATAAGCTCCTGAAGCACATAAGTCCTCCACCACTGCGTACACGGGAATTGAAGCGTGAAGTCTTTTTAAACGTTTTATCTCATCATAAATTTGGCCGGCTTGGACTGGACTACCTCCTGGACTATTGATTCTTAATATTATTGCAACAGTGTTAGGGTCCTCGTACGCATCATCTAAGCCTTGAATAATTTTTTCGGCGCTGGTGTTATCAGTAGAAATTTCACCTTTCAACTGCACTTCAGCAATATGCTTTCCAGAAGCAGTCATGGAGTGACCAGAGTCTTTACCAAATAACCACCACACCACAATTAGTATGAGTAAAAGAGTACTTGCTCTAAAAAATATACGCCATTTTCTTGCCTTTTTTTGTTCTTCCAAGGCTGATAGCGCTATTTTTTCAATGATATCACGCTCCCAAGATCCATTATTTTCCATGTACTTTAATCCTTAAATATTCTATCAACCAAAATACCTAACCACTCGTGAAGAGCAATGCAACTCATCATCAGCGCCGTGGGGTGGGGTAATGATAAGTATAATAAACTATGTGGGTGAGTGACGAATCCAGTAGGCCCAACAAAAACCGTTAATTCTTCATGTTCAAATAATTTTTTTGCACGTAAAAGATGCCATGCTTGACTGACTAATATTATACGATGAATACCTGCAACTTGAAGCAATCCTGCAGAATATAAGGCATTTTCCGCTGTGTCTCTTGACTGATCCTCAACCCATTCAACCTGCCCCCTAAAGTCATGGGTAATAGACGCCTGCATCGTCTTCGCATCGGAATTGCCACCATAAACACTTCCGCCAGTAACTAAGATTGGCAAGTGTGTTAGACGCTGTAGTGCCACTGCATAACGAACTCGTTCTAGAGTAAAACGGTTCACTGTGTCGGAACCATATTCAGGAGCGTCCACATAGGTTCCACCACCTAATATGACGATCGCTTGTGCCTGAGACATTTCTCCTTTGGTCAACACATGATCAGGCTGAAGTTTTAGCATCAATAGATCGGTAACAGGATAAAAGGACAAAATTAGCAGTAGTCCCAGAGAGAAGATAAGTATTTTTTTAGCCATTCTTGGCCAGCGGTTTATCAAACAAGTAGCAATAAGAGCGATGACAATGAGGGATACAGGGGGAATTAACCAAGCACTTAAAATTTTCTTCAAATAAAACATTTATATAATAATCTTAATTTAATTGCCACAGATTGAAATTTAATAGTAGAGCGACCGTTACCCAAAGCACATAGGGTAAAAATAATATAAATATCACTTTCTTTTTGTGAAAGACGTTCATCAAAAATAGTATTAAACTAATCCATAGTAAAATAATATCTACCAATCCAAAAAGTAATTGATGTCGGCCGAAAACTAAATAAGACCAACCTCCGTTAAACAATAGTTGCATTAACCATAATCCTTTGAGTACCGCATCCCCTCTAACCAGCACCCAACTTCCGACTCCAATATCTATGATATAAAGAATTGTCCAAACCACTGGAAATACAATACTGGGTGGCGTCCACCAAGGCTTATATAAACTGATGTACCAAGAACCGGGTAAAAATAGCATTCCAGTCATAGCAGTACACAGAACAAGTACAAGTGCTACTAAAAAGAAAAATATTTTTGATCGATTTGTATTTATACTACTCATTATTAAGTTATGTATTAATCTAATTTTAATATTTAGCAACAAGGAGACGCCATGCCAGCTTTGACTACACCAATTTGTGACTTTAATTGGGTTGCTCCAGACTTTAGCTTAACAGGTGTTGATAAAAAAACCCATACATTACAAAGTACTCGTGGAGAAAATGGCTTACTGGTAATGTTCATTTGTAACCACTGCCCCTATGTGAAAGCCATTATTGAAAGACTATGTGAAGACTGTCGGGAACTGCAATCCTATGGAATCAATAGTATTGCTATCATGAGTAACGATACCAACACTTATCCTGAGGACAGTTTTGAGAATATGGCAAAATGGGCAAAGGAGTTAGATTTCCCCTTCCCTTATGTCTTCGATAACACTCAAGAAATTGCCAAACAATATGGAGCAGTATGTACGCCCGATTTTTTTGGTTTTAATCATCAACTTAAACTTCAATACCGTGGGCGATTAGATCCCTACGGTCTACAGCCGGCACCGGCAGATAGAAAACGAGAGTTATTTGACGCTATGAGTACTATTGCACAAAGTTCTAAAGGTCCTTTCGAGCAAATCCCTTCAGTGGGATGCTCTATCAAATGGTCTTAGCTTCTCTCAAAAAACCTTGGACATAATATTCATAAAAAATGCGGAGGAACAAGTCCTCCGCTAAGGGCTTCACAATTCTACTCACCTATTAACAAGTCTTATAGGCAATCACACCCATTAATGCGGATAAACCATGATGGCCATGGCCCTCACTCACAACCTCTTGGTATTCTGTTAGCTCTTCTATACGCCAATCCTTGAGTAAAGAACGCATCAGATCCTCTGTATAAAGATTTTCTAATACTGATGGCCCCCCTGTTTTGTACTCTAATTGTTTTGGGGTATAGCCTTGTAAAATCAATCCGCCTCCTAACTGAGTTAAGTGTTTCATGACAAAAAAGAGTTTCTCTCTCGTTTTGGGATCAGCAAACTGTATAAAAATACCAATTACCCAGTCATACTGTATTGCTGAATGTTGATCTAACCATTCATCAGAGAGCAAATCTGCACACTGAAAGTCCACTACAACTTCATGTTTAGTGGCCAAACGCTTGGCTTTTTCTACAGCTACCTCTGATATTTCAACAGCCGTAACAGACAAGCCCTGTTTTGCAAGCCAAACTGAGTTTCGTCCCTCACCGTCTGCTACACACAACACTCTTTGTCCCGCATGAAATAAATGTGATTGACGAGCCAGATAGGTATTAGGTTTCTCTCCAAAAAGATAATCATCACCGGTTGCTTTATAACGTTCTGTCCAAATTTTTTGCTGCGGATTAATACTCATAAGTGATCAACCTCATCTCTAGAAAGTAAACGTGAGCTTTCGTTCTCACCCCACATGGCATTTAAAATAGCCAATAAAACCGCAAAGCCAACACCTAAAATCCATGCAAAATACCACATTACAGTCTCCTAAAATTTATTCAAGATGATTAATAAGCCGAATGGTCATGATCTTTAATAAAGTCCAAAGTGACTTTTCCAGCCATTACCCTATAAGCCCAGGAGGTATAAAAAATTATTGTTGGTACAAATATCATGGCTGCCACCAACATAATGCTCAGTGTAGTTTTACTGGATACACTGTCCCAAACCGTCAATGATGAATTAAGCATCGTTGAGGAAGGCATAATAAAGGGAAACATTGAAACACCAGCCGTACCAATAATACCCACTATAGTGAGTGAGGAAAAAATAAAGGCTATGAGAGTTTTATTAAAACGCATTGCAATTAAAGCAAATAACACCCCCACATAAGACAATATGGGGACAAGCATAGTCCAGGGCATAGTATGATAATTAGATAACCAGGCTCCTTTCTCTCTCACAACAGTTTTAGCCAAGGGATCTGCTAATTGATTGGGGTCCACGTGAGAGGTGATGATATAGCCACTAATATCCATAGCCAGCCAAATTCCCGCCAAAGTGAAGGACAGTAACAATAAAAGGCCCGCTATGGAAGATGCTTTGATTGCCCTATTTTGTATTTCACCCTCTGTTCTATGGGCAAGGTAAACACCACCATGAAAAGTAATCATGGCAGAACTCACTACACCCGTTAATAACGCAAAGGGATTTAATAACTGCCAAAAGGAACCACTGTATGTTGAAACCAAATTATGATCAAAACCAAAAGGTACCCCTTGCAACAAATTACCAAAAGCTACGCCAAAAATGAGTGGTGGAACAGATCCTCCAATAAACAACCCCCAATCCCAAGTATTACGCCATATAGAATTATGGATTTTACTGCGATAATCAAAACCTACTGGGCGAAAAAACAAAGCCCACAGTACAGCCAACATAGCCCAATAAAACCCTGAAAAAGCGGTAGCATAAACAATTGGCCATGCCGCAAAAATGGCGCCACCACCAGTGATAAACCAGACTTGATTACCATCCCAGTGAGGACCCACCGTATTGATCACGACACGACGCTCGTTGTCATTTTTGCCGACAAAGGGAAGAAGTGTTCCCACTCCCATATCGTGCCCATCCATAATGGCAAAACCCACCAGTAATACCCCCACCAATAACCACCAAATAATCTTTAATGTGCTGTAGTCCATGTTGTCAGTCTCCTTTAAGCACGAGAGGGAGCGAGAGCGGATTCACCCTCATAGCGACCTGTACCCAGACTAGCTGGCCCTTGCCGTGCAAACTTAATCATTAAATAGACTTCCACAATGAGTAAGAGCGTATAAAAACCTACAAATCCACCGATTGAGCCGTATAACGATGCGGGACTTAATGTGGATACTGAGAGATGAGTCGGCAACACACCATAAATCGTCCAAGGTTGACGTCCATACTCGGCTACAAACCAACCAAACTCACAGGCAACCCATGGCATGGGAAACATCAAAAAAGCCCATTTTAATAACCAAGGCATTTTCTCGCAGCGGGTTTTAAGGCTCGCCCAAAAGGAGATAACGAATAAGGAAAGCAACAGAAAACCAATTGCCACCATGATTCTAAAACCCCAAAACATAGGAGCAACCTTTGGCACTGTGGAGTTCACAGCTTGTTCAATCTGCTCTGATGAAACATGATCAAAATCATTGGTATATTGTTTTAGTAATAAACCAAATCCTAAATCCTTTTTATGTGTTTCAAAAATTTGCTTTGCCCTAGCATCTTCAGGATGGCTTCGGATTATCTCAAGTGCTTTCACAGCTTCGATACCTGATATCACTCGAAGACGATTTTTTTCCTTAATGTCATGAATACCTGGTATTTGCTTAGAGACAGAACGTGTACCAATCAACCCCATTAACCATGGAACTTGAATACTCCAGTCGTTTTTTTGTAATTTCTCATTAGGCATTGCCACTAAGTTAAAAGGTGCAGGAGCAGGCTCAGTTTCCCACATGGCTTCAATGGCAGCCATCTTTGTTTGTTGCGCTTCACCTACGGTATAGCCAGATTCATCGCCTAAAACAATCACAGACAAAGCGGAAGCCAATCCAAAGGCAGCGGCAATTCTAAAACTTCGTTTGGCAAACTCAACATTACGACCTTTTAGTAAATACCAGGCTGAAATCGCTAAAACAAAGGTTGAAGCCGTGACATAGCCCGCTGACACTGTATGCACAAACTTAGCCTGTGCATCTGGATTAAATAACATGGCAGAAAAATCAGTGAGCTCCATGCGCATAGTGGTGTAATTAAATTCCGCTCCTACAGGATTTTGCATCCAGCCATTAGCAATTAGAATCCACATGGCTGATAAATTAGTACCAATAGCCATCAGTAGTGTAACCATTAAATGTTTTGGTTTTGACAGCCTATCCCAGGCAAAGAAAAATAAACCAATAAAAGTCGATTCTAAGAAAAAAGCCATTAATCCTTCAATGGCTAGTGGAGCACCGAACACATCGCCGACATAATGTGAGTAATAAGCCCAATTAGTACCAAATTGAAACTCCATTGTGATCCCTGTGGTAACCCCAAGGGCAAAATTAATACCAAATAATTTTCCCCAAAAACGAGTCATATCCTTATAAATAGTTTTTCCCGTCATCACGTAAACACTTTCCATCACCACCAAAATCCAAACCATACCTATGGTCAATGGGACAAATAGAAAGTGATACAGGGCAGTGATTGCAAATTGCATGCGCGACAAATTAACTAACTCATCACTGATCATGATTTACTCCTTGAGATTGATTTGAAACCTTAGTATTTAAACCAAAACTTTGTGATACTTTTGCAGCATCTACATGAACCTCTTGGTGCCTGACAAAGAAATTCCAAAGCAGAGTTAACAATAGTACTTTGATCACAATAACGATTGTTAACTCTTTACCCAGTTTTGGTTTATTCGAATTGGTCATTGCTTAACCCATTCTTTTAAGTTCTTTATTTAAACGTTGTGCAAGCTGTACTGCCCCACCGCCATTAAAGACAGCTTGATAACCTTGCTGCTTCATGATGTGACAAGCCTGTTGTGAACGTACACCCGACAAACAACACAAAATGACTGGTGTCTCTTTGTGGGGTACCATCTTTTGAATACCCGCATTGAACTGATCCAAAGGAATATTGATGGCTCCCTCCACATGCCCAGTAGCAAATTCTGCTGCGCTGCGTACATCTATAACCATTGCAGTACTAGGTAACTCCTGCGTTGATCCTGTCGAAAACAAATTTGAAAATAATCCCATGTTCTTTCCTTTATTTTGTATTTTGAAGACGCTCAATACCAATCCATTTCAATACATGTTTCTCATAAATGGGCTCAGAGCTACCTTGTTTCATTTTATAAATAAAGTATTTTTCAAAAGCAATTTTTGCCCAATGCACCCATCTTCCTTTTTTAAACCAATTCACATTTCTTGGGGGAATTTGCGGTAGCGCGATAAAGGCGGCACCCGTATCGCCCATATCGGCTAAACAAAAGGCATTCCAAGTACCTTTACTGTCTGGAGTGTGACCATTTAAATCCGCCCAAATATTATGCACAATGGCACTGACCATGGATTCAATCATGTATCCCGTTTTAGGAGTTCCAGTTGGAACGGGAGTTACCTCGACAGGTGGGATGGCTACGCAGACACCCGCTGAAAAAATATTTTTAAACTTCTTACTGCGTTGATACTCATCCACAATCACCATTCCTCGTGGGTTACACAATCCGTCCACAGAAGCCACTGGATCCACCCCCTTGAATGCGGGTAGCATCATACTGAATTTAAAAGGGACTTCATGTTCTTTTTTGATTTGACCTAATTCATCAAGCTCCGTCACAAACATTTTTCCATCTTCAATTTTTGTTACTTTGGCGTTAGTAATCCATTTAATATCATTATTACGCATCTCGCTCTCGAGCATTGACTTCGAGTCACCGACGCCACCCAATCCCAAATGACCAATATACGGTTCACTGGTGATATACGTCATTGGAACTTTATTACGAATTTTTCGACGACGTAGATCACGATTGACAATAAAAGCATATTCATAAGCTGGTCCAAAACAAGAAGCTCCTGGTAACGCTCCAATGATCACAGGCCCTGGATTTTCTACAAGTTGTTGATAATCTTTATAAGCTTCTTCTGCATGGTCCACGGTACAAATTGAGTGAGTAAACTGTTTTGGTCCTGCCCCCTCCACTTCATCAAAAGCGAGTTTAGGTCCTGTAGCAATAATTAGATAATCGTAAGTTAGACGGCTACCATCTGGAAACTCAAGAGCGCTTCCTTCCGCATCAATTTTAGAGACTGGTTGCGCAAGAAACTCAATATTTTTTTTGGCTAAATAAGGTCTAATTGGAAAAGTAATTTGGTCTCGATTTCTCCAACCCACTGCAATCCAAGGGTTGGAGGGAACAAACTGAAAGTAATCTACCGCATTAACTACCGTTATACGGTGATCTTTCCCTAATTTCTCTCTTAACTCATAGGCCGCAGGCATTCCTCCTGTTCCTGCTCCTAATACAACGATATGTGCCATTTTCCCTCTCCTTTTAAAAGGTTTGCAAAGTATTATTCACTGACTTAATTTGATCAACCGTTAATTGTCCAGACAGTGCGGCTAAATTTAATTCATTTAGAAGAAAGTCAATTCTTGCGCTAATCCAGTTCAAGTGAGCATTTGCGGCGTCTGATTCGGCATTAAGTAGATCTAATGTAGATCGATCACCTACTTTTCTACCCACCTCAGTTGCTCTTTTTCGTGTTTCACTTGCAAGCCAAGCGGCTTTCAATGCATTGACACGGCTAGCACCCATGGTTAACCCTAAATATGCTTGTTTGGCTTGTAAACTCACTTGTTGGCGTACACGATTAGTTTTGTCGAGATTCGCATCAACAAGATGTACTGCTTCATTTTCTTTAGCTACCCTCATCCCTCCGTTGTAAATAGGAATAGTGAGTTGTAAACCAATGATGGCGTCCCGATTTAAATTACTGGCATTAGGGCCGTAATCACCAGAACCGTAAACATGGGTATCGTTAACCTGTCCAACTAGATCTAACGAGGGACTTGAAAGCAGGTGATAGCGTTTAACGTTTTGTCTTGCTTGATTTAATTGATTTTGTGACAGTAATAACTGAGGATTACCTGATATCACTTGTGTTAACCAATAATCAAAGGGTTTGTGGTCAAATACCACTTCTCCCGCGGTGGGAATCATCACCTTTAAATCATCAATACCTATACCTGTTGCATCAGATAAGGCGGACTGTTTTATTTCCAAATCACTTTGTGCAGCCAACAGTTGTGCCTTCAGACCATCTAGCTTAGCAGTGGCCTCATGTAGATCTAAAATAGGGGCATCTCCCAACTTATAGCGAGCCTGAGCCTCTGCTTGCATCTTTTGAACCGCCAACAATTGATCTTGAGTAGTTTTCAAGGTTTCTAAGGCCATTGACACATCAAAATATTTTTTTACTAGGCGTAAGATAAAGTCCTGTTGTGCAGCTTGCCACTCAAGTTCAGCTATATTGGCTTGTAAGTCAAGCGTTTTAGACTGAGCTAATCGGTCTCCATTATAAATAGGTTGACGAATATTAATGGCCCACATGTTGTAGGTACCCTGATTAATTGAGGTATTAAAATTTGCAATACCTGGGATACCATTTTGTACAAACTGTGCTCCCGTTGTTTGTGTTTGTTGATCCATACGTCCAGCCCCACCTTGGATACTGATATCAGGACGCCATAATGAATTGGCTTGATCATGCTTCGTCATTCCCGCATCATGAGTAGATTGTGCTGCAAGAAAATCCAAGTCATGGGTCTGAGCGGCATTTAACACCGTAATAAGATCTGCGGCATTGGCTGTACTAAGTAAATTAAGAAGTATCAATACAGCGAGAATTAAATGTGCCCTTGACCAAAGTAATTTCATTAGCATTCCTCGCGTAAACCAAATAACCTACGTAATATATTGTTCATTAAGCACCAACGTGTGATTCCACTTTGTAATAAATTTAAACCTACAAATGCAGTAAAAGCGAGCCACCATTGACTAACAAAAATAGGACTTCCCTGAGTACCCAGCGCCAAGGATACTAAAATAAATGTCCCAGCAATGACACGGACTATTCGCCAAGAGGTCATGGTAAAATCTCCTTATTGATTAAATGTGAATCGATAAATTTTTTATGATAGGCAGCATAATAAAGTGTTGGAATAACTATCAATGTTAATAATGTTGAAACAAAAATACCGAAGATAAGAGAAATAGCGAGACCATTAAAGATTGGATCATCAAGAATAAAGAATGCGCCTAACATAGCTGCTAAACCTGTTAGTAGAATCGGTTGTGCACGCGTTACCGCAGAATGAATTATCGCCTCTTTAAAGGGAATACCCTCTGCCACTTGCAAATTAATAAAATCGACTAATAAGATGGAATTTCGCACAATAATTCCAGCCAAAGCGATCATGCCAATCATACTGGTTGCTGTATACTGGGCACCTAAGAGAGCATGACCTGGCATCACACCAATGATGGTTAATGGAATGGGAGCCATTATGATCAGTGGAGTCAGATAAGAGCCAAACTGAGCTACTACCAGCAAATATATCAATATCAAACCTACCGCATAAGCTGCACCCATGTCCCTAAAGGTTTCATAAGTGACCTGCCATTCCCCATCCCATTTAATAGAAAAGTGACGGTATGGGTCAGCTGGTTGATGAATAAAATAGTCTTTTAATTTCTCACCATTAGGGGTTGTGATAGCTTGAATTTTAGAACGCATTGCGAACATGCCATAGAGAGGACTATCCAGTCGTCCTGCCATGTCACCCACCACATAATTTACAGGCAATAAATCTTTATGATAAATAGGTTGCTCTCTTAGCGCATCCTTAATAGAGACTAATTCACTTAACGGGATTAACTGCCCTTCACTACCACGAACGGTGAAATGTAACAAAGCACCCAGATCTCCTTGCTCATCACCCGGCATTTGAATCCAAGCGGCCGCAGGATATTTTCGTTGATCATGAAGCCAGGTGGCGGCATGACCACTGAAGGCGGTTTGAAGTGTCGCCACAATGTCTTGTTGACTCACCCCATACAACGCTGCCTTACGACGGTCCACTTCAATCAATTTTTTTGGTGCGTTAGCAATACTGCTATCGTCTACATCCACCACATTAGAGGTGGCAGTAAAAACTTGTCGTACTGCCTTAGCTAAGCTTAATCGTCCCTCATCGGTAGGGCCATAAACTTCAGCTACGATGGGTGACAAAACCGGAGGTCCGGGTGGAACTTCTACTACCTTAATATTTGCATTATAAAGACGTCCGATTTTTTGCAAGTATGGTCTAATTCTGGTTGCAATAGCATGACTTTGTTCATCACGATGATGCTTGTCAACCAAATTAACTTGTATGTCCCCTTGATTACTATCGGTTCTTAGATAATATTGGCGAACCAGTCCATTAAAGTTAATGGGTGAAGCTGTCCCTACATAAGCCTGATAATTAATCACCTCAGGGACTGTTGCCAGATAGGCTCCTAACTCATGCATGACCGCAGCGGTCTCTTCAAGGGTAGTACCAGCTGGCATATCCACCATAACCTGAAACTCAGATTTATTATCAAAGGGTAACATCTTGAGTAAGACCAACCCCGTTGCTGGCAATAACATTGACAATACAATGAGTAAGCCGATAATCCCACCCAGTTTACGGCGGTTTTTTATTCCTTTTTGATCATCCAGTAACGGGGTAAAAATTTTATTGAATAAGGGATGTAATTTGCTGCCAAGTCCTCCACCATGACTATTAGGATGAACTGGTTTCAACCAAAGACGTGATAACCAAGGGGTTACGACAAAGGCTATAGCTAAAGATAATAGCATTCCCATGCTGGCATTGATCGGAATAGGACTCATATAGGGTCCCATTAAACCACTGACAAAAGCCATTGGTAGTAAAGCTGCAATAACAGTCAGGGTAGCTAAAATAGTTGGGCCACCTACTTCATCAACGGCTCCTGGAATCAATTCTAATAAAGTTTTATCAGGATGATGTAATTGGTGACGATGAATATTTTCCACAACAACTATCGCATCATCAACTAAAATCCCGATGGAGAAAATGAGGGCAAATAAAGAAACACGATTAAGTGTAAACCCCCAAGCCCACGAGGCAAACAATGTCACCGTTAGAGTTAAAATCACGGCGCTACCCACAATTAATGCTTCACGTCTACCTAATGCAAAAAATACTAAGGCCACCACACATGAGGTGGCAAACAGTAATTTTTCAATTAATTTTTTAGCTTTATCATTTGCTGTTGCGCCATAGTTTCTGGTTTCTGTAACAATAATGTTTGCCGGTATGACGGTATTCTTTAGATTATTTACTCTTTCCATGACAGCATCAGCCACATCAATAGCATTTTCACCGGGCTTTTTGGTGACAGAAACTGTCACGGCAGAATATTCTGCTGGTAATTGTTTGGTATGTGATCCAAACCATACATAGCGCTGAGCAACAGGAGGATCATTAGTGATACTAGCCACCTCACTCAGATAAATGGGACGGCCGTGATGTACACCAACAATCAATTGAGACATATCCTGAGCGTTGGTCAGAAAATTATTTGTTTCTAACTGAATTGACTGATTATTTGACAGTAACTGTCCAAGGGGAGCCCCCGCGTTAGCAGAGTGCAAAGTCTGAGTTAATTCACCTAGGGTTAAACCTGAACTATTGAGACGTGCAGCATCCACCTTGATATTAACTACTCGTCCTGGTCCACCAATTGTTTTAACTTCACGAGTACCTGGTACGCGTTTTATATCTTCCTCAATACTATGAGCCACTCTCTCTAAATCATAACTCCCTACTTGTGGGTCTTTACTATATAAAGTCAATCCCACGATAGGCACATCATCAATTCCTTTCGGCTTAATAATAGGTGGCAAAACGCCAAGACCTGAAGGTAACCAATCTGCGTTCGCATTGACCACATCGTATAACCTAACCAAAGCCTCAATTCTTGGTATACCTACTTTATATTGCACTGTAATCACGGACATGCCAGGGCGTGAGATGGAATAGACGTGATCAATACCTTGAATTTGTGAGAGTACTTGCTCTGCAGGAATAGATACCATTTGCTCAACATCTTTTGCGGAGGCGCCCGGAAAGGGAATCAATACATTAGCCATGGTTACGTTGATTTGAGGCTCTTCTTCACGAGGCGTAACAACTAAGGCAAATATTCCCAGTAGTAATGCCACCAGAGCAAGTAATGGAGTAATTTGTGCACTTTGAAAATAGTGAGCGATGCGTCCTGAAATTCCTAAGGGTTTATTCATCTGTACGCCCTCATTTCGTGTTTCCAAAGGATAAACTTTGCACATTTTCAATTAACCCTTGGGTAGAACTTAAGCCTGAAATTACCTCAACATCACTTCCCCAACGTCGTCCCAGTCTAACTTGTCTTAATAAAGGCTCGCCTTGTTCATTTTTAACATATACGCCCGTCATTTCCCCCCTTTCTACCACGGCAGTAATAGGAATAATGACTTTATTGGGAACAGATATGGTGGTCGGTAACCAGAGCCTCGCAAACTGTCCGGGTTTAATTTCTGCATGACCTTGTTGAATGTTTACGCGTAACAACACAGTATGAGTTGAATTGTCCACGGTAGGAAAAACCTCTAAAGATTGGGGTGTTAGTTCTTGATGAGGGCCTGATAAGGTAGGAACATCAATCTTGACTTGGTCTATAGACAAATCCTTTCTTACTGCTTCACTAGGTACTGCAGCACTCACTCTTAAATGATGTGGGTCATAGAGCGTTACTAGCACTCTGCCAGGCATAGCCATATCGCCTTGATTAATGGGTACTTCAGAAATAACTCCATCAAAAGGCGCTTTAATAATATAAAAATTCGCCTGTGCTCTTGCTGAGTGGGCTAAGGACAAGATAGCTTTTGCGTGAGCTTTTGCTGCTTCAAGCTTACTTTGTGCTCGATCCAAAGCGGCTTGGCTAATATAATCCTCTTTAAATAGGGCCTCTTGTCTTTGGTAGTCTTTTTGTGCCAAAGTTAAATCTGCATTTGCTGAACTAATTTGCGCTTCACTAGCCACTGCCTGGGGTTGCGCAGCACTCGAGTCGAGGTTTAATAATGTCTCCCCAGCTCTCACTTTTTGTCCTGCGACAACATTAATTTGAAGCACACGACCTGAAACTTGAGCGGCTATTTCCGCCTGATGAATGGATTGAACCTCAGCATCAAACGCATTGAGGGAAACAGGGTTATTGTGTTGATGAGTGGACTCGCTAAAACCAGAAATAGGAATAACTAAGCAATATAAAAAAACCAACTTTCTGATTATTTTACTTTTTATCATCGACAACCCCTTAATAGTTTATAAAATTATATTATATAAATTTATATTATTTACATTTATATAATATTTATTGCTATACTGTCAACAAATATATTCATTATTCAATTTTCTCTTTGAGGTAAGCGCTGTGAATATGGAAAAAATCGATTTTGAGTTAATGTATGAAGCTGCAGGGAGAGCTACGCAACTGTTAAAAGTCTTGTCCAACACAGATCGGCTCATTTTGTTATGTAAAATTGCTGAAGGTGAATGTAGCGTGAGCGAATTAGAAAATATGCTGGATATTAAACAGCCTACTCTTTCGCAACAGTTAACTGTGCTACGTGAAGAGGGGTTAGTGAAAACTCGTCGTGAGGGTAAATTCATTTACTACTCAATCTCCAGTAGTGAGTCGCTTGCTATAATGAATACACTTCAAGAACAGTTTTGCTCTACCAATAAAAAACCAGCTTGCTCACCTTCTAGCTAATGCAAAACATCTATTTAATTACAACTCTTGGCGGGGCCACGGGCCTCATTTTAGGCTTAACGGGCGCTGGTGGTGGAATCATCGCAACACCCTTATTGGTATTATTCTTAAACCTTAATGTAGTCAGTGCAGCCCCGCTGTCTTTATTAGGTGTGGCCGCAGCAGCTTGGGTAGGTATGATAATTGGGTTAAGGCAGGGCATAGTTCGTTATCGAGCCGCGTTTCTCATTACAGCCATCGCTCTATTAATCACTCCATTAGGAATAGAAGTAGCCCAACTCATACCAAAAATCTACTTAAAATTAATTTTTGTTATACTCTTATTGTACCAAGCATATCGTTACATAATCATTAAGTCGATTAGCACTGACCAAGAATTCCCCTGTCAAATTAATGAAAAAACAGGACGGTTTAATTGGAACGTTAAGTGCCTCATTACCATGGTTAAATTAGGGGGCGTATTGGGTCTCGCTTCTGGTTTGTTAGGTGTTGGTGGTGGTTTTGTCCTTGTTCCAGCCTTAAAAAAACATACCCCACTTAATATTCACTCTATTACCTCCACATCGCTCATGGTACTTGCGATAGTATCCACCGGAAGCGTTCTGCAGTGGAGTCTAGTGGGTAATTTTAACAGCCACCTTGCCCTTCCATTTCTAGTAGGAGCGTTAATAACAATGGCGATAGGAAGATTAATAGCCCCCAAAATCAATGAAATATTTTTAAGACGATTATTTGGTTTTATTTGTTTAATTAGTGCCTTAAGTTTAACTATACAATTGATACATCACCATGGCTAATCCGGTTAATGCAAAAAAACTCCTATTAAGCAAATGGACTTCTGTCCACCCATATAATAAAGAAAAACATCATTTAGTCGTTAAAGTCATTTACAATAAAGATCTACCCACCATCCCTCAAACCATTATCATGGAAGCGATCATTAATCATCGACAATGGACAATGGATTGGCAAGAATTAATAGACAGTGATCGTTGGCAACCCGGGTGGCAATAATGAAAAAAGAAATGATTAAGTCCATTCTAGAAAATGCATTTAAACAAAGCACCAAAACCCCCTCCTTTTGGCAATTACCTAAAGTATTACAAATCAAATATCAATTAGAAAACGCTGTGAGCAGCAAGGCAGTTATTTCGTTGCTTGAACAGCATAGCGTTTTAATAAAAGAGGCATTAGGACTTACTGATGAAATGTTCAATTCCACAGTACAGGCCATTAAAAATCTCGAAGGCGAGTCCTCAGGGAACTAATTGACCGTTCAGATATTCTATTAACTATCTGTAAACATTAAAAAAACAATCATGTGGGATGAAATAATCCGGCAAACAATTAGAGGAACCATAAAATCCTCTTCCACAGCAGAAGATTTCCTCACTCCAAACGGTGATCAAGGTTTATTCGGACCATCTAGTGTCATTTGGCAAGTTCATGCAGATTTTATTGTCATGATGATAGGAGGTATAAGCTCTCTCATCATGCAAGCACTTCAACCTCAGACCATGGCTGGGGTATGGGACCATTCTTCTTTTCGTGAAGATTTGCAGGGTCGTCTTGGCCGAACAGCTCAATTTATTGCGTGTACCACTTACGGCCCAAAAGATATGGCCTTGTCTGCTATAGAACGGGTAAAACATATACATCGCACAGTAACAGGAGTTGATCAACACAACACACCCTATCGTGCTGATGACCCTCATTTGCTGAAGTGGGTTCACATGACTGAAAGCTTATGTTTCCTAAATAGTCACCTTAGATATCGCGATCCTAATATGACTATCGTCCAACAAAACCAGTACTATAGAGAAATAGCTTTAATTGGAGAAATGTTAGGTGCAAAAGAACTACCGAAGGATATCGACTCTATCCAAAGAAACATTAATGAATATCGACACGAGCTTAGAATGAGTAAGCGAGTTGAGACCGTCATTGATTTATTGCATCACTTCCCAACCAAGCCAATGGGTAAACCATTGTTAAGTATAATTGTTAAAGCGGGATTTTATAATCTGCCTAACTGGGTATTTCCTATTATTGGAATATCTGCCCCCACTCAGTTAAACAGAAAAATTTTAGACACATCAATTCAAATCATAGCAAAACCTGTTCGTTATGCGCTAAGAAATGGCATTGCAGCCCACTCCTACAGGCGCCTTGGTTTAGAGGCACCATGGATGAACTAATATTACCAATCATCAAATGGTTACGGAGATAACAAGTAGGAGCATCAATGTAAAAAAGGATGCTCATTAGTTTATAAGCCAATTAATTAAAGGAGAAAGTCATGAAGTTATTATTATTAACATTAAGCTTATTTGTGGGTCTTGCCTTGGTATTTTCGAAATCAGCCTCAGCCAGTGATCTACCAACAGTGGGACAGGTAGCGCCTGATTTTAAAGTGATAGATCAACATAACCAACTGCAAAGCCTCGCCAATTACCGTGGTAAATGGATAGTCTTATATTTTTATCCTAAGGATGAAACACCTGGATGTACAACAGAAGCATGCGCTTACCGTGATGACTTTAATCAGGTTAAAAAAATGGACGGGGTCATTCTTGGTGTCAGCATTGACGATGCATCAAGTCACGCAGAGTTCGCGGCCAACCACCACCTACCTTTCCCTTTATTAGCCGATAAAGATGGAAGCATTTCTCGTTCTTATGGTTCAGAAAGAAGTCTATTGGGCTATAAAATAGCCAAAAGAAATACTTTTATCATAGATCCCAAGGGTAATATTGCGAAAGTGTATGAAAGTGTTGACGCAGGAGAAAACCCTAAAGAGGTCATCGCTGATTTACGACAAATGATAGAAAAAAAATAACGCAATATGAGTCAAATCTGGCAGAACAATATTATCTGTATAGATCTCGAAACAACAGGAGCCAATCCTATTAAGGATAGGATTACAGAAATCGGTATTGTAGAATTACTGCCGGATGGTTCAATTAGTGAGTGGCAAACACTGATTAATCCTGAGACATCTATTCCTCCTTTCATCTCTCGATTAACGGGTATTTCTAACGAAATGGTGAGGTCTGCACCATTGTTTTCAGAGATTGCCAGTGCCTTACTAGAACAACTAAAAGGAAAATATTTTGTTGCGCATAATGTACGGTTTGATTATGCCTTTATTAAACAGGAATTCTTAAAGTGTGGCATGTCTTTTAAAGAAAATACTCTTTGCACTGTTCGGTTATCACGACAGCTCTATCCTGAGCATATAAAACATAATTTAGATAGCCTCATTCAACGTCTTGGCTTGACTATTCAAGACAGGCATCGCGCACTCACTGATGCAAGAGTCGTCGCTGATTTTTTATTGCACGTAAGAAAAAGCTTTCCTGCGGAAACATATAACAAAGCCATCCAGAAAATCACCAAAAAACCTTCACTCCCCCCTGCCATTGAAGAGGGTTTTATCGACAGCATTCCAGAAAAAACAGGCGTTTATTTGTTTTATGGTGAAAATAATCTACCACTTTATATTGGAAAAAGTATTAATTTAAAAGAGCGAATCCTCTCACATTTTAATTCAGATCACAAACATCACAAGGAATTAAGACTATCTCAACAAGTCAAATATATTGAGTATCGTGAAACATGTGGAGAATTAGGGGCTTTGTTATTAGAAGCAAAACTCATTAAAGAGCTTAAACCCATACATAATCATCGACTAAGACGTCAACAACAACTTTGTACTTGGCAACTAATTAACCATAGCAATCAATATACTCTATCCCTCAGAAATACCGATGAGCTCAATTTTTTAGAATCTGATACCTATTTCGGTGTTTTCCAAAGCAGAAAAAAAGCTATCGATACACTCCATGCGATTGCCGACGCACATGGTATGTGTCTTGCCTTATTGGGAATAGAAAGCCACACAAAGGGGAAAGCCTGCTTTCGTTCACAGATCAATAAATGCCATGGCGCTTGCTGTGGCAAGGAAGAATTGGCTCATCATCAATTAAAGGTATTGATCGCTCTTGAAAAAATTAGGTTAAAAAATTGGAAATGGCATGGATGCATAGCTATAAAAGAGCATAACAATGATTCCAGTGAGTACCATTTAATTCATCAGTGGGGATACTATGGGACCTATCGCACCTATCAAGAGTTATTAGATGCGATGTCTACAACACAAGAGCCTTTATTTGATTTTGATATTTATAAGATATTAATTAAATTTATTTTCAAATCGGCAGAAATTATTGTGCTACCTAGCAAAAACTCCTTGATTAATTAAACAGAAGATCATTCAAACGATTTTGTGATTGAGCAATAACTCTCTTTTTCTCCTCATCATTTAAATTCATCCAATCTGTAATTTCTTGTAAGGTTCTACCACAACCCAAACAAACTCCTGTTACAGAATCTGTTTGGCAAATATTCACGCAAGGGGAGGAAATTGGGTTGGCACTCATCATTGGTCGTACCGCACACCAAAAAACACATTAGAACCGGGTGTGTTATAACCATATTGTAATTGGTAAGGCATGTTTGTTACGTTATCCCAACGTCCAAACACAGACCATCGCTTAGTCAATTGATAAGAACCATTTAAGCTTAACATTTGATAACCCGCTATCGGGAATTGTCCGTTAACAAGATATACACTATTGCTAATTGAGTCTGTAGCATATCTTTTACTCGAAGCGATGATATTTGCTCCTAATTTAATTTTTTTGAATGCATAGTCAGCTCCGATACGACCTACTTCTTCAGCCCTTAAAGGAAGTGCTAAATCAGTATTTCGATCAACTGGATTTAACAAATCCAAAGAGCCATGTATGTTGAAATATCCAATATACTTTTGAGCTGTTAATGTCATACCTTGGATTCTTACTTTTCCAATATTATAAGAAATAAAAGTAGACGGATCAGACTGTATCAGATTTGAAATATCATTCTGGTAAATGACGATTCCAAAGGCTTGATGATGATCATCATAATTTAATCCCCATTCAATATTCTTACTATATTCAGGGGATAAATTAGGATTACCACTATACGGATAGTAAAGCTGATCAAACGTCGGTTCACTAAATGCGCTGCCCACACCAAGATGGGTTTTATTGATTCGGATACTTGATAACCATAAGTAGCGCTTCCAGTTAATTTGGACCCATAACCGGAATAACCATCACTTCTGATACCCACATCCAACGTATGGAGACTTCTTTTTAAATGGTAAATGGTTGCCAATGAATCTACGCTTCTTGACAGGTTTTGATTACATATGGAGCATCCATCTGTGACAGTGCTATATGTTGCATTGAGGTATTCACTTCGATGTTCCGTAATGATCTGTAATTGATCCTGACCCAAAGCAAAACTATTTTGCCATCGATAGTCGTAAGTGGGCGTATAAGTTTGATCATTTGATAAAGAAGTTAAAAACTTTGCGTAATTTGAGGACAAAGCAATTTGAAAATTACTTAACCAATTATCGTTTATCTGATTGTTACTATAAATAGCCACATTAATCAACGTATTGATATTATTATCGAATTCTGAGGAATAAGTATTGGTATTGTAGTTATAAACCGCGCTTGGAAAGCCGTAGGTATTTTTTGAAGCAAGTAAGCGCATACCAATCTCCTGGCCTATACCAATCGTTTGTTCCAAATTACCATATGCACCCATTCTCTGATAGCCAGTCGCGCCTGTTGGATATGCTCCATCTATAGCTGGAGGATATAATCTTGAAAAGTTATTTCCGATAGTGTTATAACCTGATGAATTTTCCTGAGACACACCAAACGAGAATTTTGTGTTGTGTTCAGCATCTGTTGATCCACTTATTGATGCGCTGGACATACTGGTTCCATAACTGCCGTAGCCAGACATAGCACTCACCTTCGGTGCACCCTTACCTTCTTTCGTGAAGATTTGGACCACGCCTCCCACCGCATCAGAGCCGTAGTAGATGCTTTCAGGTCCGTAAACCACCTCAATATGATCAATCATTGACAATGGGATAGCATTCCAAATACCCCCACCAGTACTGGTTAGCTCTACCCGGACTCCATCCACAAGAAGCAAAGTGTGGTTACCGTTAGTTCCGCGGGTAAATACAGATGCAATATTACCTGAGTCGCCATAGGAGGCAATCTGAAATCCTGCTTGCTGTTGCAGTAATTCAGCCAAACTTTGTTGGCCAGCAGCACGAATTTGTTCATTACTGATAAACACATGATCTTGTATCACTTGAGAGCTAGGTGTGGGAATAAGATCTGCAGTGACTATCACTGGGTCTATTTGCAAAGGAGCACTGCTATTTTGATTATCTGCAAAAACAGGAAAAGTTGAAACCAATAAAACACATGCCAATACACTTCTTACCCTATCCGTAAGAGGTATAAAATAACCAGAATACATATTCAATCCCTAAAGTCTAAGGTCACACCCACGTAACCACTACCAATATAAAGAAGTAAGGGATATAAAGAGGAAAATGGAGATAAAGAGAGGGCGACAGCTGAGAGACTGTTTCACTCAGTACCAGCGAAGGTCCCCGTCCGCATTACTTGACTCAATCTATGGCCGATATCCGGGCTGGTGAACATAAGAACTTTACCTTCCCATGAATAATCACAGTGGTAATTAAGTCCGTAGTGAAAACAACTCACATTCACTTACCGTTGCGGGGGCAGCACACGTTTGATTAGTGTTTCCCGTTTAACTTGTCAATTAACAAGCACCATACAAAGTGATTAATTGTAACAAAAAATAAGAAAAATAAACAAATTATTATCTAACTCATCCTCAAAAAAGTCTCTACAATCGAAATACAGTTAACAAGGAATTACTTATCGTGGATATCAACACTGCACTAAATATTATTAAAAATAATCCAGATTATCGTGTGTTAACACGCTTAAAAATTGAAAATTTACATCAATTTGAGATAGCCCCAACAGGTGAGCCCTTAGGCCGATTAGCAGTCATTGATACAGAAACAACCGGTTTAAAAGTAGATGATGGGGACAGAATCATCGATTTATCTATAGCCACCTGCGAATACGGTAAGAATAGCGGACATTTATATCGTGTTATTAATAGATATGACAGTTTAGAGGATCCTGAATTCCCCATTCCACCAGAAGTAACTAAATTAACTGGCATTACAGATGAAATGGTCAAGAATAAAAGAATTGAGGAATCTAAAATTGATGAAGTGTTAGATGGAGTCAATTTAATTATTTGCCACAATGCCAGTTTTGATAGGGGTTTTTTAGAAGCACGATATCCGTTATTCACACAAATGCATTTTGGTTGTTCACTTAATGAAATTTCTTGGGACATTTGGGCCACTAAAAGTAGCAAGCTAGACTATCTTGGCTTTCGGTTTAATTTATTTCATGATGCTCACAGGGCAAAAGCAGATGTGGATATGCTGATGATGTTACTGAGTCAACCTACCCCCGATCAAAGTGCTACAGCCTTATCTATAT
The DNA here is from genome assembly GCF_001431705.1 of Ferrovum sp. JA12. Classification (NCBI taxonomy): domain Bacteria; kingdom Pseudomonadati; phylum Pseudomonadota; class Betaproteobacteria; order Ferrovales; family Ferrovaceae; genus Ferrovum; species Ferrovum sp. JA12. Next base: position 943,940 of record NZ_LJWX01000001.1, on the reverse strand, counting down.
TAATTGCTTCTGCCCGAAAAAAAATATGGCATATACAAGCAATCGATCTTCCATTTGATAACAAACATCTCGCCAAAGCTCGAGGTTATAAATGGTTTGAAGGGTCAGAGACTGTTAAAAAATCTTGGTATATTCAAGTTGAAGACTTGGACACAGAATTAGAGTTTTTAAAAGAAGTAGGTTGTAAACATCCCATGTTTACCCCCATCACTGCTAAAGAGAGATATAAACCACTCAAAGAGATCATGCAACGCTTAAATAGAAAGTGATGCGCTCAAAAACACTAATCATAATAACAATTTACTTATAAAGAAAAGGATGCAATCAGCACCCTTTTAAAATTTATTAAGCAATCTTATTATCTAGAAGAGTTAACCAGTTGTATTGAATCTTGTTGTCCGACTTTATGAAGAGATGCAGCATTCGCTTTGAAAGCGAACATATAAGTCGAAAAAATCGCTACTAAAATAACGAACAACGTAACTATATACTTCATAATTGGCTCCCTTAATAATAATTATAAATAAACAACTACTTAAGTTTGATTTTACACCAATATTTTTAGAAAGATAAAGTAAATAGTTGCATTTTGTTTCAAAGCGCAAAATCTCTTAGCTAGGCTTTTGATTGTTCATTACCAACAACTTTTATTTTTTTTTCAACAAACTAGCAACTCAATGGAGTTACCACTGAATCGCTAACTCTTTAATTACTAGTCCGGAGAAATAGTTAATTAATCAAAGCAGAATCAACTAAATCCTTAATCAAACGTCTGTAGTAAGGCCTTACTGGCCCAGGCACTTGGGTCATCACAACAACTGCTAAGTCTTTTTCTGGTTCAACCCAGAAAAAAGTCCCGGCTGCACCAGCCCACATATACTCTCCTTTACTACCCAATACTCCGGCCAGTCCATTTTCTTTTCGAACCATAAAACCCAAACCAAAGGTATAACCATCTATCCCCATGAGTAGTTGCCCTGGGCTGTAGGGTAAAGTAGTTCTATTACCAAGTTGGTCTGATGTCATTAATTTAATTGAAGCGGGCGATAAAATATGTTGGTGATTAACACTACCTAGATCAAGCATCATTGTCGCAAAATTTAAATAGTCATCAGCGGTAGTTACAGATCCTGCCCCTCCAGAATCGTTAGCAGGCTGTTCCGAAACGTCAATTAAATGGATAGGTTGATGTGTAAACGGGTCTATAGAGAGGGGTTCTGCTAAACGGGATAAATTATTTTCAGTAATATAAAATCCAGTATCCACCATATTTAATGGGGTAAAAATATTCTGTTTAAGATAATCACTCAATCTCTGGCCAGACACCTTCTCAACAATTCTTCCAAGCAAGTCTACAGACAAACTGTACTCCCAATTGGTACCTGGCTCCGTGCTAAGTGGAACTTTAGAAAAAGCCGTTATCTCTTGTTCTGGGGTTAAACTACGAACATCATAGGCCAAGTGTTCGTTAACCAATTCTTGTTGTTTATATGCCTCTTGAAGTAATTTATTTTTTGTAATTTCACCATAAACAATCCCCGATGTATGGCGTAAGAGATCAATGATTTGAATTTCTCTGCGGGCTGGCACAAGTTTATAAGTTATTTTGTCTCCCTCTTTCACTTCAATGGCTACTTTCATATCCTTTAATTCTGGTATGAATTTTGATACTGGGTCGGCCAAGGTTAGCTTACCTTGCTCCATTAATTGCATTGTAGCCACTGCAATAAAAGGTTTAGTCATTGAATAATTTCTAAAAATATTATTTCGCTTCATAGAAATATTTTTAGATTTATTTTGATATCCGATGGCTTCAGCGTACACAATTTTTCCGTATCTTTTAATAAGAATTACAGCACCGGGAATATGGCCTTCTTTTACTTCGTCTTCATAAACACGAGTGATTTTTTCTAAACCCTTTTTAGAAAAACCTAAAGCCTTTGGATTGATAGCTTCTGCATAAGTAGTTGTCAACGTTATCAGTAGGGCAACTGCTATAATAGCTCGTATACGCTTAATCATTTATATCCTCTTTTTCTCATTATTTAAATATTTTGGCGAATTAAAACATGAAGTGTATTTTTATAATTTATAGGTAAAGTAGGTAAGTAGCGGTAACATCAAGACTCTTTTAACCGAGAAGTCAAAATTGCACTGATAACATTCACATAACTTACCCAAGAAGAACGATATCAGATTTAAGCCATTTAAAGAGCAAGAATTACTCGAAATAGCTATAAAAAACGAGGTTAGTCCAGAAATTGGCTTATTTGAGGTTGTGCCTGATAGTTTAAACAAACGCACCGGATTGATGTGGCGGAGAGAGGGGGATTCGAACCCCCGTTGGGATATTATCCCAAACACGCTTTCCAGGCGTGCGACTTAAACCACTCATCCATCTCTCCAAGCCTTCCATTATAACTTATGAAGCCAATTACTGTCATTGGGTTATTTTTTTCTGACTAATAATTAATCGTTTAAAGGTCCATAACCATTGCCTTTTGATCAGTAAAAACAACGCTATAATGAAAAAAGCTAAATGTATTGGCCAAATACCAATCCAGGGCGAAACCTTCCCCTGCACAATCCAAGATTGGCCAATACCCATCGTATTGTAATAAATCATATAAGCTAACAACGCAAAAACCATATTTGCTGAACGACCGGCTCGAGTATTAATGTAAGATAAAGGTATAGCAAAAATACACAATACGATTAAGCTTATTGGAAGACCAATACGCCAGTGAAGTTCGCTCCATTGTTCCAAGGTTGGCTTTACTATAAGTTGACCAAATGGCATAGACTTAACTGACAATGAAGTCTGCCCTGATGCTTTCTCTTGAATTCTGAGTTGTGCCTCATCAAAATCAACCAAGTTATAATTTGCCGTACCAGGCTTCCCCTCATAACGACGACCCTTTTGAAGAATCACGAAACGATCACCATTGGCTTTTGTAGTCACAAAACCTTTTTCAGCAGCGATGACACCCACTTTATTGTCTTGGACAGATTGAACAAAAACATTAGATACATCTTTTTTATTAGTATTGATTGAATCAACAAAAAAAACTTGATCCGATTGTTTAGATTCTCTGAATACACCAGGAGTAATTTGTGAGGTATCGTCCTGTGAATCAAGCCGTTTCTGATAAACGGCTCTTTGCCCCATAGCCCAGGGCGAAACAACTATACTCATTAATGAAACAATAAGAGCCATGGGCATAGCAAAAGACAACACTGGTACCAAAAACCGACTCAAGCTTAAACCAGATGCCAGCCATATAATCATTTCAGAGTCTCTGTAAGCCCGTGTTAAAGTCATTAATACTGCCGTAAAGACGGCGGCTGACAAGATCACAGGCAGATAGGTCAGGATACCAAAACCTACCATGGCTGCAACCGCGTCACCTGATAGTTCGCCTCCAGCAGCTAGTCCAAGTAGCTTTACTACTGTTACAGTAAATAAAATAGCCACAAGTACCAGTAAAGCCATTAGTGCTGTTTGACTGAACTCACGACGAAAAACTTGATTAAATATCACTTATTTTTACCACTTTGACTTTTTTAGAGCTTTAACAAGATAATTTAGGGTTTAATATAACAATATTCTAATTTATATCGGAGATAAACTGTGGAATTTAGTGTAAAAGCCCAATCTTTGGACAAAATTGTAACGGAGGCATTGGTGATTGCAATCCCTGCAAACCAATCAATGACCGCAGACATCAAACTACTAGACAATAGCTCGACAAATATCATTAGTCAGATTCTCAAAAAAGGGGATCTTGGAAAAAACTTTGGTAATACCGTTGTATTACATCAAGTTCCAGGAATTAAGGCGCAAAGATTATTACTCATTAACAGTGGAACAAAGAATAGTTTGTCTGATAGTGAATACAAGCAATTAGTCCGTAACAGTTTAAAAAACTTAGAAACCCTCAATGTAAAAAATATTGCTCTAACACTCAACCAACTTAATGTAGACAATAGAGACGCTAACTGGGCTGTTGAACAAGCAACTCTCATTGCTCTTGAAACGCAGTACCGTGTTAAACGTATCTCAAAAGAAAAGGTCATCCCAAGTTCCTTACAGAGCATATCTTTTATTACTAAAGGTAAGACGCCAAGCACCGCTTTAATCAAATCGGTTAATCAAGCACAAGCCGTTGCTCATGGTATTGCATTGAGTAAAGATCTTGCCAATCTACCACCCAACATCTGTACCCCTAACTATCTTGCAAAAGAAGCACAGAAATTGGGTAAAGAATGGAAACTGAAAGTTGACGTACTTGAAAAGTCTGATATGGAAAAATTAGGAATGGGTTCTCTACTAGCGGTGGCTCAAGGTTCACACCAAGCGCCTAAATTAATTACTATGAAATATAACGGCGCCACACAAAAAAATGATAAGCCAATTGTGTTAGTAGGTAAAGGAATTACCTTTGATACTGGTGGTATTTCATTAAAACCCGCTCCTGAAATGGATGAAATGAAGTTTGACATGTGCGGAGCAGCCTCTGTTTTTGGAGTAATGCGTGCGGTGGCCGAAATGAAACTACCTATTAATTTGATTGGGATAGTTCCTACTTGTGAAAATATGCCAGATGGTAACGCAACGCGACCTGGAGATATTGTCACCAGTATGTCTGGCCAAACTATTGAAATTTTAAATACAGATGCTGAAGGTAGACTGATTTTATGCGACGCACTCACCTACGCTCAACGCTTTGAACCTAAAACTATTATTGATATTGCCACTCTCACAGGGGCCTGTGTCATTGCTCTAGGTAATGAAGCGGCTGCTCTCTTTGCCAATAACGATCATTTGTCACTGGCTCTCAAACAGGCAGGAGATATTACGGGTGACAGAGTATGGCCAATGCCTTTGTGGGAAGAATATCATGAAGGGCTAAAGTCGAATTTTGCAGACATGGCTAATGTTGCAGGGCGCGCAGGTGGTAGTATTACAGCTGCTTGTTTCCTAGCGAAATTTACACGTGAAGTCACATGGGCTCACTTAGATATAGCAGGTGTTGCCTATCGGGGTGGCAAAGAAAAAGGAGCCACCGGCAGACCTGTTTCCATGTTATGCCAATTTTTAACACAGCAATAGAAAGATAAATTAGGAACAACTGAGTGACACGTATTGATTTTTATACTCATATACAAGATCAAAATCTATTGGCGCAAAAACTTATTGAGAAAGCTTGGCAACAGAAAAAGACCATATGGGTAAGAGCTGCTAACCAAGCTCAAGCAGAAGCTATAGATCTTGGATTATGGCAGCTCCACCTCACCTCAGTAATTCCTCATTGTCTCAGTGACGACCCACTGGCTAAAGAGGTACCTATTGTCATCGATGCCAAGGGGCTTGCTCCATGGCACTATGACTGCTTAGTTAATCTTCACCCAGAACAGTTTGACTACTTTGCACGTTTTGAAAGGCTGTTAGAAATTGTCAGTACTGACGAACAAGACAAACAGTTCGCACGATTACGTTTTCAACATTACCGTAATCGTGGCTTTGAAATTTACACCCATAATATGAGTCGCAAATAATGATTGAATTAGATAAAAGCTTTGATCCACACTCCATAGAATCCTGTTGGTATCCCTTTTGGGAGAAAGAAGGCTTATTTAAAGCACGCCACCTACCATCAAGTAAACCATACGCTATTTTGTTGCCTCCACCTAACGTAACGGGCACGTTACATATGGGGCACGCTTTCCAACACACATTAATGGATGCATTAATACGCTACCATCGGATGCGTGGCGATAATACTTTATGGCAAGCAGGCACAGATCATGCTGGGATTGCTACTCAAATTGTAGTGGAAAGACAACTAGAAGCTCAAGGAACTGATAGAAAAACACTTGGCCGGGAGTCTTTTCTTGAAAAAGTGTGGCAATGGAAAGAGCAATCTGGTTCCACCATTACCCGTCAAATGCGTCGATTAGGTAGTTCATGTGATTGGGAACGTGAGCGCTTCACCATGGATGAGGGGCTGTCACGAGCAGTGAATGAAGTATTTGTTAAATTATATCGACAAGGTCTAATTTATCGTGGGAAGCGATTAGTTAATTGGGACCCTGTTTTACAAACTGCTGTGTCTGATCTTGAAGTGGTCGCCGAAGAAGAAGCTGGATTTCTTTGGCATATACGCTACCCCATCGTCAACCAACCAGGTGAGTTTTTAGTCGTAGCAACAACTCGTCCTGAAACGCTTTTTGGTGACGTGGCAGTCGCAGTGAATCCTCAAGATGAACGGTATCAATCCCTCATAGGAAAAACCCTACAACTACCCCTAACGAATAGACAAATTCCCATTATTGCTGATAATTATGTGGACAGTTCCTTTGGAACAGGATGTGTAAAAATTACCCCAGCTCATGATTTTAATGATTATCAAGTGGGTAATCGACATCAATTAACACCCATTAATATCTTCACTAAGGAAGCTCAGTTAAACGATCAAGTCCCCCAAGATTATCGAGGGTTAGATCGTTTTGTTGCCCGACAAAAGGTACTTGATGAAATTGAAGCGCAGGGACTTTTAGCTGAATCAAAAAAGCATACACTAATGGTTCCCAGAGGGGACCGCACAAGATCGGTTATCGAACCCATGCTCTCAGACCAATGGTTTGTTCGGATGGAAGGATTTGCTGAACAAGCTCTAGAATTGGTTGCCTCAGAGCAAATCCGTTTTATTCCAGAAAACTGGACCAATACTTACAATCATTGGTTAACTAATATTCAGGACTGGTGTATATCAAGACAACTGTGGTGGGGGCATCGAATTCCTGCTTGGTATGATAAGGCTGGTCATGTGTATGTTGCGCATACCCAAGCCGAAGCTGAAGCTCTGGCAGCAAATAGCGATCTAACCCAAGATGAAGATGTGTTAGATACTTGGTTCTCCTCCGCTTTATGGCCTTTTTCAACATTAGGCTGGCCCGAGCAAACAGCAGAATTAGCAACGTATTTACCGACTAATGTTCTGGTTACTGGCTTTGACATTATTTTCTTTTGGGTTGCACGTATGATCATGATGACAAGCCACTTCACGGGAAAAATCCCCTTTCAGGAGGTGTATATTACGGGATTAGTGCGCGATGCTCATGGACAAAAAATGAGTAAATCTAAGGGTAATATTCTGGATCCAATAGATATAATTGATGGGATTGACTTAGACAGTTTGGTTAAAAAAAGAACCAGTAACTTGATGGACCCAAAACAGGCAAAAGCCATTGAGAAAGCAACGCGCAACGAATTCCCTAAAGGTATTCCCAGTTTTGGAACCGATGCCTTGCGCTTCACCTTTGCTAGCCTTGCGACCCATGGACGTGATATCAAATTTGATTTACAGCGTTGTGAGGGATATCGCAATTTTTGTAATAAGATTTGGAATGCTACCCGCTATGTACTAATGAATATTCCTGATCATCAAATAGCTTACACCACCCCTCCTAAGGTCTTTAATTTTATTGATCAATGGATGTTAAGCCAACTTAATCAGAGTATTAAAGAAGTTACGGATCACTTTACAAGCTATCGTTTTGATCTTGCGGCACGATGTGTTTATCAACTAATTTGGGATCACTATTGCGACTGGTATGTGGAATTAGCTAAAACCTCTCTTAATACATCTGATGAAAATATACAGTACTCAACCCGCTATACCCTGATTCACACTTTAGAAACTGTGCTTCGCTTAGCTCATCCGCTCATGCCATTTATTACTGAAGAACTATGGCAAAAAGTATCACCCTTGGTGGGTAAACATGAAAAAAGCATAATGATTGCTTCCTATCCAGAGTTTCTTAGTCAACATGTTAACAAAGAAGCTGATCAACAGATTCAATTACTCAAAGAACTGGTTAATGCCTGTCGAACACTGCGCTCGGAAATGAATTTATCTCCTAAAGATCGAGTTCCTCTTTATATTAGTGGAAATACTAATCAATTAACATCCTTCACTGAGCATCTTGTTCATCTTGCGAGGTTAAGTGAAGTCGTATTTGTGGACAATCAAAGTTTAGAGAACACCTCAGCGTCTGTTGCAGTGGTGAATGAATATAAACTAATGCTCAAGGTTGAGATAGATATTGCTGCTGAAATATTGCGGCTCAATAAACAAATTGAGAAATTAAATGGTGAAATAACTAAAGCTCATCAAAAACTCAATAATCCCAGTTTTGTTGATAAAGCACCGATTGAAGTTGTTAACCAAGAAAAAGTAAGATTAAGTCAGTTTGAAAAACAAGTTCACGAACTGACTCAACAGGTGGCTCGTCTAGCAGAATAAAATATTATTTTTTACGATTGGCTTTATCTGCTAACAACACGTTTTTAAGAGTATTAATTTGTGCCTCGACGGACGATTTTTGATAAAAATCTCCGTCACCGGCTTTCAAAGCGATTTGCAATTGGTCAAGGGCCGCGCTAAAGTTATCCATATGCTCATAGTAATAGGCCAAAGCTTGGTGACTTAATAACTGCTGATTCAATGCGGCAAAACCCCGCGCCTCGTAATCATAGAGTTTTGCATCTTGTTGGTTATAACTGATTCTTTTATGGATAAAGTTTAAGGCCTCTTGATCTCGATGCAAATCAAGCATGGTTTTAATAAATCCATAATTAAGTGCTCGTTCATCAGGATACTGAGCTAATGCTTGGCGATAAAGATCAAGGGCTAACTCAAGCTTACCTTCATCGTGCACAATAGCTGCATTAAGACTTAAAAACATTGGATTCACTTTTGCATACAAACGAATGCTGTCTAATTTTTGCAGCGCCTCTGTATACTGATGATTTCTCCATAGAGCCACGGCGTAGCCGTAAATTTCAGGTTGGTCTTGTGGATATTTTGGATTGAGCTCTTCGCCAGCGAACGAGCGAACTGCTTCATTGGGTGTTCCCACTAAAGCTTTTATTCTGGAGCGAATCATCTGAAAATTAGGACCGTCTTGAACTTGTCTATAAGGTACATTTTGTAGTCTATTTTGTATCTCTGCTAAACGCTCAGTGGTCAAAGGGTGAGTTTGAAGAAAAGCAGGAACCCCCTCATAAAAACTATCATAATGCTGAAGTTTTTCAAAAAAAGTCCACATAGCGCGAGGGTCATAACCTGAGTGAACTAACCGCTGGATACCCAAGCGGTCAGCCTCTCTTTCATAACCACGACTTGAATTAAGTTGCGCCTGAATGGCACCTGCCTGCGCTCCCATTATCCCTCCCACCGCCGCATCTGGGCTCGATCTGGCTGCCAACAGAGCGGCCGCCATAGCAGCTAAAGTCAGTGGCATATTTTGGCTTTGCGCCTCCATTTCACGAGCCACGTGATGCTGCGTAACGTGAGAAATTTCGTGAGCTAACACTGAGGCCAACTCCGATTCATTCTCGGCAGCTAAAATCAAGCCAGTATGAACACCGATATAACCACCAGGCATTGCAAAAGCATTGAGTGTTGGGTCTTGTAAAATAAAGACTTCAAAATGCATACCCACAGCATCCTCACTGACCGCCAGTAAACGACCTGCTACATGATTAACAAAATCAACGGATTCCGGGTCAGTAAAATAAGCTGGATCAGATCTAATTTCCATCATCACCTGACGACCAAGAGCTGATTCATCTTGGGTAGACAGATAGTTGGCCGAACTATCACCAAGATCAGGTAAATCTCCTGCATTACCATTAATGGTAAAACAGTAAACTAAGAGATATAAAAATATACGTTTCATGAATATATGATACCCTAAAACAATTGTTTTTTTATTCAAAACCATGGCACTCACACACTTTAACTCACAGGGCGACGCACACATGGTAAACGTAGCAGACAAGCCTGCTACCCACCGACGTGCCATAGCAATGGGCACCCTTGCTATGCAGCCTTCTACTCTCGAATTAGTTATCAAGGGGCAAGCTAAAAAAGGGGATGTCTTAGCCGTGGCACAAATTGCTGCTATCCAAGGAGCTAAAAAAACCTCTGAGTTAATTCCTTTATGCCACCCTCTGTCTTTAACCCATATCAATGTTGAGTTTCAATGCGACACTGAAAACTCACTAGTACATTGCCAAGTGGTTGTTGAAACCACCGGAAAAACTGGGGTAGAAATGGAAGCGTTGACGGGCGTACAAATTGGTTTATTGACTATTTATGACATGCTCAAAGCTACCGATAAGGCAATGATAATCAGAGAAGTTTTTCTTGTTGAAAAAAGCGGGGGGCGATCAGGCCACTGGCTTAACCCTACCCTCTCTTCAAAGCCATAGCATCGAATTAATTTTGGCAGTAATATAGAGATTAGTCGGCGATCCCGACAGGAGGAATTCACCTAATAAATTAACCGCTGATCGCGAGGGAAACCAATATGTCCGCAGTGCCAGATAATGACAAACAAGAAACACAAGAATGGCTTGATGCCTTAGAGGCTGTTTTAGAACTAGAAGGTCCTGAAAGGGCTCATTATATTCTCGAGCAATTAATTGATAAAGCCAGACGTTCAGGCGCTTATCTCCCTTACAGCGCTAATACCGCTTATATTAATACTATTCCTCCTCATCAAGAGATTGGAATCCCAGGGGATCCTGAAATGGAGCACCGGGTGCGCTCTCTGATACGTTGGAACGCCATGGCCATGGTTTTAAGAGCCAACCGGACTTCCAGTGAACTGGGGGGGCATATAGCAAGTTTTCAGTCTGCCGCCACACTATATGATGTTGGTTTTGATCATTTTTTTCATGCGCCCACTGCTGAGCATGGTGGTGATTTATTGTATATTCAAGGCCATTCTGCCCCAGGCATTTATGCACGCGCCTTCCTAGAAGGACGATTGAACGAAGACCAATTATCTAAATTTCGCCAAGAGGTGGATGGTGGAGGATTATCTTCGTACCCACATCCTTGGTTAATGCCGGATTTTTGGCAAATGCCCACCGTTTCAATGGGGCTTGGACCATTAATGGCTATTTACCAAGCTCGTTTCATGAAATACCTACAAAACCGGGGCATTGCCAAAACCGATAACCGTAAAGTATGGGCTTTTATGGGTGATGGTGAAATGGACGAACCGGAGTCTCTGGGTGCCATCTCTCTTGCGGCCAGAGAAAAACTAGATAATCTTATTTTTGTGGTGAATTGTAACCTACAGCGACTAGATGGTCCCGTGCGCGGTAATGGCAAAATTATTCAAGAGTTAGAAGCTGATTTCCGTGGTGCCGGCTGGAATGTAATCAAAGTCATTTGGGGCAGACAATGGGATCAACTTATCGCTAAAGATCGTTCAGGACTTCTATTGCAACGTATGATGGAAGTGGTGGACGGGGAATACCAAAGTATGAAAGCGCGTGATGGCGCTTACGTGAGAAAACATTTTTTTGGTAAATATCCTGAGCTGGCTCGACTTGTGGCTAACATGACAGATGATGATATTTGGCGCTTAAATCGTGGTGGTCACGATCCTTTTAAAGTCTATAACGCCTATATGTCTGCAGTGCGCCACACAGGCCAGCCCACTGTTATTCTAGCTAAAACTGTGAAAGGCTACGGTATGGGCGAGTCGGGTGAAGGCCAGAACATTACGCACCAGCAGAAAAAAATGGGGGGAAATGCTCTCAAACAATTCCGTGATCGCTTCGACATACCGATCTCTGATGAACTGCTACAAGAAACGCCATTTTATCGCCCTGCTGAAGACAGTCCAGAGATTACCTATCTGCGTCAACAGCGTGAGAAGCTTGGTGGCTATATGCCAGTTAGACGTCATGATGTTCCTAAACTCCCTATTCCTCCTCTGTCCTACTTTGACTCTCTGTTACACAGTACAGAAGACAGACAATCCTCTACCACCATGGCCTTTGTTCGAATTTTGACATTACTTACTCGAGACAAAGAGCTAAGTAAGTTAATAGTGCCTATTGTTCCTGATGAATCGAGAACCTTTGGTATGGAGGGAATGTTTAGAAGCCTTGGTATTTACTCTTCTGTGGGACAGTTATATGAGCCCCAAGATCATGACCAGTTAATGTATTACCGTGAGGATGTGAATGGTCAAATTTTACAAGAGGGGATTAATGAAGCTGGTGCTTTTTCATCCTGGATAGCCGCTGCAACGGCCTATTCTAACCATGGAGTAACAACAATACCTTTTTATATCTTCTACTCCATGTTTGGATTCCAGCGCATCGGTGACTTAGCCTGGGCGGCAGGAGATATGCAATGCCGTGGTTTCTTAATTGGTGGTACCTCCGGCAGAACAACGCTAAACGGAGAAGGATTGCAACATCAAGATGGACACAGTCAAATTCACGCTAGTTTCATACCAAATTGTGTATCCTACGACCCAACTTTCGCCTACGAGGTAGCAGTTATCATTCAAGACGGTCTGAGGAGGATGTATCAAGAACAAGAAAATATTTTCTACTACATTACCACCTTGAATGAAAACTACTCACACCCAGCCATGCCACAGGGAGCGGAACCAGGCATTCTTAAAGGGATGTACTTATTCCAATCACGTCGAGATAACGCCAAAGCTCCTGAGGTACAACTTTTAGGTAGCGGCTCCATTCTGCGTGAAGTGATTGCTGCTTCCGAATTACTCGCACAAGACTGGGGCGTGAACAGCCAAGTATGGAGTGCCACGAGCTTCAATGAATTGGCGCGTGAGGGGCAAGCCTGTCTTCGTTGGAATCGTCTACATCCCACCGCTCCAAGAAAGCTACCTTATGTAGAAACGTGTCTTCAAAATACTACTGGCCCCATTATTGCTGCCACGGATTACATGAAAAACTTTTCTGAGCAGATTCGCGCTTTTGTTCCTAGAAAATATATTACCCTGGGAACAGATGGTTTTGGTCGATCTGACACCAGAGCAAAGCTTAGACACTTCTTTGAAGTTGATCGTTACTACGTTACCGTGACAGCACTGAGCGCTTTGGCTGAAGAGGGGAAAATTAAGGCAGAAGTGGTTGTTGAAGCTATTAAGAAATACAACATCAATCCAGAAAAGCCTCTTCCTACGTCGGTGTAATAAACACCCCCTCAAGAAAATAATCTTGAGGGGGATTCTTTTGTGTCCTTTTTTTTAGTATATTTATGGAATTAGTCTAAACTTTATTGTCTTGGAGATTTAAATGGAACATCAATTACCAGCTCTACCTTATGCAAAAAATGCTTTAGTACCACATATGAGCGAAGAAACCTTTGATTATCACTATAGCAAGCATCACAATGCATACGTCGTTAATTTAAATAATTTAATTAAAGGGACTGAGTTTGAAAGTTTAGATCTTGAGTCTATTGTAAAAAAAGCCCCTGCAGGTGGCATTTACAATAATGCGGCACAGGTATGGAATCACAGCTTTTTCTGGCATTGTCTAAGTCCACAAGGTGGTGGATCACCCTCTGGCGCTTTACTGGAGGCCATTAACAAAAAGTGGGGCTCTTTAGATGAATTTAAAAAGGCCTTTCAAACCTCTGCCGTAGGGAACTTTGGTTCTGGTTGGACATGGCTTGTTAAAAAAGACAACGGCGATCTTGAGATTGTTAACATGGGTGCAGCAGGTACCCCACTCACCACCGGTGATACAGCACTGTTATGTATTGATGTATGGGAACATGCCTACTATATTGACCACCGCAATTTACGTCCTAAATTTGTTGAAACCTTTTTAAATCACCTTGTAAACTGGGAATTTGCGGTGAGCAATTTTGCAGCATAAAACCATTTTGAACGCTTTAGTTACACGATAAAGAAAAATGGTGAGAGAAAAGCCGGTGCTACTGCTCCGGCTTTTTTATTTCACAATAAAACATGCTCAACAGAAATTAAGTCAGGAAACTCTTGGCCAATCTCTACTAATGCCTTAATCCAAGGAGTTTGTTTTGCCTCAACTGCACCCACAATATATAACTCACTTTGCGCTCGAGTGAGTGCCACATAAAGAAGATTGTTCTCTTCTCTTTCCAGGAGTAGGGATTCTTGTTCAATATAAGCGAGTTGCTTTTTAGTCAGCATTTTCTTCTCTGGCATATAAACAAAATAATCTGGATAAGGCAACTCAGGGGACCAATTAACATGCCAGTAATTACTTTTACTTTTTGCTTGCCAACCATCATGATCAACCAACCATACCATGGGCGACTCAAGACCCTTAGCACCATGAATTGTCATCAATCGTACCGCATTAACTCCATCACTCCCAAGGGCTCCCTGATCTGGGGCCTGAGCTTCGTCCTCACGTAACTCCTCCATTTCTTGAAGAAAACGCACCAAGTTTGGATAGCGTCCACTATTCCAGGAAAGAGCAAATTCAATAAAAGTCTCAATATTAGCGCGTACTTGAAAAAAACGCTCGGCGGATAAGGTGGACTGATAGGCTAATAGCAGTTGGCTTTCATCAATAATAGTTTCTAAGAGGTCATGAACAGGCACTCTTTGAGAGAGATCTCGCCAGTGCTTAAGGAGTACAAACTCCTTAGTAAAAGTGGTCAACTCAGAGAGTTGATTCCACCAAGAATCCGTTATAGAGAATTGTAAAAAATCCTCATCTTTAAACCCAAAAATGGGAGACTTTAGAGTCTGCGCCAAGCTAATGTTATCGGCAGGATATACTAAGACTTTTAGTAACCTTAACAAATCCTCAATCTCTAAATAAAACAGTAATTGCCCCTTCTGCTGACTCACAAAAGGAATATTATGATCCCGAAAAGTCTCTTCAAAGACAAGCAGCGTCTGTCTTCTTCTGGCCAATATCAACACATCACCAAAGCTTAATAACTTGTTCCCATTAGCCGTAATAATTTCACGCTGCCCCACAGCATTTAATAGATTACGTGCCACTAAAAAAGCCTCTGAAGCGTTTCTATTTTCATCCTGACGAGCTTGTTTAAGTGGATGACGTAAAGCCACCTGCTCTACCAAGGGAGTCTGCTGTGCTGTATCAGGTGCATCCTCAAATAAGAAAAGTTTGGTTACGCCGTGGGTAGCATTAAATTTTGGTAAATGGTTAACATGTGGAAAGTCAGGTCTATTTTCAAACAAACGGTTAACCAAATTAATAATATTATGATGGCTTCTGTAGGACTGCGATAAGGTCAACTCTTGCGCCTTATATTGGGACAATAATAAGTGTCTTGCCTCCTCAAAAATACGACTGTCAGAGCGTCTAAATCGATAAATTGCTTGTTTAGGATCACCAACCAAAAAAAGCGTCAAATCAGACTCAGCTTCTTTAGCGTTAGAAAACCACTGTTTCAGAATATGCCATTGTAGAGGACTAGTATCCTGAAATTCGTCAATTAACACCTGCTGATAACGTGCATCCAATCTATAAAACCAATGGGGAGCCTCTACAGGATCACAGAGTAATTGATAAACCCACAAAGATATATCAGAAAAATCTGCTTCATTATGTACCGTCTTTAAACGCAGTAATTCTTGAATAAATTCATCAACACATTCATAAAGTCTGATATTTAATTCAGATACCAGTTGGTATCGATAGCCTTCCCGATACTTTTCCATCACGTCAATCCAATCATTAATCAACTCATTTTGTTGTGCAGCGTTTAAGCCATTAACCAATGTTTGACGAGGTGTTCCAAACCCCTCTTGGGTAAACGTCCATGATAAAAGAGCGGTGATTGTTGCTTGTTCTGCCACCATTTGAGAGAGAGCAAGACCCGCCTGGCGTAATGCATTACTGAGTTGTGAGAGTTGATGAGTGAGGGAAGTTAATAATGATATCAAGTATTGATCATAGAACCATTTATCCGGCTCGGATACATGATAGTGTGTATTATCTTCAGAAGTCCATAATTGTTGTGGCCGCAGATGACGGTTTAACAGTTGCCATTCAACACGATAATTGGCAGCATCAAATAAAATCCGTCTAATCGATTCAGTACCTTTTTCCTTAATAAGCTTTTCTAGGGAGGAGTTTTTGTTAAAGGCTAATTGGGTTAATATATTCACCCAGGCTTCATGGCGTAGAGCTAATCGATCTATTCCAGGATTGACGTCATATTGGATGTTTGATGATAAAGGAGCATGTCGAATGAGTGATAAAAACCATTCATCAAAGGTACATATACTGACTCCTGATTGCAGCATGAGTAATTGATACAAACCTCTTGCTTTGGGTACATAATGATTTATTTCACTCTCACCGATACCTCTTTCAATTAAAAAAGATTTTACCCATGATTCGTCCTCAAAGGCCAATTGACGACACCATTGTTGCAAACGATCCTGCATTTCTCCGGCAGCTTTTCTGGTGAAAGTGATGGCAAGTATTCGGTTGGGCGCAATGTTATCCATAAGTAAACGGATAATACGCGATACCAGCAACCAGGTTTTACCTGTGCCTGCACAGGCATCCACCATTACGGAGAATTGTGGATTCAATGCATGATAATTAAGTCTCGCTTGCTGGTTCATCAATTATTGCCAAAATTGTTTTCGACATAGCCCTTGATACTGACAGCGCTGACAGATTGTAGTCTCTGCATGAGCAGGCCAACCCATCCCATCTTGAGTATCTTGTAAAATAGTAAACCAACGATCAATAATCTGCTGACTGAGTTCCCCTAGATGATTGACTGTCACCTCTTTTACCGGGTCGTCTTCTAAGAAAACATAGCTTGCATTCACTTCATATTCATCCATTAATTGAGCATATAAGGGAAGTTGTATCTCCTCTCCAAGCTCTATATCTTTTTTGGAAATCTGCTTGCTGTTTTTTAATTTGTAATCCAGTATTTCAACCAAGAGAGTATCCTCTTTCATCCGTGCATCCCATCTATCTATACTGCCAGCAACTTCCGTTGACTGATGATCCTTCGTTTTGATTTTTTTAAACCACTGCTCACTGCCTTGAATTTTCCAATGTTCTAATTCACGTTTTTCAAACCATTGTGATACTGCGGGGATAAGTGAATTCCAATAGACTAACCAAGCACGCCAGTAAGGATCCTGCTCTAGGACTCGTTGCCAAAGTTTATCGGTATTCTCTTGAATAGATTGTAACCATGAGTATTGTGATTGACGGCGTTTAGTTTCTACAGACAGACTTAAGATTTGATGAACCAATTGACCAAATTCAGCTTTGGTTACCTCTTCTTTAACTGGGAATGATTTTTTCAATCCTAACACATCATATATAAAAGACTGATAGGGACAGTTCAGAATTCTTTGATAAAAAGAAGC
This sequence comes from Ferrovum sp. JA12, assembly GCF_001431705.1. Taxonomy (NCBI): domain Bacteria; kingdom Pseudomonadati; phylum Pseudomonadota; class Betaproteobacteria; order Ferrovales; family Ferrovaceae; genus Ferrovum; species Ferrovum sp. JA12. The sequence continues at coordinate 926,720 of NZ_LJWX01000001.1, read as the reverse complement.
GGTGAGAGTTTTCGGTAGCCTTTGAGGAGGAATCACTACACTGGGTCGCTCTATCGTCTTGAAATAGGGTGTAGTATGTTGAGCAGTATTACATAGCATTAACGACTCATGATACATGGATAAATGTGTATTCTCTAAGATATCTAACATGGGTGATAGAGTGGTTTTTATCCCCCCATTTTCTGTACGATACATCACTATTATCGAATCAGAATGATCAAATAGTTCAAGTAGATCAAGTATCGCTTGATGAATAAAATTCTCCCTTATCGGCAACTGAAAAAGAGATCTTACTGCATCACTAAACAGTATATTGTTAGGGATATAGGGTAATTGACTATTGTCTGCACCCAGTACTAAGGTGGCTTTGGAGGGAATATATAAACATTGGGATAATTGCGTGAACACCACTTGAGCTTGCTGGCTATCTGGCTGATAGTGATTCATTTCAAGAATTCTCTCTAACCATTTGAACCACTCATTAAAAGTATATGATCCCTGTTGATGCTGTTGATTAGCCGCCAACTGCTGTAATAAATCCATCAACTGTCGCCCGGCATGATCTTGCTGGATGGCTTCCAACATTAACCAGAGTTCCAGTAATTCAAACAGCTTATGGATCCAATCACTCAGGCTAGCTTGGGTCTGTTGAAACAAGGACAAGCCTCTCAAAAGAATGGCTTTCACCTGTTCCTCACCTAATACTTGCCCAATCTCTTCATCTAAAGATCTTTGATTTAACCATTTATTCAACTGTGAGAGATGAGCAAATTGACCAATGGTGTTTTTTAATTGTTCGAGCAATACATCTCTCTCAGGCTCTGCCAAGGCAGACAAAAACCAAGGTAAGTGAAATAGCTCGAACAATCCTTGTCGAGTAATACCTTGTTGAATCAGACTTAAACAAACATGAACTCCAGCCACCACTGTTGTGGTACTCAACACCCAACCAGTACCGTCTTCAACACTAATCCCCTTAGATGATAAACAGGCTTGTAATCTTCTGGCGGCTTGCCGATCCTGAGCAACAACCATAATGGGTATCTGTTGGCTGGCTATTTTCTCCGCTATCCAGTTAAGGGCGTATTGAACCTCCTCTTCAAAATGATTGTATGCGGCTATTTTGATACGACCGGTAATGGGACTCAGCCTAAACCGAGCTTCGTAACGATGAATCCATTCAACCAAGTTAAGAGGTTGTTCAGGCATCCACAAGTGATACAACCACTCTCTAAAATCTGATGGTGAAGTATTTATGATTGGGATTCTTTTAACAGGCTTTTGCTGAGAGAGCTCTTCAATACAGTATTTTTCAGAGGGATAATGAAGACTTGCCTCCATCACTATAATAGCGTCTTCACCGATAAACTGAGGTAATCGCTGAAGACGCTCTATATAAGCCATAGCGACTGATAAACACTCATGAGAGCTGTGAAGTAATTGCCAAAGGGTATAAACCACCTTCGCTTCAAAAACCAAAGGTTGAGATAGGGCTGACTGATAAGCACTGGCAAGGATTTGCACCAAGGACTTCTCATCGTGTGGCCATACTATACCGTGCAAGCTGAGCTCATCCATGAGTTTCACCGCTTCTTCAGCAAAATTCCAACGGTAGCGGGCATTAAACCATTGATGTTCATTTAAAGCGTCATAGATCAACTGCTGACGCTCAAACTCTCCCATGATTCGCGCTTTTAACGGAACCCTCTCAGCGAGTATAGAAAATGTGGTGATATGAGCGCGAGGGGCAAGGGTTGCAATCAATGGACCTAATTGAGAGATGAGTTTTGCATGGGGGACAATAATAAGAATCCCCTTTCCACTCGGGTAATCCTTGATGAGATGCTGTACTTCATGGACCATTTCCTGAAGGGCCCATGACTGTCGCTCTACTTCTCCAGAAACTCGCGTTTTTCCTTCACGTCTTTCCACTCATCGGCATCCTCTAAAGGGTCTTTACGCTCAATAATAGGCTTCCAAACTTTCGCCAGATCTGCGTTGATTGCAATAAAGGCCCGTTGATTTTCAGGTACGTCATCTTCAGCATAAATAGCTTCTACCGGACATTCCGCGACACATAAGGTGCAATCAATACATTCATCTGGATCAATAACTAAAAAGTTAGGTCCCTCACGAAAACAATCTACCGGACATACATCCACACAATCTGTATATTTACAACGTATACAAGACTCGGTTACCACATAAGTCATGGCACTACTCTCCTAGCCAATAAATCGTTTATTTTAACAGGGCTAAAATGGATTCCACAAATACCCAAATCGAATTAATTAAGACCCAATATGTCTATTAAATTTATAATTATTCCAGGCGCAACACATTAGAGACTTTATTATAATAGTGGATCTATTATACATTTTTAACTACTATGCGCTTAGTTTGAATTGAGTTAAAATACATGTAATCTAAAAAATGCCTTATTCATCTAACGTAATTCCGTTACTTATTTTCAGAGGAAAATCATGAGTGAATCCATAATACATATTAGCGATCGTTCATTTGATGCTGACGTACTACAAGCCAATACTCCTGTTCTGCTAGACTTTTGGGCTGAATGGTGTGGTCCCTGTAAATTAATCGCACCAATACTTGAAGATATTGCCAAAGACTACTCCGGTCGTTTGAAAATAGCCAAATTAAATGTTGATGATAACCCCGAGACCTCAAGAAAATTCGGTATCCGCGGCATCCCTACCCTTCTACTATTCAAAAATGGTAACGTAGAAGCCACCAAAGTTGGAGCGCTATCTAAATCACAACTAAGTGCTTTTATTGACAGTCACTTGTAAAAAGCGTAGATTTTGTTGCACAGTTTGTGAAAACTGTGCAACTTAATTAATCTTAAAATCTTAACCCATTAATTCTTAAAAAATTTTCCCAACCTAACACTTCTCTATTCTTGGTCATTCTATGCATTTATCTGATCTAAAAACCCTACATGTCACCGAACTAGTCGAAATGGCTATTAAAAATGAAATTGAAGGAGCCAATCGATTACGTAAGCAAGAATTGATATTTGCTTTATTAAAGAACCAAGCCAAGAAAGGTGAAAGTATTTATGGTGAAGGAACCTTAGAAGTTTTACAGGATGGTTTTGGGTTTCTTCGGTCTCCTGAGACTTCTTATTTGGCGAGTCCCGATGATATCTATATTTCCCCCTCTCAAATCAGACGGTTTAACTTACATACCGGGGACAGTATTGAGGGTGAAATTAGAATACCTAAGGAAGGAGAACGTTACTTCGCTCTAGTTAAAGTTGATTTAGTGAACGGTGAGGCTCCAGAAAACTCAAAAAACAAAATCCTCTTTGAAAACTTAACCCCTCTTTTTCCAACTGAACCTCTTACCCTTGAACGTGATATAAAAGCTGAAGAAAATATCACTGGACGTGTCATCGATATCGTGGCTCCCATCGGGAAAGGTCAGCGTGGATTATTGGTAGCCAGTCCTAAAAGCGGAAAAACAGTCATGTTGCAACATATTGCACATTCTATTTCCTCCAATAACCCTGATGCTCATTTAATTGTTTTGTTGATTGATGAACGACCAGAAGAAGTAACTGAAATGCAACGCTCAGTGAGGGGCGAAGTGGTGTCCTCTACCTTTGATGAACCGGCCACCCGTCATGTGCAAGTGGCTGAGATGGTGATTGAAAAAGCAAAACGTTTGGTGGAGCATAAACGTGATGTAGTGATTCTATTAGATTCAATCACAAGACTTGCGCGGGCCTACAACACTGTCATCCCCTCATCGGGCAAGGTGTTAACCGGTGGTGTTGATGCGAACGCATTACAGCGTCCAAAACGTTTCTTTGGGGCGGCAAGAAATGTTGAGGAAGGGGGATCACTCACTATTATTGCTACTGCATTGGTCGATACCGGTTCTCGGATGGACGATGTGATCTACGAAGAATTCAAAGGTACTGGTAATATGGAAATTCACCTCGATCGACGAATGGCGGAGAAAAGAATTTATCCTGCTATTAATGTTAACCGGTCGGGAACCAGACGAGAGGAAATGTTACTGAAGCCAGAGGTTCTTCAAAAAATCTGGGTATTACGAAAATTACTTTATCCAATGGACGAAATTGAGGCGTTGGAATTCCTACTGGATAAAATCAAAGCCACTAAAAACAATGCTGATTTCTTTGATTCCATGCGCAGAGGCTAAATCTGCCGTAGTTTAGTATTGCTCTTTTATTGCCAAAAGGCTTAATTTAAGTCATAATAATGGGCTTAGTGTCGTATACCCCGACATATTTGTTTAGGATAAAGATTATGAAACCTGAAATTCACCCAAATTATCAAGATGTGACCGTTACTTGTAGTTGCGGAAACTCTTTTGTTACCAAATCAACCCTTGGTAAACCCAACTTATCTGTGGAAGTCTGTTCCGCTTGTCATCCGTTTTACACTGGTAAACAAAAAATTGTTGATACAGCTGGTCGTGTTGAAAAATTCCGTCAGAAATACGCCCGTAAATAATTATTTATTTTAGCCGTTTAAGGCAGCAGCTGTGCTGCCTTAAGTTTTAACTGGAGACCACGTGTTTTCACTCTTCTCCAATAAAAAGTCCTTGAGTTTTGATGGGGAATTCACCCTAGGCAAAACTGTCCTTTTCTTACTTATTTGCTGTGCTTGGCTAATCCCCGGCTTAACAGGCCACTCTCCTTGGAAATATGACGAAGCGGTCAGTCAAGGCATTATTTATCATCTCAATCATGGCGGTCACTGGTTATATCCAACTTTAGGTGGCGAGCCTTATTTTAATACCCCTCCCTTTTATTTCTGGGTTGCCGCCCTCACGCAACGCCTCTTTAGTCCTTGGCTAAACCCAGCGGATGCAGCAAGACTCTCGAGTGGGCTCTTTATGGCGCTAACTTTTGTTATTACCGCCCTCGGAGCCTATACTTTATTTGGTTCGCGAGCTATACGCGCCAGCGTTATTCTATTGATGGGCTCTGTCGGGCTTTTATTGAGAGCCCATGAGATGAGCTCTCATCTGTCATGGATCACCGGCATGGCCATGGTCTTTGTGGCCATTCCTTGGTCAAGAAACCAATCCCTGTGGGCTGGATTACTAGCAGGAACCGGTTTAGGCATTGCTTTCCTATCGATTGGCCCCTTAGCAGCGGGATTATTATTACCCCTAATTCTGTTAAGTCCCCTGGCTATCAGACCAGTCATGCCAAAAAGACCGCTCATTTATATCCTGGCTATTGTTCTCAGCTTAGCCCCCTTTCTTATAATTTGGCCCTATGCCCTGCATTTACATCATCCTAATGAGTTTCATCAGTGGTGGATGCGTCTCGCAGATCCTTTCCTTCATCCAAGCCAATGGTTTATTTTAACCACCACTCCTTTGTACTACTTGATTGTTAGTATTTGGTTTGCCTTTCCAGCAGCACCATTGTCCTTAGGTGTTCTTTGGTATGGTGGTAGAGCTCTACGCTCAAGACCCTCCGTACGCTACGTGATGCTTTGCTTGTTATGGTTCTACTTTGTATTAGGCTTTTGTACCCAACCCAATGAGTTTTATACCCTATCACTACTTGTCCCCTTGTCCATTCTTGCTGGTGGAAATATAGATCTGTTAAAAAGAGGCACTGCCCACGCCTTAGATTGGTTTGGGATGATTACTTTTGGACTCATTACTCTTTTATTATGGCTAGGGTGGGTTGCACAGTTATTAAATTTCCCAGCAAGTATTGTTAACTTTTTGGATACAACATTACCCGGTTTTCGTGAACAATTTCATTTCCTACCCTTTGTATTTGCTTTGTTCATCAGTGGATTATGGATTGTCACGATCATGCGCTCACACCAGAATGCCCGGCGTGCACTCATTAATTGGTCAGTGGGGCTTACTGTATCTTGGTTATTGTTGATGTCGCTGTGGTTACCCTTTATTGACCGTGCAAGAGGTTATGAGAGTGTTATGACCTCACTATCTAACAATCTTATACACCATCCTGGCTGCATAGCGAGTCTTGGCCTTGGTGAACCACAACGTGGATTATTGGAATATTATTTACATCTCCATACCCAACGCCTTGAAATAAATCCCTCATCAACTTGTCCTCTGTTGTTATTACAAGACAACCCACGCCATCGCATTTACCGCATTGGGGAAGGCACTTTATTATGGAGTGGCTCACGTCCTGGTGATCAAAAAGAGCGACTATATCTTTACACCAAGCCCTAATTACCATGCAAAAACCCGTCTTAAATCCTGAGTTTGACGGCTCATTGCCCATTCATGATCATCTGGATGAAATTCGTCTTTTAATTACTCAGCATCAAACACTTATTCTGTGTGGTGAAACAGGATCTGGTAAAACCACACAAATCCCTAAAATATGTCTCAGTTTGGGTTTTGGACAACATAAAATGATTGGTTGTACCCAACCCAGGCGTCTTGCTGCCAGATCAGTCGCGCAACGGCTGGCGCAAGAACTAAAAACTGAGGTAGGTCATGGCGTTGGCACTAAAATCCGCTTTCAAGACCGAGTCAATCCAACAGCAAGTGCCATCAAAGTGATGACAGACGGTATTTTATTGGCCGAAATAAACCGAGATCCTCGGCTAACAGCTTATGATGTCATCATCATTGATGAAGCCCATGAAAGAAGTTTAAACATTGATTTTTTACTGGGTTATCTTAAACAAATACTTCCTTCCCGCCCAGACTTAAAACTGATTATTACCTCAGCTACCATTGAAACGGAAAAGTTTTCTAATTTTTTCCACGGTGCTCCTATTATTGAAGTAAGTGGTCGCACTTACCCTGTTGATATTCGGTATCGTCCAGTGCAATTAGAACAAGAGGATAATGAGGACATAGAGAACGGCAGTACAAAGAGTCATCTGCTACAGGTTATAGATGATTTAATGAAAGAAACACATCAAGGTGATGTGTTGGTCTTTCTGCCGGGAGAGCGGGATATCAGAGATGTTCTCGATTCTTTAAGAAGACAGCAACCTGCCCACACAGAAATCATCCCCCTATTTGCTCGCCTCTCGCAACAAGAACAAGACAAAATCTTTAGTTCTAGCCCATATCGCAGGATTGTTTTATCCACTAACGTAGCAGAAACCTCACTCACGGTTCCTGGAATTCGTTTTGTTGTGGACAGTGGTTTGGTCAGAGTAAAGCGTTTTAGTCAACGTAACAAAATCGATCAATTACTCATTGAAAAGAACTCACAAGCCTCAGCCAAGCAGCGAGCGGGGCGTTCCGGTAGGACTGCTCCTGGGATTTGTATACGCCTATATAGTGAGGAGGATTTTAATAGCCGTCCAGCCTTTACAACCCCTGAGTTATTAAGAAGCTCATTGGCTGGAGTCATATTAAAAATGATCCACTTAAAGTTAGGCTCTATTGAAGACTTTCCTTTTATAGATCCTCCCTCACCAAAAGCCATTCAAAGTGGAAGGTTAGAATTATTGGAGCTTAGCGCTATCGATGGTAATCAGAACTTGACACCCATTGGTCAGAAAATAGCAAAGATTCCCTTAGATCCTCATTTATCACGCATGTTAATTGCGGCCCAAGAATATCAGTGTGTCACGGAAGTACTGATCATTACCTCCTTTTTAAGTATCCAAGACCCACGGGAGCGCCCCTTTGAATTGAGAGTACAAGCGGACCAACAACATAAACAGTTTGCCCATCCGCAATCTGACTTTATGTCCATCATCAACTTATGGCATGCCTATCTTAAGGAATTAAATGGAAGCAAAAAACACCAACTACGCTGGTGTCATAAACATTTCTTGAACTTTAAGAGAGTTCGTGAATGGCATGATTTACATCATCAATTAAAACAATCTATTGAAGCGCTTGGAATAACCCCTAATCAAAAGGAAACAACTTATGATTCACTACACAACGCACTACTTAGCGGATTAATTAGTCAAATTGGTAACTATCATCAAGACAGTGAAAGTTATCTGGGCGTACGTGGTTTAAAATTTAAAATCAATAAATCTTCATCCTTAGCATTGAAAAAACCCAAATGGATCATGGCTTCAGAAATCATTGATACGGGCATATTGCAGGCACGAACCGTCTGTCAGATTCAAAGTCATTGGATAGAAAAATTTGCTAAGGGTTTAATGCACTATACCCTCTCACCTGGCGAATGGGATCCCATTCAAGGTCAGGCGATAGCCTATGAAAATGGCACACTCTATGGGTTGACCGTTATTCAACGACGCAAAGTATCATTGGACCAACGTGATAGAGATCAGGCCTATTCTTTACTACTGCGACATTTATGTGTGTTACAAGAATATAGTGGAAAGATACCTAACTTTGTCTCACAAAACCATCACACCATTGAGAGCGTTGCGCTGCTAGAACATAAGACCCGACGTCAAGATGTTCTGATTGATGAGGAGGCTATCGTTGAATTATATCGGCACTACATTCCCTCGTTCATCACCAAAGCTCAAGAGTTAACAAATTGGTATCAGAAATTATCGTCACAGGAAAAAGAGACCCTTTTATTTACCCCAGAGCAATTAAAAAAACACAGTAGTGAAAATGCAACTCTTGTACTCTATCCCGATTCATTACATATTCATGGTAATGATTACCCTCTACTCTATCGCTTCGATCCAGGCCATCCATTAGATGGCGTTACCCTAAGAATTCCTCTGCCTCTACTGGGTTCGCTGAATGAGAGCGATATTGAATGGCTCGTACCTGGCCTTATCCGTGAAAAAATTCAACTATTAATTAAAGGATTGCCTCCATCCATTAGACGAGTACTGGTTCCAGTGCCTCATTGTATTACTCTTTTTTTAAGTCGGTTTTCAGAAAAAGATGGTTCATTATTAACCTGTTTACAAACATTTATTGCCGAGGTTTACCATCAGAGTATTTCACCGGAAAGTTGGCCTACGTTACCCAAACATCTTTTAATGAATTTGCAAGTTGTCACTGATTCCAATGAGGAAATCGCCCAATCACGATCCTTAAGCCAACTAAAACAACACTTAAGTCCCTTAATAGAAGAAGAAATACAACAACTAGATAACCCTCTTTTACACTTACCAGAGATTACCAGTTGGAACTTTGGTGAACTGCCTGAGGAAATTATTGTAAACAAAAAGGGGATTCGAATTATCCTATACCCCGCCTTAGTCAATGAAGAGGGCCATCTTTTTATTAGAGCAATGGACACTCCTCTTGAGGTACAAATCAAAACACAATCAGGAATTACCCGCCTAGTTGAAATTCAACTAAAGAGTTGGCTGAACCCTATAGAGAAAAATCTGACTCACTCAACAGAGTTGGCATTACTTCTCTGCAAGCTGTCTCCTCCCCCTCATCAACAAGTGGAGGGTTGGTTAAAAAAACAATGGTTACATCTTTTATTGAAAGAGCTCGTTAATTCTTTTTCAGGAAAAATTAATAACGAGTCCTCTTTTAGTCAGCTTTGCTTACATATACGATCTCAATTAAGCACTCTGATCAAACTGTTAAACGATAAACACCGCTTACTGTGCGAACTATTAAAACAATTTTTTACACAGCAAGAGAAATTAAAAAAGGCCGCTTACCCTGACTCCTATCGTGACATAATTGATCATCTGAATAGGTTACTGAATTGGTCTCTTTACTTGGATATTTCTTTGCAAGAGTATCTGTTGCGACCCAGGTATGTAGAAGGATTATTAAAACGTGTGGAACGTTGTATTTTGGATCCTCGCCAAGACCAAGATAAAATGAAACAAACCATAACCTTTACTACAAGACTCAAAGAATATCGTCATAAAAAAGGGAACTCCGAACCAAGTCAACAGTTTATGAAAATGCTGGAAGAGTTTTATCTATCATTGTATGCTCAACCCATGAAAACCCTCTATCCAATTTCTGTACAAAGGCTGGAAAAATTTTGGTCAGAACAGCTAAAATAACCATGGTAATATTCATTGTTCAGGAGAAGTTATGAAACAACTCATGTATTTTTTATTGGTATCACTGTCTTCTTTTTTTATCGCAAATAACAGTTTTTCAGCATCTACGGAGAAAACCACCATGACACTAGATGGATTAACCATCATTGACCATTTAATCGGTACAGGCGCCACAGCTAAATCAGGACAACAAGTATCAGTGCACTATACAGGCTGGTTATACGATGCCAACGCAAAGGACCATAAGGGACAGAAATTTGATAGTTCCGTGGACCGTAATCAACCTTTCCAATTTATATTAGGTGCGGGTCAGGTCATCAAGGGCTGGGATGAGGGCGTTGCGGGCATGAAAGTGGGTGGCAAACGAACTCTTATTATTCCCTCACACTTAGGTTATGGCAGTCGCGGTGCAGGGGGCGTGATCCCTCCTAACGCTAAGCTTATGTTTGATGTAGAACTGTTAGAAGTCAACTGAGTAGCCAATGGATAACCACGTCGTTAAATCATTTTTTGATCCAGGGACGTGGACTTATTCTTACGTGGTATATTCCTCACGTGATCTGCATTGTGTCATCATTGATCCGGTGCTTAACTTTCAACAAGAGTCAGGGCATATTACTTACGAGTCTGCGGATGAATTATTAAACTTTATTCGTTCTGAGAGGCTGGTTGTAGACTATATTCTTGAAACCCATGCTCATGCAGATCACCTTAGTGCAGGTCATTACATCCAAGAAGAAACAACTGCTCCCATCGCTATTGGCGAAAAAATCACTGAAGTTCAAAAAGTATTTAAATCTATTTTTAATTTTAGTCATGATTTTCCAACTGATGGGTCAGACTTTAACTATCTATTGAAAGATAAAGATGTTCTCAATTTTGGTGAATTGTCCTTAGAAGTTTTGTCTGTTCCGGGTCATACTCCAGCTTGTATGGCTTATAAAATCGGCGACACTATTTTTGTAGGGGATACTTTATTTATGCCAGACGTGGGCACCGCCCGCTGTGATTTTCCGGGTGGTGATGCAAAACAATTATATCATTCAGTACAAAAAATACTGTCATATCCCGATGACACTTTATTATATTTGTGCCATGATTATCCTCCACCAAACAGACAGACCCTTCAACACAAATCTACAGTTAAAGAACAAAAAGAAAAAAATATCCACCTTCACAGTGGCGTCAGCGAAACAGAGTTTGTGACTATTCGAAATAATCGTGACAAAACTCTAACCTTACCCAAACTCATCTTCCCTGCCATTCAATTGAATATTCGTGCGGGTAAAATACCTACCCCAGAGAGTAACGGAGTAAGTTATCTTAAAATCCCCTTAATGAATTCAAGATGTTGACCTCCTTTCCTGCCAAAGACTGGACCGTCCAGCCTTAGAACTAACCGCAACAGATGTGGACCACTTCGTCTACAAGCTTGGTCCCGCGATGAAGCCGGCAAAGCCCCTCGGGGCAGGCGGCCCAACGACTCATCAAACCGAGCGCGCGCGTCTGGTGCGCGACATCCTCGTGGGCAAGCAACCAAAAATGCTGAACATCAATTGGCTGAAGAATCATGAATTGTCGCGAAACTGAGCGGAACAACGAAAGGTGTTTGGCAATTTCAATATGTAGTTGCTGTTTTAACGGGTACTGGTGTGCAAGCTTAACTCACAACCACAGCCCTACAACCCCCATAAACGCGATGGTGCAACCTTAGTTTAACCAAAGGTCAAAGGTAGAAAAGAGAGGAATGCGACAGGCGCAGGCGGAATTCACCAGCAGTTGCCAAGGTAAAATACCACCTTGATACGTCACCGCCGTTACTGGGGCTTCAGGGGATACAAAAAATAAAAGCACTAGGCTGGCTTATTATATTGGTGGTGGGACGCAACCCCGTGTCAATTTAAGTTGTCCCAACGCCTGCGAGCTATTGCGGGCCGCTGCGAAAACCTACCAAAACCCCTTAACCCCTTATTCGGCAAGCATCTTAACAAGAAAATCGCCGGTTGTTTCGTTGCCGGTAGAGTGGATGCGGACGCGGGTTCAATTGCGGAGATCAGAATTGAACCCGCCTCCTAGACTGAGTGTTTCAGCGAAGCTCGTACCAGACACCCCGTCCGCTACCGTGCTGGTTCAAGTGTCCGCGTTCAATCAACGTGCGGAAATGTTGCTTGAGTGTATTGCGGCTTGCACCGGTCAGTTTAATTGCTTCGCCAATCGTGACGCGACCATGCTCGCGGGCAAACTCGACGATTTGCAGTGAAAGTTCCGGCAAGGTGGCCAGCACCAGTTTTTCGCGCTCCACCTTCTTTTCCAGTCGCTTGACCTGCTCGGTCAGCGAACGTAGGAAAAACACCAGCCATGGTTGCCAGTTCGGGGCATCGCTGCGAATCGTCCCTTGGGTTTGACGTAGTGACAGATAGTAGGCTTCCTTGCTTTGCTCGATGACGCTCTCCAGTGAACTATAGGGCGCGTAGGTATAGCCTGATTGCAATAGCAACAGGGTTGTGAGCACGCGCGAAAGGCGACCGTTGCCGTCTTGAAACGGGTGAATTTCCAGAAATACGACGACCCACACCGCAATGATGAGTAACGGATGCAGGTATTTTGAATCGCGTTCTTCCTGCACCCATGTCACCAATTCGTTCATCAAACGTGGCGTGTCAAAAGGTGAAGCTGTCTGAAACACGATCCCAAGCTGTGTGCCGTTTTCATCAAAGGCGGCGACGCTATTGGATGTGGTCTTGTAGTTGCCGCGATGCCATACATCCTTCTCGCTGTAAACGAGAAGATTCTGGTGCAACTGCTTAATATAGTTTTCGGTGAATGTGATGTCTTTCCACGACGAAAAAACTAGCTCCATGACCTCTGCGTAGCCTGCCACCTCTTGTTCGTCACGACTGGTGAAGTTTTTGATCTGCAGGTTGGACAGCAATCGCTCGACCTCGCGGTCGGACAATTTACTGCCCTCAATCCGGGTTGACGAGCCGATACTTTCGATAGTGGCAACGCGGCGCAGGGCAGACAGCCTGTCGGGGGAGAGCGTCCCCAAGGCACGCCAAGCCCCCTTGAATTCATCAATTCTAGCGATCAGTGACAGAATGTCCGGGGTGATATGGATTGTGTCGGTTTTAATCATGGAACCAATGATACACCCAATTACACCCATTTCAAGTGCGCTATCCAAAAACACACCCATTTACATCCAAAAGATCAGAGCATGTTCAGTGGCGGCTAAATGCTTCATTGGATCAGGGAAAACTCAGACTGGCGAGATCACTTTTGTGTCGATCAAGGAACACAGATGCTGGTCGAGTAATTGGGGGATACGTCCTCCGGAGATGAGGAGCACCCCAGCTTCCATATTTTTCTCCATTGCATGCCCCGTCAGATTCGCGCCCGTGATGAAACACACTACGCCATCTGCAATAGCAACCTTTGCATACATCCGACCATCAATAAATAGTTCGGTCTTGTCTTGCCACGCAAAGAGTTGTGCTGGTGGAACCAATGTTCTCATCTTTCCGATTATGTCGATGTTGATGCTTCCGCCGTGACCCATTGAGGACTCTAAGAGCATAGAGATGCTGACACCTCGGTTGCTGGCCTCATTGAGAGCTTTTATAATGCCCTAGATGATCAACCTAACCTTGCTACCTCCGTAGATAATTATGGCGATTTTGGATGATACGCTGCCAGACGATGCGATCCTATTCGATATGGCGGTTGATTCACCGTTGGTATGGGTGGCTCACAGCATGGCAAATGAATAGATTGCTTACCCATTTTCCCTTCAAACCGATTATCCGAGTCTGCGCGTAATTCTCTGAAAATAAAGGAGGTAATTTTTGACCTTTGCGGACTTCGACTTGGAGGGCTTGAGAGAGTCGCCGGAGAATATCCCTCCATGGAGAGAGAATAGCCGCAGAGATTGAGGGCAGTGGTGAGATGAGAAGTCCGCAACCTATTGGAAATTAAGCCACAGTGCGCGGGGTTTGTGGAAAAAGAAAAGGACTCAGAGAATGTCTGAGTCCTTAGTTTTGGTGGGCCGTCAGGGACTTGAACCCCGGACCAAAGGATTATGCTTACTACTACAGCTTTCACTGCCTGTTTCCAGTTTGTAGTCTGGACTGTCTCTTGTCTTTACGACCTACCCGTACAGTCTCTACACCTTCCTCTTAATGCTAAGAGGCTTGGCTCGGGATTACCACGCTTTACAGCACAGGCTTCCCCGAATTTGAGTAGTTCTACATGCCAGCAGAGCTAACTTACTCACATGCAACCCATTCACTGTCGACCATAGCGTGCGCTTTAGGTCGACCGTACTTAAGTCCTCTGCTCTAACCAACTGAGCTAACGGCCCATATAACTTGTTTATTATACAACATTGCCAGCAATCATCAAAAACAAAGTGCTGATTTGATGAGTTTTGACTTCATCACGATCGGGAATTTTAACTGTTATGATCCTCTCACCAGTTTTTTATCTTGCTACCCGATTAACTTTCATTATTATCGATGAAACTTCTTAATCTTTCCGAGCGTGACGGATGTCGCAGTTTTCTCAGAGCTTTGGCTTCAATCTGACGGATCCGCTCACGGGTGACGTCAAACTGTTTCCCCACCTCCTCTAAGGTATGATCTGTATTCATCTCAATACCAAAACGCATTCTTAACACTTTAGCTTCACGCTGCGTTAATGAATCTAAAACATCTTTAGTGGCCTCTCTCAGACTGGCATAAAGAGCTGAATCAGAAGGCGCTAAGGTTGCTGTATCCTCAATAAAATCACCCAAATGGGAGTCATCATCATCGCCAATAGGAGTTTCCATCGAAATAGGTTCTTTAGAAATCTTAAGGATTTTTCTGATTTTGTCCTCAGGCATTTCCATTTTTTGCGCTAGCTCCGCTGGATCTGGTTCAATACCTGTTTCCTGCAGAATTTGACGAGAGATTCTATTCATCTTATTGATAGTTTCAATCATATGCACAGGAATACGAATGGTTCTAGCTTGATCCGCAATGGATCGAGTAATAGCCTGGCGAATCCACCAAGTGGCATAAGTTGAGAATTTATAACCTCGTCGGTATTCAAACTTATCCACTGCTTTCATTAAACCAATGTTTCCTTCTTGAATAAGATCCAAGAACTGTAAACCGCGGTTGGTGTATTTTTTTGCAATAGAAATCACTAAACGCAAGTTAGCTTCAATCATTTCGCGTTTAGCCCGACGAGCACGTGCCTCACCTGTGGACATTTGACGAGCGATTTCTTTCAAATCCTTAATAGGTAAACCAACATCTCTCTGTATAGCTAATAAGTTCTCTTGCTGTTCAACAACATTATGTTTCAACCTAGTTAATGCTGTGCTATAAGCCTTACGCCCTGAAGCCTCATCCGTTATCCACTTAGTATTGATTTCATTACCAGGGAAAGATTTGATGAAGTGATTACGGGGCATACCAGACATATCCACACACAACTTCATAATTTCTTTTTCGTGTTGACGAACGCGTTCCACCAAATGACGCAATCCATTAGCAAGGCTTTCAACTTGTTTGGCTGTAAAGCGAATACCCATCAACTCTTGCGAAATACTTTCTTGCAAATCTTTATAGGCTCTACTACGTGTCCCTTTTTCAGCCAAGGCTTTTTTCATGCGCTTACTAAGACGACGAATGGAGGCAAAACGCGCTAAGGCATCAGCCTTAAGTTGCTCGAGATTGGCGTTACTAATGGCACCACCTTCACCATCCTCACCTTCTTCTTCAATGTCTAACTCTTCTTCGCTAGACATCATTTGCGCTTCAAGTTCTTCCTCTTCGCCGTTGGGGTCCACTAGACCATCTATAACCTCATCAACTCTTAGTTCATCTCGCTCAACTTTGTCAGCGAGTTCCAATACCTGATCAATGGTGGAGGGACAAGAAGAAATGGCCTGAATCATGTGCTTCAAGCCATCTTCAATACGTTTAGCAATTTCAATTTCACCTTCTCGAGTAAGAAGGTCAACAGTACCCATCTCACGCATATACATACGCACAGGGTCAGTGGTTCTGCCAAACTCAGAGTCGACGGAAGATAAAGCCGCTTCCGCCTCTTCCACGATATCCTCATCAGCGACCGCTGGAGGAGCATCAGACATCAATAGCTGTTCACTGTCAGGGGCCTCGTCATAGACGGCAATACCCATGTCATTAATCATCCCGATAACAGACTCGATCTGTTCAGCATCTAGCATGTCATCAGGTAAATGATCATTAATCTCTGCGTAAGTGAGAAATCCACGCTCTTTACCTAGTACCACTAAATTTTTTAGGCGTGTCCTTTGTTCTTCCAGATCAGTTTGGCGGGATTCGGACTTAGAGTTATCGTTTGCCATAATCAGTGACACCCCTTTTTATAGTTAAAATCAAATAAAGAAAGCTTTAAATTATACCACACATAGGGGTAACTAACCTTTCTTTTTAAGCGATAAAAGTCTTTGCAATTCAACAAGTTCCAACTCACTCAAGGACCTCTCTCGTGAAAATTTCATCAGTTCTTGAACCCTCGTTGCAACATAAGCATCCTCAAGACGTAATAAGCCATCTTGGTAAAATCCATCTAGTTCCTCTTGAGGCGTATGCTCGAGGGCGATCCATTCGCGTCTAATGGCTTTCTCTACTAATACAAACTGGTCATGGCCACGCAATAATTCAAGTAGCCCTTGAGGAGAAATGGTGCCACTTTGTTCACGTAATAAATTTACCACCGTCATCAGTGCCTCTTCATCCTGCCCTTTGAGGGTATGTCCTGGGTAACCGCAACGCTCAAGTAAGCTCGGATCAATGATCAGTGCCACCATCATTCGCGCAGCAAGACTCATCGGTTGATCGCGCCGTTGCACCAAAGGAGATCTGGTAGCGGTAGGCACTGCTTTCACTTCACCTACCACGCTTTTAACTAAATCTATGGACACACCAAGTTGCTTAGCCACTGCTTCACGAAGTAACATCGACATAGCAGGAGCCTTGATTTGCTCTAGATAGGTTTTGGCTTGTGTTAGCACCTTAGCGCGGCCTTCCATAGTAGCTATGTCCGCGTCCTCACGAATAACCTCAAAGAAATACTCTGAAAAAGGAAGTGCCTCTTCAATTTTTCTTTCAAAAGCCTCTTTACCATTAACCCGAATAAAACTATCAGGATCTTCCCCCTCTGGTAAAAACAGAAAAGTGAACTCTTTCCCGTCTTGCAACAAAGGAAGCCCCACCTCAAATGCTCTTTTTGCAGCTCTTCTGCCCGCCTTATCTCCGTCAAAAGAGAAGACAATACGTCGCGCGAGTCTCATCAACTTTTGCAAGTGGGTTGCCGTGGTAGCTGTACCCAGTGTTGCCACAGCATAATGCACGCCCCATTGGGACAGCGCCACAACATCCATATAACCTTCGACAACAATTACTTGGGAGCGTTCGCGGATGGCCTCTTTGGCCTGCGATAGGCCATATAATTCGTGACCCTTCTCAAAAATAGCTGTTTCCGGAGAGTTCAGGTACTTAGGTTCATCCTGTTTGATAACTCGTCCACCAAACCCAATCACTTGCCCTTTGGCATTGAGGATAGGAAACATAATACGGCCACGAAAACGGTCATAGCGCTTGCCTTCGTCGGCTTGAACGACCAACCCCGAATCCACCCATGAGTTATCACTATAAACAGGAGACAAACCCTCAAGATTACGCCACTGATTAGGAGCAAAACCTAGGCCAAAACGAGCCGCCACTTCACCTGACAAACCTCTATTTTTTAGATATTCAATGGCCTCTGCTGAGAGCTTGAGCTGCTCACGATAATAGAGCATAGCAGTGTGACATCGATCATACAGTGAAGTGAATTGATCTTGCTCTTTTGTCTGCTGAAATTCATGTGCTTGACTTTGCGGGACTTCAAGACCCACTTGAGAGGCGAGCTCTTCAATAGTTTCCACAAAGTCTGCACCGGTATACTCCATCACAAAACTAATGGCCGTGCCAGTGGCGCCACAGCCAAAACAATAATAAAACTGTTTTACAGGACTAACTGAAAAAGAGGGACTTTTTTCTTGATGGAAGGGGCAGCGAGCAACATAGTTACTACCAGCCTTTTTTAATGGAATATAGCGTTCAATCGTGTCTACAATATCGACTCTGGATAGCAAAGTCTGGATGAAATCGCGCGGAATCACCCGTCTCTCCTAGTGTTGATAATTAATGTGTGCCAAGTACTTGTTTAACAAGTTGGGATATTTTAGCCATGTCAGCGCGCCCACTCACTGTAGGTCGAAGGATAGCCATGACCTTTCCCATATCAGACATCACACTGGCTTGAGATTCGGCCACTGCCTGTTTGACGAGATCATTAATTTCAGTTTCAGTTAAGGGCGCTGGAAGATATTTTTCAAGAACAGTGACTTCAAAGGCTTCTTGTTCCACCAAATCCATACGATTGGCTTTGGTATATTGATCTATCGAATCACGACGTTGCTTAAGCATTTTTTCCAAAATAGAGAGAACTGCCACATCATCCACATCAACTCTCTCATCAACTTCTTTTTGCTTGATTGCCGCCAAGAGCAAACGCAGGGCCCCAAGTCTCTCACTGTCTCGAGCGCGCATTGCACTCTTCATGTCTTCAGTGATTTGATTTTTAAGCCCTGCCATGGACATTATTCAACCAATCTAAAACAACTTTGGGGGTAACATTTGACTGCGTAAACGCTTATAACGTCGTTTTACTGCAGCGGCTAGCTTACGTTTACGCTCAGCAGTGGGTTTTTCATAAAACTCACGAGCACGTAATTCGGTTAACAGGCCTGTTTTTTCAACTGCACGCTTGAAGCGACGCATGGCTACATCAAAGGGTTCGTTCTCTTTAACACGAATGTTTGGCATTCAATCCTCGGAAAAGTAATCATTAAAAACTCTAATTTTAACATTAAAACTCGAGTTTTGTCACTACACAGGTTAGAATCTTCATTTTATCTCGATTTTTAGCATGGTTAGAGTACTTGGCATTGAAACTTCCTGTGATGAAACTGGTATTGCTATTTATGATAGCCATCTCGGTTTGATGGCTGACCATCTTCACTCACAGATCAAATTACACAATGAATATGGGGGTGTGGTACCAGAACTCGCTTCACGCGATCACATTCGACGGATCTCCCCTCTCATTAAAGATACTTTGCAAACGGCCAATTGTGCTTTGTCTGATCTATCAGCAATCGCCTACACAGCGGGACCTGGACTGGCCGGAGCTCTATTAGTGGGCGCCTCCGTGGCTGAAGCCCTCGCCTTTGCATTAGATATTCCAGCCCTTCCCATTCATCATTTAGAGGGGCATCTGTTATCCCCTTGTCTTAGCACTACACCCCCTCAATTTCCTTTTGTAGCCTTACTTGTTTCAGGAGGTCACAGCCAGTTCATGAGAGTGGATTCTCCAGGGCGTTATGAGTTATTAGGAGAGAGCGTGGATGATGCTGCTGGTGAGGCATTTGACAAAACAGCCAAACTTTTGGGACTTCCTTACCCTGGTGGTCCGCATATTGCAAAACTCGCTACCTTGGGCAATGACCAGCGGTTTAACTTTCCCCGACCAATGATACACAGCGGTGATTTAATGATGAGTTTTAGTGGGCTTAAAACCGCCGTATCCCTAGTGGTGGCACAACATACAGAAAAAGATTACGCGGATATCGCCGCCTCCTTTGAAGCAGCCATTGTAGACACCCTATGCTCTAAGGCGGCAAAAGCCCTTGAAAAAACTCAATTAAAACAGTTGGTAATTGCAGGAGGGGTTGGTGCCAATCTAAAACTCAGGGAGCGCCTCGGCACCACCATCAGAGGGCTTGGTGGTGAGGTATTTTATCCGCCCCTGCATTTATGTACAGACAATGGCGCGATGATTGCCTTTGCCGGCGCTCAAAAAATACTGCTTCAACAAAAACCACCTATTAACCACAGTTTTTCAATTTATCCACGCTGGGATCTACAAGCCTACTCTGACCTCTACCGCACCTAAGAGCTAGGTTGATTTGACACACACCTTACAATTTTTATCCTGTCGATAGTGCATTGTCTGTGTATCACAATTTAGAGCATTAAATAGCACAAGGCGACCCACCAAGCTCTGTCCGACTCCGGCTAACAGTTTTAAAGTCTCAATAGCCTGCGCACTCCCAATCATCCCTACTAATGGTGATAAAACTCCCATGGTAGCGCAGGCTTCATCTTGACTGTGATTGTTATCAGGAAACAAACATTCATAACAAGGATTCTCTCCATCCCGCGCATCGAACACAGTTAACTGTCCATCAAATCGAATAGCTGCTCCGCAGACTAAGGGGATTTTATATTGAACACATAAACGATTAACGAGGTGTCGAGTGGTGAAGTTATCTGAACAATCGAGTACCACATCTACAGATGGCAAAACCATTGCACCCAAACTTGCCGTGAAGCGTTCTGCATAAACCTTAACAATCACAGCAGGGTTAATTCTTTGAATTGCCTGTTGGCAGGCTATCGCTTTATTTTCTTGAATATCTTGTGTGGAAAAGGCAACTTGTCTTTGTAAGTTAGTGAGGTCAACTTTATCATCATCCACAAGACTGATTTCGCCCACCCCACTCGCCCCAAGATAGAGCGCCGCAATGGAACCTAATCCTCCCACCCCGACAATCAGAATTTTCGAATTCCTGATTCGCTTAACCCCTTCCACATCCACTTCATTGAGAAGAATGTGACGAGAATAACGCAGTAAATCCTCGTCACCGAGTACTTCATTCATTTAAATACTATCTTTTAGCGTTAGCATGTTGTTTCAAATAAGACAAGGCCTCTTCCAACTGAACATCTTTTTTGCCGTCTGTTTTAGCTGTCTTATTGGTTTTCTTACCCATTTGATGAATCTGATCCATCGTGGCTGGGACGTCCTTAGTTTTTGCCGTAACAACCGGTTTCTTGCCATCGTTAGGGTTAGCTAAGTGACCCTCAAGATCTGCCTCATGAAGACCAAAGGCCTCATCAATCACACCCGGTTCAGCCACAACCACGTCAGGAGCGATACCTTTTGCTTGAATGGAACGTCCGCTTGGGGTGAAATAGCGTGCCGTAGTTAGCTTTAATGCCGTGTTATTACCAAGGGGTAAAATGGTTTGTACAGAGCCTTTACCGAAGGTCTGCGTACCTATAATGGTTGCACGGTGCTGATCTTGCAGCGCCCCAGCAACAATTTCAGAGGCAGAAGCCGACCCACCGTTGACTAACACCACTAGAGGTACTTGTTGTGCAGCCTCTGGCTCACCTTCAATATAGTCTGGACTGTTGGCGGAAAGTAGGTAATTTTGTGGCGCAACCGTTAAGCGCATTTTTGCATCAGGAATGCGCCCTTCCGTGTACACCACTAAAGTATCCTTGGGCAAGAAAGAGGCAGCCACACCAACCGCCGCATTTAATAAGCCCCCCGGATTATTTCTTAAATCGAGGACGATACCTTTGACATGGCCTTTGTCTTTCTTGTACAGATCATCAATGGCTTTAGCCAAATCTTCACCGGTACGCTCTTGAAACTGGCTGATGCGAATGACCCCATAGCCTTTTTCAGGAGTAGTCATGGTAACGCTTTTGGTTTTAATGATATCTCTCACCAAAGTAAAAGTGAGAGGTTTGGGAGTGTTTTTACGCAACACGGTCAACACAATACTAGTGCCTGGTTTTCCGCGCATACGCTTCACTGCATCATTAAGCGTCATACCCTTAACGGCTGCATTATCAATTTTAAACACCAGGTCTCCTGTTTTAAGACCTGCTCTTGAGGCAGGAGAGTCATCAATAGGGGTCACCACTTTAACGAGACCATCATCCATGGTCACTTCAATACCCAAGCCACCAAACTCACCCTGAGTGCCTTGTTGCAGTTCTTTATAAGCCTCTTGATCCAAATAAGCTGAATGGGGGTCTAAGCCAGATACCATGCCAATGATGGCTTGTTTGAGTAACTGTTTATCATCAACAGGCTCCACATAATCAGATTTAATGCGTCCGTACACCTCAGTGAAAGCTTTCAGCTCATCGATTGGCAAGCCGTTACTAACTGAAGCGGAGCGATCCGCTACCGCAGAAAAATTCAGAGTTAGGGCGAAACCGATTAATGCACCCATTAATACTAACCCTACTTTTTTAAAATGACTCCCCATAACATTCCTCTTTATTTAATTAACGTCCTCCAACCCAACTCAATGGATCGAAAGGCTTACTTTGATATCGTAGTTCGAAGTATATCCCTGTTTGAGAATTACTGCCTGATCGACCACTGGTGGCGATGGTATCGCCCATCATCACCTCTTGCCCCAAACTCACCACTATAGACTGAGCATCACCATAGAGACTCATATATCCTGAACCATGATCAATGATGATTAAGTTTCCAAAACCACGCAACCAGTCAGCATACACTACACGACCTGTGGCCACCGCTTTGACAGGTTGCCCCTCTTTCGCCCTGATAAAAATACCATGCCAAGTTAAACCAGTATCTAAACGTGGACTACCAAATCGGTTACCAAGTTCCCCCACAAGGGGCAAATGTAAGTGGCCCTTTAACCGTTGAAAGACATCATTAGCCTCCGTTGGCGTGGGTAAAAGTGTATTTTTTCCTATATTTCCCTCAGGCAATGGCGAAGAATTCTGATTGTTATGCTGGATTTTTTTCCTGTGGAGCCTAGCGGAGCGTTGTTGTGCTTTTTTCTCTAACAATCTGACCAGTTGTGTTAAGGCCTTTTCATTTTTAATTAAATTATCTAATCGTTGCTGTTGTCCTTGCTCAGTTTTAGACAATTCTGCATACAACTGATCACGGGTCTTTTTCTGTTTCTCTAAAACCAGAGATTGTTGCTTGAAAGTTAATTCAACTTGTTTTAGCTCATCCACTTTAATTTTTTGTTGTTGTGCAATTTTTTCTAGGCGTGTTGCCCGAAATAAGGCTAGCCTAGCTGCCACATCTTGGTCTTGTGCCAGAGCCGATAAATATTCTAAACGCAACCAGAATTGAGGATCCGTTTGTACTTCTTCTTCCTTGGTCACAGATAGGGCATGTTCATAGCGCTGATTGATTAAAGCACCCAAATTTGATTGATGAACGCTTTGTTCTAAACTTGCCTGCTGAGTTTCTCGTTCTAAATCTGCGACGGTTTGCCTGAGTTGTGTTTCGCGCAACTGAAGCTGATAGCGTTTTTTTGCGCTGGCGTTGATGGCAGCTTCAAGCTGCCTGATTTGGTGTTGAACTACAGTTCGATTATGCTGGGTTTGATTGAGATCTTTTTTTAATTGATGTATTTGTTTTTGTACATGATTTAAATCATGTTTGGGGGTCGCTGTGGCTACCGATAGCCACAGCAAACCCATCATCAAACAAACAAGTCGTTTCATTTAAACTGTTGCTTTGCCCTGTGCTGCTACGGCATGCTGTTGTTTCATGACTTCCTGCGCATCACCAAGATAATAATGGGCGGTACCCATTAGTTCTTCATCCAACTCAATCACCAAAGGTATTCCTGTGGGGATATTAACTGAGACGATGCTGTTTTCGTCAATTCTCATCAGATGCTTAAACAAGGCCCGAATCGAGTTGCCATGGGCTACAATTAACACTTGCTTGCCGGCATGAATATCCGGAGCGATATCCGAATGCCAATAGGGAAGAACCCGTTTTACGGTATCTTGAAGACTCTCACCACGGGGAAAATGATCTCTAGATACATGAGCATAGCGTGGATCAACGATCTCGTAGCGTGCATCATTAATGGCTATCAAAGGAGGCGGAATATCATAACTGCGACGCCAAATGAGTACTTGATCCTCGCCGTATTTGTCAGCGGTCTCAGCTTTATTGAGCCCCTGTAGATCACCATAATGACGCTCGTTAAGGCGCCAATCCTTGGTTACTGGGATCCAAAGCCTATCCATCTCTTCAAGGGATAAACAAAGTGTTTTAATGGCGCGTTTAAGCAGTGATGTATAAGCTATATCCGGGAACAAATCAGCCTCTTTCATCAATTTCCCAGCTTGGCTTGCTTGTTTTAACCCAGCCTCTGTCAAGGGCACGTCGGCCCATCCTGTAAATCGATTTTCATCGTTCCACTGACTTTGTCCGTGGCGCAATAAGATGAGTTTCTTCATAAATGTGTTTAAATATTTAATAGTCAATATTATATTTTAACAGGTCAGCGATGAAGTTTAATCAAAAATTCATTGACGCTCTGGTAAAATAATCTTTTTTCAGACTAAGATAGGGACTCAAGTTGGAATTTATCACTTCACATCTTGCGCTAGTGGTTCTAGTTGCCGCCAGTGCAATCATGCTACTCTGGCCTGAAATTCAGTCGCTCCTTGGCCAACAAAACCAAATTAGCCCGCTCACAGCAACGCAATTAATTAATCAGAAACATGCTCTGATCCTGGATTGTCGTAAGCAACAGGACTTTGACCTAGGTCATATTCCTCAATCTAAACGCCTTGACCTCGACCAATTAGAGCAGCAGATTAAGGAGATGAAACGTTTTTCTTCTCGGCCGGTCATTATTATTCCAATGGCAGGCAGCGTTGCGTCAAAGGTTATTAACGCACTGAAAAATTCAGGGTTTACTGACATCCTTATTCTTAAGGGCGGTATTACTGCTTGGATTGAAGCCAGTTTACCTGTTAACAAAACAACTAGTTAACGAAAATTAAGGAGTTATCCATGAGTGATGTGTTGATGTACACCACGGGCTACTGCCCCTACTGTGTTATGGCAGAGCGCCTTCTTAAAAGTAAAGGGGTTGGCGCAATAAAGAAAATACAAATTGATGAAAACCCTGAGGAACGATCCCGCATGATGGAAGCCACTGGTCGCAGAACAGTTCCCCAGATTTTCATAGGAGCTACCCATGTTGGAGGCTACGACGATTTAGTTGCACTCGATAAATCAGGTAAATTAATGCCACTTTTACAAACCCAATAGGAAATTAACTATGTCAGACGCAATTGGACAACCTGTTTTTGCAGTGGAAAAATTTTACGTGGTGGATGCTTCACTTGAAATCCCCCATGCTCCACAGATTTTTTTAGAAAGAGACACCCCCCAGCTACAAGTCGAACTCACTAATCAGCATAACGCTTTGGAGACTGGGCTGTACCATACCACTGTTAAAGTTACCGTGACAGCCAAATTGAAAGAAAAGACCATGTTTTTGGTTGAGGCTACCCAAGGCGGAGTATTTCGCATCGAAAACCTTCCACAAGAGGATATGGATATTGTGCTGAATGTTACCTGTCCTAACATGCTATTCCCGTACCTGAGAGAAGTCATCTCTGATCTCGTGGTCCGCGCAGGCTTTCCTCCTGTGATTCTAAATCCAGTTAATTTTGAAGCGCTTTATCAGCAACGTAAAGCACAAAATACCCATTCTGAAGCAGATAGCGCACACGTTACTCAATAAAAGTGAAAGTCACTATTTTAGGGCATGGTGCGTGGGGAAGCGCTTTGGCAATTCATTTGTGCCAGAGCCACTCTACAACACTATGGGGAAGGGACCCTGACGCGCTTGAGAACATTCAGCGTGAGCGTGAAAACAAACTGTATTTACCAGGTATCCCTCTTCCCGATAACCTGATACTGAGCACCCACCTCAATGAAGCGCTTCTATCCGCTAAGCTTGTCATTATAGCGACCCCCATCGCTTCATTGAGATCTCTCCTTGAAGCAATCCATCCCCTCACCCAAGTTCCTATCATTTGGGCCTGTAAAGGTTTTGAGCCCAAAACCGGTTATCTCGCCCATCAAATTGGACTAGAGATATTGGGAGTTGATTATCCATGCGCCGTCCTCTCGGGACCCAGTTTTGCGCAAGAACTGGCCAAGGGTTTACCTACCGCAGTCACCCTCGCCGCAAAAAATATTGACTTAGCTCAAGAACTAATGCGAGAACTGCACCATCCCCGCTTGCGTTTGTATGCCAGCGAGGACATTGTTGGCGTAGAAATCGCCGGGGCCATGAAGAACATTATTGCAATTGCTGCGGGGTTAAGCGACGGTCTGCAACTAGGGCACAACGCGCGCGCAGCTCTCATTACCCGTGGACTTGCTGAAATCAGTCGTCTTGGGGTGGCTATGGGTGGTAAAAGTGAAACGTTTATGGGACTCTCAGGGTTGGGAGACCTTGTGTTAACTGCCACAGGACCACTCTCCCGTAACTACCGGGTGGGCAAACTATTAGCCGAAGGCCAACGTTTGGAAGCTATTCTAAAGAGCTTAGGCCACGTAGCAGAGGGAGTCGGGGCAGCGCTTGAAGTCATGAGGCTTGCTAACCAATATCATATTGATCTACCCATAAGCAGGATGGTTGAAGCCCTACTCAATGAGCAGATTACTCCTCAACAGGCGCTTTTATCACTGTTAAATAGAGAGCCCAAACGAGAAAGTTAGGGATTACGCGCCTCTAAAACCATTTTGACGCCATGCCTCGTAAACAATGACCGCTGCTGCATTAGCCAAGTTAAGACTACGGCTACTTGGCAACATCGGTAAACGAATTCTCATTGTTGGCGAAAATTGCTCCAATATGTCTGGCGGCAATCCCCGCGTTTCAGGCCCCATTAAAAACGCATCGTCTTTTAAAAATTGATGATCATGCATATGACCACTTCCTTTAGTGGTGAGAGCGAAGATACGTTGCCGAGGATGAGTGCTTAGGTAGGCTTGCCAATTGTCATACAAGGATAAGCTTGCAAATTCATGATAATCAAGTCCAGCTCGTTTTAATTGTTTATCATCCAATTGAAAACCAAGGGGTTTAATCAGGTGCAATTGTGTCCCTGTATTCGCACATAATCGAATAATATTCCCAGTGTTGGGAGGAATTTCTGGCTGAAAAAGAATTAAATTAAACATCTGTGTTGTGGCGACTCTTATGCTGAAACATTGAATTAAACCACTAAGCTTCCCTATGGGGCAACCCATATCTCATTGGACCACTCATCCGTCAACATGGACAAACCAAGAATAATTTGACAATATGTTAGATGTTTTTGCATAAAGATATAGATTATGACTCAGTTAGTTGATAACCCTGTGAGCTCAATCGGCCACGTTGCTTCACAAAACAAGATTCAAGAGCGCTTAGCCATTGAAGCTCTTTTTGAGCTTCCATTTAATGACCTACTCTTTCAAGCCCATACCGTGCATCGTCAGCACTTTGACGCCAATGGCGTGCAACTGTCCACTTTATTGTCCATCAAAACAGGTGGGTGCCCAGAAGATTGTGGCTATTGTCCTCAATCTATTCGTCACCCAACGCAAGTGGCTAACTCTGCCATACTAAGTGTGGAGGCAGTACGTGAGGCGGCACAACGGGCTAAAAATGCAGGAGCGAGCCGCTTTTGTATGGGCGCCGCATGGCGCTCACCTAAGGACAAAGATCTTGATCAAGTCATTGATATGATTATCGAAGTTCAACGACTAGGTCTTGAAACCTGCGCCACCTTAGGTATGTTAAAACCACATCAAGCAGAGAAGCTCAAAGCCGCCGGATTGGACTACTATAACCACAACATAGATAGCGCCCCGGAATTTTACGAAGAAATCATCAAAACCCGAGATTATCAAGATCGTATTGATACCCTTCAAGCAGTACGCCATGCAGGCTTACATGTATGCTGTGGTGGTATTGTGGGGATGGGTGAAACTAGAGCCATGCGCGCGGGTCTATTGCATGAATTAGCCAGTCTTACACCGCAACCCGAGTCCGTTCCAATCAATCTTCTGGTTCAAGTAGAGGGAACCCCCTTACATGGCATAGAGGAACTGGACCCTTTTGAGTTTATTCGAACTATTGCTGTGGCCAGAATTCTCATGCCTCACTCAAGAGTCAGGTTGTCTGCAGGACGGGAGCAATTGAGCGATGCTCATCAAGCGTTATGTTTTTTTGCTGGGGCAAACTCTATTTTTTATGGTGAAAAGTTACTGACCACTGGCAATCCTGACGTACTAAGAGACCAGGAGCTCTTCGCGCGCTTAGGACTGCACGCTGAAAATGCCTAATAGCCATGGCGGAAATGCGCTTTAGAAAGTCCGATCAGAGGCTAATTGATGCCCAACAATCTCTGAGTTGGAGTCAAGATATTGCACAACGTCTGATTGAGCATTTTGAATTCATTAACATCTCCCCCGCAATCATCGTTAATCTGGGTTCAGGACCTGGTTGGGGTAATCGCGAATTACTCACCCTCTTTCCTCAAGCTCAATTAATTAACGTAGATATGTCTTGGTTAATGTTAGAGTCCTGCAGAGGTCCCAAACACAATCTCTGGCAGCGCTTAACTCAAAAAAATACTCTGCATTACCTATGCTCCGATGCAGAGTACTTAGCTATTCAATCTAACAGTGTTGATGTGGTCTTCTGCCATCTTTTATTGCCTGTGGTGGAGGGCAACCAGGTCTTGCAAGAAGCAAAACGAATCCTCAAACCCAATGGCTTATTAATTTTTTCTAACTTTGGTCCTGATACCCTAAAAGAAATACCCAATCAAATAAAAACCCACCAGTTCTTACAACAACTGGTGGATATGCACGATGTGGGAGACGCGCTGATTAATCTTGGTTTTCAACATCCCGTTATGGATCGTGAAAATATTACGCTCACCTTCACCAATCATGATCTGTTAATTCACGATTTTTATACTTATTTGGGTTATGCCATGGAGCGGGTACAGAGCTTAAAAAGACCCACTCCTTGGCTAAGGGAGTTATTAAAACTTCAATATCAACAGAGATCAACCTTAGATGTCACCGTTGAAATCAACTATGGCCATGCTTGGAAGAAAGATATACCTAAAACAGCTGACGGGAGGCCAATCATCCCCATACAGGCCTCCGAATAAAGTTTTCCTCTATTTGGAGTAGTTCTTTATCCCAGCCAAGATCTCTGCTCTGGCAGCCTCAACGCCTTCCCACCCTTCCACTTTCACCCATTTACCGACCTCAAGATCCTTATAATGCTCGAAGAAGTGAGCGATTTGTTTTAATGTCAGAGCGGGAAGATCTGCAGGCTCTTGAATGGCATCATAAATATTACATAACTTAGTTACCGGTACAGCCAACAGTTTCGCATCCACCCCAGCCTCGTCAGTCATTTTCAACATACCAATGGGACGACAACGAACTACTACGCCAGTGATTAAAGGAATCGGAGTGATCACCAACACATCCACAGGATCTCCGTCTTCGGACAGAGTTTGAGGAATATAGCCATAATTACAAGGATAATGCATGGCGGTAGACATAAATCGATCGACGAACATGGCACCAGTTTCTTTATCTAGTTCATATTTAATAGGACTGCCATTCATTGGAATTTCAATGATGACATTAATATCATTAGGAACATCTTTACCTGCTGGTACACGATCTAAAATCATTATCAGTCTCCCCCTTCAAAAAAACATTCATTATAACGGACTCAGTCTTTTTAGTGTTTGCTACAATAATAGATTAAACAAAGCTAATAACCCATTGATATTAATAATATGAGTCGTACCTCATCAATTATTGTTGTTGGAGCAGGGATTGTGGGAGTCCATACAGCTTGGTATCTGCAACAGGCTGGTTTTACTGTGACACTTGTGGATCACAACACTGCCCCAGCACAAGAAACCTCCTTTGCCAATGGTTCACAACTCTCCTATGGACATGTGGAGCCTTGGGCTTCTAAAGACACTTACCCCCAGATCTTTCGCGCGTTATGGGACGAGACATCTCCTATTTTGTTTCGCTTAAGGTGGGACCTCGCCCAATGGCGCTGGGCCTTTTCCTTTTTGCGTGAAGGTACGACGCAACGATATCATCATAACTTGAAACAGTTGCTGAAACTCGCCATGCGTTCCCGCGAGGCACATCTTGAACTACAACAAACATTACACATTGATTATGCTGAGCAAAACAAAGGAATTATCCATCTTTATGCGACGCAAGAAGCCTATCGCCTGGGGATCCATCACGCAGAGGTGATCAATGACCTAGGCTATGCTCGCTATCCCTTGAGTGTATCGGAGTTGTTTCACCTTGAACCTGCGTTAGAGCACAGTCCAACACCGATTTTTGGTGCCACCTACTGTCCTCAAGATGCTTCAGGGGATGCCAGAGCCTGGGCGCAGGCTCTATGTCAGGACTTTATAACAAAGGGCGGTAAGTTTCTAACTCAATCAACTGTTCAGTCTTTTGTTCGTGGCAGAGGACGTATCCAAGGAATTGTTCTTGAAAACCAAGAACAATTAGAGGCTGGGCGGGTTATTTTATGTACAGGAATCAGGACTATATCTCTTATTAAACCCCTGGGTTTGTCGGTGTCCATCTACCCAGTTAAGGGATATTCCATTACCCTACCTATCACCGATCCCTCTGTCATCCCTCACATCAGTTTAACCGATGATCAAGGTAAGATAGTCATGTCACGCTTAGGTAATTATTTGAGGGTTGCTGGTACCGCGGAATTTATTGGTTGGGATGATACATTAAATAACAAGCGCGTTGATTCTCTGGTGCGGCGTTGTCAAGCATACTTTCCTAAGGGATTAGATTTTAGTCAACTCAACGCGTGGACAGGATTGCGACCTGTAACGCCCTCTGGATACCCTTATATTGGTGAGTCTAAATTACCTGGGCTTTATTTTAATACCGGTCACGGAACTTTAGGCTGGACGCTAAGTGCTGGTAGCGCCAAAATCATTACCGAGCAAATCCTTCGAGAGCCTCTTTAGTCAAAATTGATGATCCTTTCCCCTCCTGAACGAGAAGAGTGGTAGGGCAATTTATGTTTAAAATCAACGTGAGAGCGACTTCAGTGGCCCCTTCAAAGAATAAAATCCCGGCCAATGTGTATTGGTCGAGATTTTATTCATGCACTCTTTTTAGGGACTAGAGTCTTTCAAAAATAGCAGCAATACCCTGTCCACCACCAATACACATAGTCACTAACGCATATTTACCGTTAATACGTTGTAATTCATACAGTGCTTTAGTGGTTAAAAAGGCTCCCGTGCAACCAATCGGGTGACCCAAAGCAATAGCCCCCCCATTAGGGTTGGTTTTTTGCGGGTCTAACCCCAATCCTTTCATGACACTTAGAGCTTGCGCTGCAAAGGCCTCATTGGATTCAATGACATCCATTTGATCCAAACGAAGTCCTGCCTTCTTTAAGGCACCTTGAGTGGCAGGAATAGGTCCCTCACCCATAATATGACTGGGTACTCCAGCCACAGCATAAGAGACCAATCGTGCCATGGGGGTTAGGTTAGAACGCTGAGCCGCTGTTGCCTCAGCGAGCACTAAAAAGGATGCGCCATCATTAATACCAGAAGCATTACCGGCGGTGACTGAGCCATCTTTTTTAAAAGCCGGTTTCATGGCGGCTAACTTTTCAAGGGAAGTACTTCTTGGATGTTCATCGGTATCAAATACTACATCGCCTTTTTTAGATTTAATAGTAATCGGTACAATTTGTGATGTAAAACGTCCCTCAGCAATGGCTTTAGCCGCTCTATTTTGAGATTCAAGAGCAAAAGCATCTTGTTCTTCACGGGAAATATTCCATTTTGTGGCAACGTTCTCAGCAGTAATTCCCATATGTCCTACACCAAAGGGATCCGTGAGTGCGGCCACCATCATATCCAGCATTTGCGTATCGCCCATGCGTGCACCAAAACGCATGGCTGGAGATAAATAACCGCCAGCAGACATCACCTCAACCCCACCCCCTACGCCAAACTCTGCGTCACCTAACATGATACTTTGGGCCGTGGATACAATGGCCTGTAAACCAGAACCACATAAACGATTCACTGCAAAGGCCGTGGAGTCCATGGACATTCCCGCTTCAATGCAAGTTACTCGTGCTTGATAGGGAAAACGATAATGGGTAGGAATGGTGTTACCTACGGTGGCATAAGTGATGTGTTGTGGGTCAATTTTGGCACGACTGATTGCCTCTTTTAAGACTATCCCTCCTAACACCCCCGGTTCAAACCCTGACAGTGACCCAGCAAACGCTCCAATTGCTGAACGAGCAGCACTTAATACAACAACCTCTTTAGTCATTTCCCCTCTCCTCATGGTAATTGAACGAACTATTCTACTTTTCTCGCAATACAGTCATACTCTTTTGTATCCTCAATCAACACGTGGGTTAATTGTCCTACCTTGAGCGCCTCGTGAGGATGGATAAAAACCAATCCATCAATTTCCGGAGCATCACTGGCGCTTCGTGCAATCGCCCAATCCTCCCCAACCTCATCGACTAGCACTTGTCGTCTTTTGCCTATCCAGGATCTTAAACGTTGCTCACTGATTTCCTGTTGCAAGCTCATCAATCTTTCTTGGCGCTCTAACTTAATTTCATCAGCAATAAATTGTCCAATATTGTTGGCAGCTGCCCCCTCCACAGGAGAATAGGTAAAACATCCCACACGGTCCAATTGTGCTGCCTTCAAGAAAGACAATAGGTCATTAAACTGCGCCTCAGTTTCCCCAGGAAACCCGACGATAAAGGTACTCCTGAGGGTGAGCTCTGGCGCAATTTTTCTCCAGGAATGAATACGATCTAGGGTTTTTTCAATATCTCCAGGACGTTTCATGGCTTTGAGTATCTCTGGATTGGCATGTTGCAAGGGAATATCCAGATAAGGCAATATTTTACCCGAAGCCATCAAGGGAATGAGTTCATCCACATGGGGGTAGGGATAGACATAATGCAATCTCACCCACACCCCTAGCTCACCTAAGGCTTCACATAATTCAGTAATACGGGTTTTTCTAGGGCGACCATTCCAAAAACCAGTTCGATATTTTATATCAACACCATAAGCGCTGGTATCTTGAGAGATAACCAATAGCTCTTTCACGCCGGCTTTAACTAAGTTTTCAGCTTCTTGCATCACCTCATGAATGGGACGACTGACCAAATCCCCCCGTAAAGATGGAATGATACAAAAGGTACATCGGTGATTGCATCCTTCACTTATTTTTAAATAGGCGTAATGATTAGGCGTTAGCTTAATTCCCTGTGGAGGCACTAAATCCATGAACGGATCATGCACAGCGGGTAAACTTTGATGGATAGCCTCCATGACGGCTTGTTTATCATGGGGACCTGTCACAGCCAGAACACCGGGGTGAGCTTGCCTGATTTTTTCTTGATTCGCTCCTAAGCATCCCGTCACAATAACTCGACCATTTTGCTCAAGGGCTTCACCAATGGCCTCCAGGGATTCATCAATAGCCGAATCAATAAATCCGCAGGTATTCACCACAACAATATCAGCTTCTTGATAACTGCCAGAGATTTGATATCCTTCAGCGCGCAATTGCGTTAAGATTTGCTCTGAATCAACGAGAGCTTTAGGGCAACCCAGTGAAACAAAACCCACCTTCGGGTTCTTAGGGACGCTACTTGGATTACTCCCAAACGTGGGGTTACTCATGATGTTTATCTGAGGTAAAGTGAGTGGAATGGTCCTTGGGCTCTGGCTCTACTTCATCCTGGGGGGTTAAGGGTTCCTTAAAACCTGGCGGATTAAAGGGAAATGGAGACGCACCAAAGATAGTCTGTGCCTGTTTTTGCATTTGATTTTGCATATCCACAAACATATTTGTTGTTTGTTCTAAATAATTGCCCATTAACCCTTGAATAGCCGGCGCTTGAGCATTCAAAAATTGCTGCCATATCTCATTACCCACGGCAGTCTTATTAGGATCTTTAAATTGCAGGGATTGATCTTGAACCTTCTTTTGTAATTCCACAAAAGCTTTCATTCCTTGCTCAAAGTAATTCCCCATGAATCCTTGCATCGTATTGCCGTAAGAGCGAATCATCTGCGATAACATGTCTGCAGTAAAAAAAGGAGAGACACCCGACTCTTCTTCTAAAATAATTTGCATTAAGACACTACGTGTTAAATCTTGATTGGTTCTTGCATCGAGTACTTGAAATTCAGCCTGATCAATAACAAGTTGTTTTATCTCTGTCAGGGTTATGTAACTGCTGGTTTCTGTATCGTAGAGCCGACGATTAGGATACTTCTTTATTAATCTTACAATTTGCGTCATAACAAGCCTCAAAAATGTTGCAAAACGTCAAAAAAATGTTGCGTTACACAAAAAGCATGATAATATGGTATCAAATTAATCAAGTTTTGTTTGTATTAATCAATATATTCGTGACTATTAATTCACTTATATAAAAAATATTTTTTGTTGCGTTGCAAAAAAAACATTGACAACGTAATTGACATTAGGTAAATTAACAATTGTGCGGTGCACAATATGGTGTACCGACCTAATTCATATTAACAAAGAACATTTTTTGAATAGGAGTAACACCATGTTTAACGCAAACGAACACTACACTGAGTTTAACAAATCTATGCTTAACTCTGCACTACAAATGGCTAAAATTTCTATGGACACCGTAGAGCGTCTTATGGGTTTAAATCTTGAAGCCGGTAAAGAAAACTTTGCCCACATAAGCGATACCTTGAAAAATTTAGGTGAAGCCCGTGACGCCCAAGCGTTAACCACTGTTCGCAACCAGATTAATGAAAAACTAGTTGAAAAATCAACTGGTTATGCACGTAGCATTTATGATGTAACCACCAACGCACAAGCTCAAATTAGCGCTTTGGTAGAGAACCATATTGCCAGTTTAAACCAATCTTTAACTAGCAATATCGATAAAGCAGTGAAATCTGCTCCTGCCGGTGCTGACGTAGCCATTGCTGCATTGAAATCTTCCGTGGCCGCAACCACTGCAGCCCTAGACGGAGTGACTAAAACAGCAAAGCAAGTTGCAAGTTTCACTGATGCTAGTATCAAAGCCACTGTTGACGCAGCCAGCGCTGCCATTAAACCAGTTGCTTAAAGGCTCCTCCTCCTTTATTCGAAAGGTTCCCTTTCAATAAAGGCTTAACCCGCAAGGACTCGTTTCTTGCGGGTTTTTTTATTTAAAACATGTGTTGGCCGCCATTAATTGAAATATTAGCTCCAGTAATAAACGCCGCCTCATTTGAAGCCAAATAAACGATCAACCCTGCTACTTCTTCAGGCTTACCTAATCGCCCCACAGGAATTTGGGGAAGAATTTTTGCTTCAAGAATTTCCGCTGGAATAGCAGTGACCATTTTGGTACCAATATAACCAGGAGAGATTGTATTCACAGTTACCCCTTTACGGGCAACCTCAAGAGCCAAGGACTTGGTAAAACCATGCATTCCAGCCTTGGCTGCAGCATAGTTCGTTTGCCCGAAGGCGCCTTTTTGGCCATTCACAGAAGAAACATTGATAATACGTCCCCAGCCTCGTTCAACCATGCCATCCACAAAGGGTTTGGTCATGTTAAAAACACTGTTCAAATTAGTATTAATCACCGCATCCCAATCAACTTTAGTCATTTTCTTAAAAGTCATATCGCGGGTGATCCCTGCATTATTCACCAATACATCTACAGGTCCTACCTCCGACTCAATCTTTGCCGCCATG
Source organism: Ferrovum sp. JA12 (assembly GCF_001431705.1). Taxonomy (NCBI): domain Bacteria; kingdom Pseudomonadati; phylum Pseudomonadota; class Betaproteobacteria; order Ferrovales; family Ferrovaceae; genus Ferrovum; species Ferrovum sp. JA12. Next base: position 891,195 of record NZ_LJWX01000001.1, on the reverse strand, counting down.
TTAGCGCAATCCTCAGCGTCAGAGACATCCACAGGGTAGCCATGAAAATGGTAGCCTTTGTCGCTCATGGCCTGAAGCCAAACCTTTGAAGTAGTGTTCGAGTGGGAGTATGTGGTGATAACTCTATAACCAAGCTCTGCCAGTTTAACGCAAATAGACTCCCCTAAGCCGCCCATCCCGCCAGTAACTAAAACCAACCTTTGACTCATGTTGTCTCCTCTCCTTTATTGATGCGATGACTAATTTTAATTAATTATTGTTATTATACAAAAGCCCCTAGTTTTTTTCTTTTACGTACTGACCAGGCGCCTCCTCGATACTCACATACTCACTATTACCAAGCGCTAATGAAGCGGGTACCTTAGGCTCTCGATGTTGCAGGTGTAACCATTCAATCCAATGCCACCACCAACTACCCTTTTTCTCCACGGCCGTTTCAAACCAATGTTGCGCCCCCATTGATGTTTCGCCATCTATCCAGTAATTACGTTTATTTTTTTTAGCAGAGTTTATGGTTCCGGCGATGTGACCACTTGCCCCTAATACAAACTCTTTTTTTCCACCCAATAAATTAATCGATGAGAAGGCCGTATTCCAAGGAACAATATGATCTTCCTTGGCCGCAAAAATGTAGGTAGGGTAATTAATAACCCCCAGATCAATGGACTCCCCACACAGGGTTAAGGCATTAGGAATACGCAACTGGTTTTCCAAATAAAAATGTCTCAAATACCAAGCAAACATTGGGCCCGGCAAATTAGTCCCATCACTGTTCCAAAATAACAAATCAAAAGCCGGTGGCGTCTCCCCCTTCAAATAATTATTGACCACATAGGGCCAAATCAAATCATTAGGTCGTAAACTTGAAAAGGCCATGGCCAGTTCCTTACCGGATACAAGTCCACCTGAGCATAATTGCTTCTCACGGCTTTCTACAAAATTACGATCGATATACATGCCAATATCCCCAACATCACTGTAATCCAGCAAAGTGGTTAAGAAAGTCAGGCTAGCAATAGGTAATTTTTCTTTTTTCTGAAAAGCCGCCACAGCGGTAGCAAGCAACGCTCCGCCAATACAAAAACCCAATATATCCATGGTGTCACATTGGCTAATGGATTGAACGACTTTGATTGCTTGAATAATACCATCTTCAATATAGTCATCCCAACGCAACTGTTCTTGCTCAATCGAGATATTTTTCCAGGAAAGCATAAAAACCGTATGCCCTTGCCCCACCACAAAACGCACAAAAGAGTTATCTTCTCCCAAATCCATAATATAAAATTTATTAATACAGGGCGGAATGATTAGAATAGGTCGCTGGTACACCTCTTGCTCTACGGGACAATACTGAATTAGCTGAAACAAGTGGTTTTGAAAAACCACCGCTCCTGGTGTTGTGGCAATATTTTTTCCCACCTCAAAGACAGACTCATCGGTCATGGTGATATGACCTTTTTCTATGTCTTGAAGAAGATTTTCAAAACCCTTACGCAGACTCTCCCCTCCGGTCTCAACAGCCTTCATCAATACTTCGGGATTCGTGGCAGAAAAGTTACTGGGCGAGAGGGCATCCACAAATTGTTGGGTAAAAAAAGTTAGCTTCTCTTTAGTAGTCTCGTCAACACTAATGGACGTCACCACTTCCTTTAGCCATTGAGAGGTCAGCAAGTATGACTGACGGTAATAGTCAAACAATAAATTATCGTGCCAAAACGGAGAAGCAAAACGTTTGTCTTTCTCGGCACTAGCTTCTATTACATTAGATTTACTCTCTCCTGTAGCCGCTTTTTCGGCCATATTAATCCACAAAGCCAATTGATGTTGATAATAACGGGACTGTAATTCTTGCCACAGAGGAAGATCCTGAAGTACGGCCTCATTGAATTTGATCAACAAAGCCTCATATTCCTCTGGTTTGTATCCAGCAAGCAAATTACCAACATTTTCCGCCATCTTATAATTGGCATCAGTGAGTACAGAAGTGAGTTTCTGAACAGAGTCCGTGTGCATGACTGGCGTTTCAGAGTCGTTATTCATAGAGAATATAGTAAAGTTATTGTCAAACTAGATTAACTCTTGTATTAGGTAAATACAAGAGTATTAAAAAAACAATTTGCTCTTTCTTAGCAATAAAAAGTATCAATAAAATTAAATGCTTAAATTTTCTTAAGAAGAATCATTTATTACTTTTTAAATTTAATAAAACGCCATGACTGGTTACTCAGTTTATAATAAATGACCGGCATCACAAACAAAACCAAAGGTATTTGTACTATTAAGCCAGAGACGATAGCAATGGCTAAGGGTTGCTGCATAGCCGCTCCTTGCCCAATTGCCAATGCCAAGGGAAGCAAGGTAATAATAGCCGCCATGGTAGTCATGACGATAGGCCGCATACGATTCTTGCCAGATTGAATCAAGACCTCAACATCATCACTGATTGTTAAACTTTGAAACTCTGTAAAAAACAAAATTGCCACTTCAGTAATAATGCCTACGATCATCGTCATACCCATCATGGCTGAAATATTAAACTCCACATGAGTTACCCATAACCCGATAAAAATCGCAGGAATAGCCGCTATGGGCATAAGCAATATAGACAAGGCAATCTTGAAATTCTCGTACAAAAAAACCAGTAATAAAAAGACCAGCGCCAAGGCTGAGATAAATACAATTAACAATCCATGAAAGGCAATTTGCTGTTGCTGATATAAACCACCCAACTCATAATAAGACCCCTTGGAAAACAAATTAGATTGAACCAGTTTCTTTTGCACATCCTGCATCACAGAACCTAAATCACGGCCATTAATGCGTGCCGTAACCGCTACCATTTGTTTAAAGTTTTCTCTTTGAATCTGAGGTTGCCCTGATAAAACTTTAATTGTGGCAATGCGACTTAATGGAAAGATATGACCATCTTGAGATTTTATGAGTAATTGTTTAAGCAGATACTCGTTACTCCGGAGATTTTGCGGGAGCCACACACGAATCCCCACCATTTTCAACTCGGTTTGTACTGAGGTCACCACAACTCCTGTCATATAGTCAGAGAGTATTTGGTTAACACTCAGAGGATCCATTTTTTCGAATGCGGCCTTAACCGGATCGATATTGATTTGTAGCGCATCGCCTGCCGGGTTGATCCCGTTTTTAATGTCCACAATACCAGGTACGCTCTTAATAAGTTGGCTCACCTCTACTGCAGTTTGAAGTAAACTCTCTTGATTATTATCAAATATTTTAATCTCCACGGGTTGTGGTACGGAAGTTAAATCACCAATTCTATCTTCCATCAATTGCGCAAATTCCACCGTGACACCTGGGACCTTTTGTGTGATGTGTTGGCGTAAGGTCTCCATCACCTGATTAATAGGATCCCTAGATCCAGATTTTAAGCGTACAAAAAAATCGCCTTGATAGGACTCTGTGATCCACCCCCCCATTTGCGTTCCTGTACGATGAGAAAAAGTTAATACATTGGGATTGTCTTTAATGATAGCCTCAACCTGATTTCCAAGACGTACAGATTCTGTGAGAGAAGTACCGGGCTCCGTTCTGATGTCAATTGTAAATCCTCCCTCATCGGTCTCTGGCATGAATCCTGAACCCGTGGCGTAATAGCCAATGCCCCCTAAAACAAACAAAGGAACTAAAAAAACAGCTAGCTGCAGTGGTTGGCGTAGAAAACGTGTTAACCAATATTCATACTTTTGGTACACAACAGAGAACCCGTCATGTTGCTGCTCTGCTTGCGCATCTTCGGTCGTTAATAAAAAGTTACTAATAAGAGGAATAACTAACCATGTTATTAGAAACGATATCACCAAGCTCGCCGCCATGGTTAAAGAAAGCGCTTTAAAGAAAGCCCCTGTGACACCGTCCAAAAAAGTCAGCGGAATAAAAATGATCACCGTGGCCGAAGAAGATCCTACCAACGGCAAAGTAAACTCTCGCGCTGCCTGCATGATCGTAGCAGAATGGTTCCCAGAATGATCTCGTAAGCGACGCATAATGTGCTCAATCATCACAATAGCATCATCAATAATAAGACCCACAGCCGCGGCCATCCCTCCTAGCGTCATGATATTAAAAGTCATACCAAAAATGGCTAGAATCGTCACGGTGGAGGCCAACACTGCTGGCACCACCACTATAGCAATTAAAGTTATTTTATAGTTTCTTAAAAATAAAAATAGGACTCCTGCCGCCAACACAACGCCAATCAGTATTGCATCACGAACACTCACTGCAGAATCAATCACCAACTGACTTTGATCGTACCAATTAGCAAGCTTAATATGTCCCTGAAATTTGAATGTATCTAATTTTTGTCGAATGTCTTGTTCAATGGAGACCGTATTGGCATCTGGCTGCTGAAAGATATTAATTAATACAGCATCTTTACCATCAGCATTTACCCTGATCCACTGAGGAACCGTGCTGTCTGTCACGTTGGCCACTTCATCAACAGTAATGAAGCCATTTTTTCCGCTACGAATGATGGTATGTTTGATTTTATTAATATCGGACAAACGATTATCGGTAACAGTGAGGTACAACTTATAATGATCTTCAATTTTTCCAACTGCCGTGATGACGTTATTGGCATTGATGGCATTCATCACATCATTGATCGTTAAGCCATAGGCCAATAATTTGGCAGGCTTAATTGTTACATGAAATTCTTCTTGTGTTCCGCCTGTAATCTGAATCCGGGAAACACCTTCAACCGAGGATAAGAGAGGCTTTAATTGATACTCAGCAACTTCTCGCAACTTTGTTAACGTTTCAGAGTTCGAAGTGAGACTATAAGAGATAATGGGAAACACGGTGGTATCCATGCGTCTCACTAACATAGTAGTCCCCTTGGGCAGGGTAGACATAATTCTAGAAATGGCGGCGTTGGTTTCTAGAGTAGCATTGGCCATATCTGTCTTCCAGGGGAAATATACCGAAACCTGGGCTTCCCCTCGAGTGGTTTTAGAGCGAACATCTCTGACATGGGGAACTAAGCGAATGGCCTCCTCAACTGGCTTTGTGACCTGGAAAATCATTTGTTCAGCAGTCATGTCTCCTGAACTAACAGAAATTTCAACGCGTGGAAAATCAATATTAGGAAATAATGCAACAGGTAATTTGATTGAATTATAGATGCCAGAAATCACCAGCAAAAGAATTAAAAATAATAATGAGCGTTGATGCCTTTGAATCCATAAATCTATACGCATTATTGATTAACCTTTACTGCCATGCCATCTTTTAACTCATAGTTTCCTAAAACAACCACTGGTAAGTCTTTATTAAATGATCCTTCTATAGTAGTAATGTCATCATATTCTTTAGCTACAACATTAACTCTTTTAGCGTGATGATCAATGACCTGAAAAATATAGTATCCTTGGCTATCAAGGAGCACTGCAGAACGCGGGACTTGCCATTTTTTCCCCAAGCCAATTTCAATCACCCCTTGCATTCTCATACCAGGGGATACATGAGTATCTTTTAAATCACTGTAAACACTCACCAATCCCGTGTTTTGATCAACCATACCCGTAATAAATTGTATGTGCCCGTTAATCACTACCCCCGGATCAAAAACCGAAGATATATGCACTGGCAACCCCACACTCACTGAGGAGATGAGCTCTGGAATCACGCCCATCTGAAAATACAGTCCCTTGTTGACAACCAGTGATATAGCAGCTTGCGCTGGCTGAACCCGCATCCCAGGCTCCACTTGTACTAGAGTTACCACGCCATCAATAGGAGAGCGGACCGTATCATGGGCAATATTATTTCCCAACTTTATTTCCGCATTAAGACTACTTTGCGCATCAAACATGTTTTTTCTAGCTGTCATTAATTGGCTATTCGTAGCAAGATTTGCTTGATACATTCTTTCTACTCTTTGTAATTCTTTTTTAACTGTATTAAGTTGTAACTCTGCTTGTTGATAGTTTTTTAATACCGTTGCTGCCGTGGTGAGCTCATAAAGAAGATCATCTTTTTTTACCTTCTTGCCCACAAATACATACACCTTACTAACCTGCCCTGGACGTGGAATATTCATATTAAGTTGCGAATTAGGAAGAGCTGTAATGGAACCATAACCTGATAACTGATAACTCATATCAGCGTAACGAATCGGTTCCGTTTTAACCCAGGCAGTTCCCGCTTCCTCGGCGTTAGCAAACATCGCCCAAAAAAGCCATGTCATAATCATTAAACGCATCACTTTTCCACCCAATTTGATAAAGGTTCACCTATCAGCATTGATAGCTGTATATTTTGCTCAAGTAAGACTTGCTTGATTATCTCTAATTCTATTTTTTTATCCAGTTCGTTAATACTTAATTGCCCGTATGACGGGATATCTAAATCTTGACGCTGAAAGGCTGATTGTCCACCTACCGACAACACGGAAAGAGTGTGCAGTGAATCAGTCATCAACGGAATTTGTTGTTGTAACAAAGCTAAATCATGGGATAAACGATGCACATCACTAAAGGCCATATTTAACCGATTTTGGTATTCATCGTATAGCTGCTGACGGGTGGCTTTGGCAATAGCAACGTTACCTTGGTTACGATTAAATATCGGTAATGAGATCGATAAATCAAAGCCATTATAATTAACAGCGCCATTATCTCTTAGTTTCGTAAAGCCAAAGTTAATGGAAGGGAATTGTGACAGAATCGCTTCTCGCAAACGATAATCTTGCGCCTCATAACCCTTTTGTAGCGCCAGCAAATCCGGTCTGATACGGGTCACTTGATCTAATTGATTTTTTATATGATCTGCTGCCAAAACTGGTAAGGTTAAGTCATTCGTCAATTGCAATTTTGTCTCTGGGGGTAACCCTAATAGTTGATTCAGTAAATAACGATCCTGCATAATGACTCTTTGCAGTTCAAGACGTTGCTTAGCTGTCTCTTTAAGTAATAAGGTATTGACCGCAGTTGCGCTTAACTCTACATCTTTTCTTAACAGCGCCTGTTGCTGCGCTTCTTCAATTTGCTTTAGAATCGCTTCTTTTTTATTTAGCCATACCAATATGGTTTCATTAGTACAAATTTTCTCAAACAGCACTTGAACCTGTGACAACACTAACCATTCTTGCCAGAGCAAATCTAAATCAGCCTTTTGTGCGGTACTATGGGAATCATGTAGCACCGTGGAATGAGTAATTAGTGCAGAAATATTATAAAAAATACCGTACTCCGAGGCCATGGAATTCGATCCAACCCCTCCATTAATCGGGGCTTGAGGATAGAGAATCAAGGTGGGGTCGGGTAACAGACCCGCTTGAAAAGCCTGCGCTTTAGTAACTCCAGCAGCGTCCCTGGCCAGTTGCAATCCCGGGTTATGGGTCACAGCCACGGCAGCCACCTCAAGTACATTCAATCCATCATTAGGATTAAAAATAAAGGGACCCGAAGTCTGAGTCAAAAGACGTAAATCAGAACTCTCAAGACGATTTATATTTTGAGGCCAAAGCGGTTTATCTGGTAACGGCTGACTCTCATAGGTAGCGCATCCGGATACAAGTAAGACTACAGAAAAAACTATGGCTTTAACGTTCATTAGTCATATCAACGAGATAATTGGAGCGTAGATTTTAACTATCACAGCTTAAAGTTCACTTAAAACAAAAAACAACTATGGCTCTTATTTTTATTTAATATAGTCACATAGTTTTAAGTTAAGTTAATTTACTATGTTAATCTAATATTGGTTAAAGAATTATTAAATATTCTACTCTCCCACCAGTATATGCATCCAATGAATAGAGGCGACACCTAAGGCAATCAGTATCACTTGCCAAACTGACTCTTTAACATCAATTCGGCGGTGGAGCCCTGGAATCAAGTCAGCCACAGCCACATAAATCATGCTTGCAGCTGCCATAGCTAATAAATAAGGGACACTGTGCTGTAAAGACTGTAGCGCGAGACAAGCAAACACTCCACCTACTAAAGTGGCTACGCTAGTTAACAGATTAAATAATAATGCTTTTCTTTTTGACAATCCAGAATGTAAAAGTACCAAAACATCTCCCGCCTCTTGCGGAATTTCATGAGCAATAATAGCCAAAGCTGTCACAATACCTAGTTGAGTATTAGCAACAAAAGCCGCAGCAATAATAATCCCATCCACAAAATTATGAACAGAGTCGCCCACCACCACCATGGCACCGGTACGATGGTGGCTCTCGTGAGCTTCACGTGTATGCTCTGTCATGTCATGGGCATGAACATGACGCCATAAGACCAGCTTTTCTAACAGAAAAAACAATAAAATTCCCGCTAACACAGTCATAGAGACTAAGTCAGCATTATGCGAGAGAGTAAAGGCATGGGGCAGTATTTCCAAAAAAACAGCGCCTAACAGTGCACCAATAGCGTAACTAACCAGTAAAGGAACCCAGGTGGGACGAGCAGTGAGCACCACAAATATTGCACACACCACCGATAGCGAACCCGCAGCCAAACTTGCTATGACGGTATTAATTAAAGGACTCGTGATCACTGATCGTTACTCTTAGTGTTAATGGTTCAATATTATACGTTGCTTTGCATGGGGTCATCGATCCAAATGAAGTACCCCATTCGTCCAGTCAAGCCCACATCACGCCGGTGAGAATAAAACAAATCTGCCTGTTGATAATTGCAGGTTTCGCCCCCATAAATGGCTGTAATTCCAAGTTGGTGTAACTGCTGTTTAGCGAGTGCCACTAAATTCGCCTGCCATTTTCCAGGTTTTGACGTTTGCTTAAAAGCACTTGCGGCTTGCCTGTTGTGTTGCATAAAGACATCCCTGACTTCTTGCCCTACTTCAAAGTTTGACTGACTAATAGTAGGGCCAATCCATACCAAAAGCTGGTCAGTTGTAACGCCCATAGCCTGAATGGTTTTTTCAATAACCCCTTGCGCTAAACCTCGCCATCCGGCATGGGCTACCGCCACCACTTTTTCTGTTGCATGACAAAACAGTAAGGGCATACAATCCGCTGTTAAGACTACGGCAGCCTTACCCGGTGTAGACAGTATCGCTGCGTCCGCTTCAGGAGGGGCACTATCATGACGATCGTCAAGCCTCACTACTGTTGTACCATGAACTTGTTTTAGATAATGGGGCTTAACTTTTATATATTGCTCAACTCGTTGACGATTAATGGCCACATGCTCAGGCACGTCCTGCACATGATCACCCAAGTTAAGGCTGGCCCAAGGACCTACACTTACTCCACCTTGACGCACTGTGGTAAAGGTTTTTACCCATTGAGGAGCAGGCCAATTAACTATGAATTCATTCATAACGACACTGTCTCAGCGCCTCCACAAGCGCGACCAAGTCCGCCGCCAAAGGAATACTCCATTCACAATACTCCTTAGTTCTTGGGTGAATGAGTCCTAAGCGAAAAGCCTGTAGCGCCTGTCGATGAAGGGATTGTAAAGCCTGCATACTGTTATCATCAAAGCGGGCAGGTTTCCCCCCATAAACCGGGTCCCCTGCCAAGGGATGACCAATAAACTGCATATGTACTCTAATTTGATGGGTTCGCCCCGTGGCAAGGTGACACTCAACCAATGTGTGACAAGGTAACCGCTCAAGAATATTGTAATACGTTAAGGCTTCTTTCCCCGTGGCCACCACCGCCATTTTAATGCGTTGAGTGGGATGACGACTGATGGCAGCATCCACTTGACCGGGCATAGTTAGCATCCCCTGAACACAGGCCCAATAATGTCGTTTAACGGTCCTTGCCTGTAATTGCCGCACCAAATCCTGGTGAGTGGATAAGTTCTTGGCCACAACCATTAAACCATTTGTGTCTTTATCCAGACGATGCACAATACCGCAACGAGGGACCATTTTTAATTGATCGTTATAAAACAACAAGCCATTTTGTAAGGTGTTTGTCCAATTGCCATTCCCTGGATGAACCACCAATCCAGCGGGCTTATTGATAACAATCAGGTCTTCATCTTCAAAAACAATGTGTAACGGAATGGGTTGGGCTATGATTACCTCAGGATCTACCTCTTCAGGAATAAGCATGCTAACTTTGTCATCGGTCCATACCTTCCCTTTGGGTTGCGCTACCTGACCGTTAAGCTTCACGTCACCATTTTTAATCCATTGCTGTAAGCGACTGCGAGAATAATCTGGAAAAAGAGCCACTAAGGCTTGATCAAGACGATAACCTGCCAAATCGTGAGGTATCATGACTTCCATTGAGTCAAGCTCATCAAGACTGGTATAATCTATTAAATTAACAAATACTTTGGACATTATGAACATTAGTATAACTCGTTTTTTACTCCTTACCTTATCTTTGGCTATAGTGAGTTGTAGTAGTGCTACAGATGACTTGGATCCTACCAAAAACTGGTCGGCTTCTAAAATTTATACCGAAGCTAAAGCACAAATGCTTGATGGTAACTACGAACAAGCAGCCAAACTTTACGAATCGCTGCAAACTCGTTACCCCTACGGTATTTATTCACAGCAAGCAGAACTTGAGCAAATTTACTCTTATTACAAGCAAGGGGAAAAAGCCTCCGCCATCAGCGAGGCTGATCGCTTCATTAAGGCCCATCCCAGTCATCCGGGAGTGGATTATGCCTACTATATGAAAGGACTGGCTAACTTTGATGATGACTTAGGTCTTTTTGGAGTGTACTCCCAATCAGATCTGGCTCAACGCGATAGCAAACCCTATCGTGATGCATTTGAAACCTTTAAGGAGTTAGTAACCCGATTTCCGAAGAGTAAATACACGCCCGATGCCGTTGTTCGCATGCGTTATATCGTCAACGCCCTAGCGAAGGGTGATGTCATTACGGCCAGGTATTATTATAAGCGTCAAGCCTACCTCGCTGCCGTAGATCGAGCTAAGGAAGTACTTAGTCAATACCCTAAAAGCCCACAGGTGGAAGAAGCCATCTATATTATGGCAAAAAGTTATCAAGCCATGCACTTAACAAAACTCTCAGAGGATGCCTTCAGAGTATTAAATCGCGACTTCCCGAATAGTCGCTTTTTAAAAAACAAACCGTCTATCAACACCCCCTGGTGGAAAAAAATTCTTTAAGGAATAAGACTTATTTATTCTTTGATGACTGAGCGGCAGGATTAACTGATTGGGAATCATTTTGTGAGGGAGGAGGCACGTAACGATAAAAAGTTTCTCCTTGTCGAACCATGCCTAAATCTGTTCGGGCGTGTTCCTCCAAGGCATCGGTGCCTTTTTTTAGATCCCTCACTTCAGCAGTTAAAGCATCATTACGTGTTTTTTGTTGCACATTAGCGTCTCGTTGCTGACTGATCTGCTGATTTAAATTACGAATTCTCAGCCACCCCCCTTTACCAATAAAAAGGGAATAGCTGAGCATAGTGATTAATAGTAATAAAACAAATGAGACTATCTTACTAGGATCCCTCATTACATCCCTGACCGTAATTTACAGTTGATAAAAAGTATCTTTGCCCAAATAACGTGCAACAGACCCTAATTCGTCTTCAATTCTCAGTAACTGATTATATTTAGCCAACCGGTCTGAACGGGAGAGTGAACCCGTTTTAATTTGTCCCGCATTGGTTGCCACAGCAATATCAGCTATAACAGTATCCTCGGTTTCACCGGAACGATGAGATATCACGTTGGTATAACCCGCACGCTTTGCCATTTCAATGGCGGCAAAGGTTTCTGTTAAGGTACCAATTTGATTAATCTTAATTAAGATAGAGTTAGCAATCTTGCGCTGAATACCCTCTTTAAGAATCTTAGCGTTAGTGACAAAGATATCATCGCCCACTAACTGTACCTGTTTTCCTAATCGAGCAGTCAGCTCCTCCCAGCCACTCCAGTCAGCCTCCGACATAGCATCTTCTATGGTGATTAAGGGATACTTATTGACCCAATGAGTCAGATAATCAATCAGCTCCCCTGAACTCAAGCTGCGGTTTTCAGCATGTAAATGATAAAGTCCATCCTTGTAAAACTCAGAACTAGCGCAATCTAAACCAATAGCAATATCCTCTCCAGGGCGATAGCCTGCTTTCTCAATAGCACGCATAATAAGTATCAAACCGGCTTCGTTACTTTGCAGTCGTGGAGCAAACCCACCCTCATCACCCACAGTGGTGGACATCCCATCTTCATCAATCAATTTCTTAAGATGATGAAATACTTCAGCACCATAACGTAGAGCCTCCTTAAAACTGTCAGCCCCCACAGGAAGTATCATAAACTCCTGCATATCAAGACCATTATTAGCGTGTGCCCCACCATTAATAACATTCATCATGGGCACCGGCAATTCAATCGCATTAGCGCCCCCCAGATAACGGTAGAGTGGTAAACCAGTTTCCTCAGCAGCAGCTTTTGCTGTGGCGAGAGACACGGCTAAGATGGCATTGGCCCCTAAGCGTGCTTTATTTTCGGTGCCATCTAATTCAATCATGGTTTGATCAATATAACCTTGTTCACTGACATCCAGACCTACAAGAGCTTCATATATTTCAGTATTCACATGATGAACTGCTTTTTCCACACCTTTACCCAAGTAGCGTTTACTATCCCCATCACGCAGTTCAATCGCTTCACGACTTCCTGTGGAAGCTCCTGAGGGAACCGCAGCTCGACCTAGTGCGCCATCCTCAGTGACCACCTCGGCTTCCACAGTAGGGTTACCACGAGAATCAAGAATTTCACGGGCGTATACTTCAACAATAGAACTCATAATAGGGTTTCCTAATCAATCATTGAATTTCAATCAAACCTTGTTTTTTAACAATCATATCAATTTCAAGCAAAGTCTCTAATAACTCTCTCATCTGACCCAAGGGCCAGGCATTGGGTCCATCTGATAAAGCTTGCTGTGGACGAGGATGGGTTTCCATAAAAATACCAGCAATTCCGGCCGCCATCGCCGCACGGGCTAAAACCGGGACAAACTCCCTTTGGCCGCCACTTGCTGATCCCAAACCACCAGGTAGCTGGACGGAGTGAGTGGCATCAAAAACCACTGGGCAACCTGTCTCTCTCATGATGGATAAAGAACGCATATCCGATACCAAGTTATTGTAACCGAAGGATACCCCCCGCTCACAAACCAAAATATTATCCATACCACTGGCTTTTTTGGCTTTATCCACCACGTTTTTCATATCATGGGGAGCCAAAAACTGCCCTTTTTTAATATTAACAGGCCTACCAGAGAGTGCTACCGCCTCAATAAAATCCGTTTGCCGACATAAAAAAGCTGGCGTCTGTAAAACATCCACCACCGCGGCCACTTCGTTCACATCCTCTCTTTCGTGAACATCCGTTAATACAGGAATTGATAACTGTTTTTTCACCTCAGCGAGAATAGCTAAGCCTTGATCTTGTCCAGGACCACGAAAAGAACTTCCTGAGCTGCGATTAGCTTTATCATAGGAGGCTTTAAAAATAAAAGGAATCTCCAGTTCTTGCGTTATTTCTTTTAATTGTCCTGCAATCTCAAACACCAACTCACGGGACTCTATAACACAAGGTCCCGCGATCAAAAAGAAGGGCTGATTAATACCGGCTTCAAAGTGACACAGTTTCATGATTGCTCCCCAGGTAACAGGCTTTTCTTATGCTGCGCTAATGCTGCTTGGATAAAAGCACTAAACAGAGGATGTCCCGCGCGGGGCGTTGAAGTGAACTCAGGATGAAACTGGCACGCCACAAACCAAGGGTGAGAGGGCAACTCAATCATCTCGCATAATCCCTCATTACTGGATTTTCCTGAAATCTTCAGTCCTGCCGCCGTCAATTGAGGCAAATAAAAATCATTCACTTCATAACGATGACGATGACGCTCAGTAATCAGCTCCTGTTGATAAATCGCTCTGGCCAGAGAGTCTTCTTCTAAAATACAACTCTGCCCACCAAGACGCATGGTGCCGCCCAAATTAGAACTACTGGTACGCTTTTCAACGCTCCCCTTAGCATTAACAAACTCTGTGATTAAGGCAATCACTGGGTGAGGCGTTGTGGGCTCAAATTCGGTACTGTGAGCCGCAGTTAAATGCGCACAATGACGGGCGAACTCGACAACAGCCAATTGCATCCCCAGACATATTCCCAAATAAGGAACGGCGAATTCGCGAGCAAAGCGGATAGCTTTTATCTTTCCTTCCACACCACGCTTACCAAAGCCGCCAGGAACTAAAATGGCATCCATTCCTTTTAGACAATCCACGCCATCACTTTCCAAGCGCTCTGAGTCCACATAATGAATATTAATTTTCGCTCTCTGATGGATCCCCGCATGAATCAAAGCCTCGGATAAAGACTTATACGATTCTATTAAATCGACGTATTTGCCAACAATGGCAATACTGACCTCATACAAAGGATGCTCGATGGCATCCACTAATTTTGACCATTGTGACAAATCTGCTGGGGGTGCTTTCATTGCTAGCTTAGTTAACACAATCTCATCTAAATGCTGGGCGTGTAAACCACTGGGTATTTTATAAATACTATCCACATCAGGAGCAGAAATCACAGCGTCCACATGCACATTAGTAAACAATGCAATTTTACGACGTTCATCGTTAGGTAATGGCCGGTCAGCACGACAAATGAGTACATCGGGCTGTATCCCAATTTCACGCAACTCTTTTACAGAATGCTGAGTAGGCTTGGTTTTAATCTCTCCCGCAGAGGGCAAGTAAGGCAACAGAGTCAAATGAATAAAACAGGTGGCATCACGGGGTAACTCAACGGCCATCTGACGAATGGCTTCTAGAAAGGGCAAAGATTCAATATCGCCCACCGTTCCACCAATCTCAACAATGGCGATGTCGGCATCACTCGATCCTTGATTAATGCAATTCTTTATTTCATCAGTAATATGCGGAATAACTTGAACTGTCCCACCCAGATAATCACCGCGGCGTTCTTTTTTAATGACACTTTCGTAGATTTGCCCAGTGGTGAAATTATTTTTTTTAGTCATTTTGGCACTAATAAAGCGCTCATAATGGCCTAAATCTAAGTCCGTCTCTGCTCCATCATCGGTAACAAATACTTCCCCGTGCTGAAATGGACTCATGGTGCCTGGGTCTACATTGATGTAGGGGTCAAGCTTGAGCATAGTGATACGGATGCCTCTGGATTCCAGGATAGCACCCAGTGACGCGGCTGCGATGCCTTTTCCAAGGGAGGAAACAACACCGCCGGTGACGAAAATATACTTAGTCATGGAATTAGATAAATGTAAGACGAGTGATTATATCGTTTAATAGCATTTACCTCAAACATTACCGACAATGCTTTAAGCAAAACGAGCAGAGATCTAGCCCCCGCCCGCACTGACAGTCATCACTTATTAAAGGCTCCTGCTTGTTTATGCTGCGTAATTCTATCCTCATCCCAACCCAGAATCTCCTTAAGAATTTCATCAGTATGCTCCCCTAATAAAGGAGAGCGTTTGATGGGTACCTTGTTATCGGACAATTTAATGGGCATCCCCACATTAAACCATTTCCCGCGTTGTGGATGATCTAACTCAACATACATTTGTCGTAACTTAACATGATCATCTTGCGCTAAATCCTCGGTACTCATAATCGGACCACAGGGTACGTCGATATTATTAAGAATGGCCATAAACTCTCGTTTGGTGTACTGGCTAGCATAATCAGTAATCAGTTGCCACATGATGTTTTGGTGACGCCTTCTCTCTTGAATAGTTCTAAAGCGAGGGTCTTGTACAAGCGTGTCACCACCTATTTTTTTAGCTAGGTTTTCCCACACAGCCTCTTGAACCACAACATAAATATAATCATTGGGACCCCCAGGCTTACATTGAATGGCATTACCCAGTTGCCCTCCGCCTGAATCATTACCACTGCGCGGAGCAGCAGAGCGGTTTGCAGTATCTACAGAGTATTCCGGCAGGATACCGTGACTGAGTCGCTGATGATCTCTGAACTTAACACGACATAAATTCATAACAGAATCCATCATGGCAACTTCCACATATTGTCCTTTGCCTGTTGTGTGTCTGGCTTGCAAGGCAGCCAAAATCCCAATAGCCAAATGCAACCCTGTACCTGAATCACCGATTTGAGCGCCAGTGACCAAAGGTGGACCATCATCAAAACCTGTGGTACTCATAGATCCACCCATGGCTTGCGCAACATTCTCATAGGCTTTGAATTCAGAGTAAGGCCCTGCTGACCCAAAACCTTTTATAGAAGCCATAATAATCCTGGGATTGATGTTATGCACTGTTTCCCATGTAAAACCAAAACGATCTAAGACGCCGGGCCCAAAATTCTCCATCAGTACATCACATTGTTTTAATAACTCAACAAATACCTCTTTACCAGAGGGGTTTTTCATATTAACCGTGATAGACCGTTTATTACAATTCAGCATAGTAAAGTACAAGCTATCTGCATCAGGGATATCTCGCAACTGCCCACGTGTAATGTCTCCTGTAGGCGGTTCAAACTTAATGACATCCGCTCCAAGCCAAGCCAGTAGTTGTGACGACGTTGGGCCCGCCTGAACATGGGTCATATCAAGAATACGAATACCGGATAAAGCGTTTTCCATAAATCCCTCTTTGAAAAATAATGTTTTAATCTCACCTTACCTTTTTGTCGCTTTCACGGAAAAATGTCAAGTACATATGTCAATTCTTTCGCATTAATTCAGACAAATTCTGCCAAGTTTGGGTAATATTGGGGGGGTAAATTCGATAATGAGTAATAATTAATAGTGTTTACTTAAGTCATAGTTAAAACATTCTATGACGCTACAGATTAACTGACAAAAGACTCAACTCCAAACCACGAGAAACTCCTGACTTTGGCCACGGGGCGGTTCAGTACAAGTTAATAATGTATTAAAAACCCGATGTTAACATTTAATTCCCAACAAATTATGGCAAATGGGTATATTAAAAAATATTATGCATAGAAAACATAAGTTGCTTATAGTGATATTAAATTCTTAGGATAAATCATGAAAATTTGTATTATCGGTGGTGGTGGAGCTATCGGTGGCTTTTTAGCTGTTCAATTAGCCCGATCTGGCAATGAAGTTACGGTAGTAGCTCGGGGCAAAACACTCTCAGCTATATTAGAAAAAGGGTTGACTCTGATCAGCGAGGAACACCCGGAGGGCATTCAAGGCCCTGTTCGAGCGGTGGAAAATTTCAGTGAAGTGGGCGTGGTAGATTTAATTATTCTGGCGATCAAAGCCCATCAACTAAGTCCCATTGTGAATCAAATAAATCAAATAGTGGGACCAGAAACGGTCATTATCCCCATGCAAAACGGTATCCCATTCTGGTATTTTCAACGTCAAGACGGTCCCTATCAAAATCATATAATAGAGACCGTTGATCCACAGGGCCTGATCATGAAAACCCTAAATCCCAATCAAATCATTGGCTGCGTTGTCTATCCTGCTGCCATGAGTGTTTCACCGGGGGTGATTAAACATGTGGAAGGAGTGCGCTTCCCCTTAGGTGAACTCGATGGTGCCATGACGGAACGAATCCAAAAAATCTCTGCTGTCATGACTGCGGCAGGTTTCAAATCCCCCATACTCGAGGATATTCGTTCAGAAATATGGCTGAAATTGTGGGGAAATTTAACTTTCAATCCGATCAGCGCCTTGACTCACGGTACTCTATTAGAAATTTGCCAACATCCCAAAACAAGAGAGTTGGCAAAGGAAATGATGACCGAAGCTCAAAACATTGCCCATCAATTAGATGTTACCTTCCGCGTCAGTATTGAAAAACGCATTGATGGGGCGGAAAAAGTGGGCCGACATAAAACGTCCATGCTGCAAGATGTGGAAGCCGGGAGGGAACTCGAAGTCGACGCGCTATTGGGCTCAGTCATTGAACTCGGTAAACTTGTCAATGTTCCCACTGCGCGACTAGAGACCGTTTACGCACTGACCACCCTTCTCATGGAATGCATCCAGGATGCCAGAACAGGGATTTCTCTCACGAGACCTGGTAATCAACACTGAGACTTGGGGTCAAAGATACAAATAGTTTGCAATCAAAAAAAATGGAATGTTACAATAAAAATTGTAACCAATAATTAATTTTAAACATCACTACAGACTCAGTAATAATACTATTTGAGACTGCGGTCAAAACAAAAAAATATGCGCCACGCAACTCTACGTCAACTTAAAATTTTTGAAACCGTGGCGAGGCGACTCTCTTATTCTCGAGCAGCTGAAGAATTGAGTTTATCTCAGCCAGCCGTTTCCACTCAGATCAAACAACTTGAAAACCACGTTGGCATTCCCTTGCTTGAGCAATTGGGTAAGAAAGTCTATTTAACCCAAGCCGGGGAAGCCATGCTAAAACACTCCCGCCTCATTATTAATCAATTTCGCGATGCGGAAGCGGCCATGGATATGTTTAAAGGTAATTCCAGTGGAACGTTGAATGTTGGGGTCAATAGCGCTGCGGACTATTTCTTCCCCCATATTCTGGCGGAATTCAAAACGCTCACTGCCACCAAACAGGTGGAGTTAACCATTGCTAACCGTGCTAGTTTAATTGAAAAATTAAGTGAAAATGAGATAGATTTAGTCATTATGTGCACCCCGCCAACTGAATTCGAAGTGATATTGGAAAAGTTTGCACCTCACCCTTACGTGATTGTAGCAAGACCTGATCACCCCTTGGCTAATCAGAAAGAGATTCCCATTAAACGGCTTCTCGAGGAACCATTCATTACTCGTGAAATGGGCTCCGATACCAGAGAAGCCATCATTGAAAAATTCAAAGACAATTCAAAAGATCTGAATATTACCTTAGCCGTTCAAAGTACCGAGTCAATTAAACAAGCTGTGCGCTCAGGCATGGGTATTGCCTTTATCTCAGCGTTTAATATTAATTTAGAAATCGCTCTCAAACACTTAACCATATTAGATGTCAAAGATTTTCCTGCCATGCGTTATTGGTATTTGGTCTATCGAAAAGAAAAATTGTTGCCGCCCATTACACAAGAGTTTATAAATTTTGTACATCTGAAAGGCAAAAATTTAGTGCGTGACTTCACACCTTTGAGGAATCAATTGTCTTAAACCTTCTTCGGCGTAAACAGGCAGCCTTCACAACGACAAAGATCTTGTTATCGGAGAATATGATTCAGGCGCTCAATCTCCAGTATTAAAGCGCTATGATCAAGATCTGCAAAACCATTTTCTACCATGGTTGCAAACAAATCGCGCGTCTTATTTAGTAAAGGTAAATCAACATGGACTTCCTGCGCGACAGACAAGGCTGTATTTAAATCTTTCAGCTGCGTTGAAGCATGGGCTCCAGGAATAAAAGAGCGCTCAATCATACGTTGTCCATGAAGTTCCAAGATGCGACTTTCCGCAAAACCTCCGCGTATAGCTTCTCGCACCGCTCTAGGATTAGCCCCAGTTTGGGCCATAAGAGTCATGGCCTCGGCAACTGCCGCAATAGAAATCCCCACAATCATTTGATTCGCTAATTTAGCCAAGGCTCCTGCCCCAGCCTCACCAATGTAGGTTGCTCTACCTAAAACAGTAAAAATAGCCAAGGCTTGATCAAAAGCTGACCTATCGCCCCCAGCCATAATGGCCAAAGTACCCTGCTCTGCACCCACCACTCCCCCTGACACCGGAGCATCTAAAACCAAGGCTCCCTGATCATGACACCAGGCAGCATGCTGTTTTGCATTCTGCGGAGGAATAGAGCTCATATCAATAAATATTTTCTTTGCGTTGAGTGCTTGCAATATCCCTTTTTCTAAAACTTCACTCACCGCATGGGCATGACTTAACATAGTCATAATGACATCTGCTTGCGTGCTCGCCACATAAGGAGAGTCACACCATAAGGCTCCAGCATCGATTAAGGGTTGGCATTTCTCCGGCGTACGGTTCCAGACGAACAGCTGATAACCATGATCAAGTAACCTCATGCCCATGGGGGTTCCCATAAGACCAGTCCCAATTAGTGCACATTTAAGTTTCATAACATCTGTGTTAATGATCGTCCATAATCGATAAAGAAACGCTTCACCCTTGACGAGTGAAGCGCAGTATTACTTGTTCACTTTTTGACTAAACGGGTTTAGCCAGAAATAACCAAGTAGAGATAACTGAATCTGGGTTAAGAGACATGGACTCAATACCCTCCGCCATTAACCATTGGGCAAGGTCTGGATGATCTGAGGGCCCTTGGCCGCAAATTCCTACATACTTATTAGCACGACGGCAAGCACTGATAGCAAGGTGCAGCATCGCTTTAACGGCAGGGTCGCGCTCATCAAAGGCATGGGCCACCAACCCTGAATCACGATCCACAGCGAGGGTCATTTGCGTTAAATCATTAGAACCAATGGAAAATCCATCGAAACGCTCTAAGAATTGATCAGCCAGAATGGCATTGGCTGGAATCTCGCACATCATCACAATGCGTAAGCCATTGTCACCTCTTTTTAAACCGAGTTCGCTTAATAAGGCCAGAGTGCGGTCAGCTTCAGATAAACTTCTGACGAAGGGTACCATAATCTCAACGTTGGTAAAACCCATCACATCTCGGACATGCTTAAGGGCTTGACACTCCAGTTCAAAACATTCTTTAAAGGAAGAAGAAATATAACGAGCCGCCCCCCTAAAACCTAACATAGGATTTTCTTCATGGGGTTCATACTGCTTACCACCAATTAAATTAGTATATTCATTGGATTTAAAATCAGACAAACGTACAATAACTTTTTTGGGCCAAAAAGCCGCCGCTAAAGTTGAAATACCCTCTGTTAACTTCTCCCGGTAAAAATGCACAGGGTTTGTGTAACCCCTCGATTTTTCTTCCACCTCATCTTTTAACTCGGCTGGTAGATTAGGGTAATCAAGACAAGCGCGGGGATGCACTCCAATCATGGCACTGATAATAAATTCTAAACGCGCCAAACCTACCCCATCATTGGGTAAACGTTGAAAAGCAAATGCCAATTGCGGATTCCCGACATTCATGGTGATTTTAACTGGAATGGAAGGCATACTATCCAAGGTGACAGAGTTCACTTTGAAATCAAGTATACCTTTATAAATCTGCCCCGTTTCTCCCTCTGCGCAAGAGACCGTTACTTGCTCAATATGTTTCAGAACCTCAGTAGCATTTTCACAACCCACCACCGCAGGGATACCTAATTCACGGGCAATAATCGCAGCATGACAGGTTCTCCCTCCACGATTAGTGACAATCGCGGAGGCACGTTTCATAATAGGTTCCCAGTTAGGATCCGTCATATCGGTAACCAATACGTCGCCAGGCAGAACCTGGTCCATTTCACTAACATCAAAAATAATCTTAACTTTACCGGCACCGATTTTTTGACCAATAGCGCGGCCTGTAACCAGTACTTCGCCTTGCTGTTGTAATTGATAACGCTCTAGCGTATCAGCATTATTACGAGAGGCTACAGTTTCTGGTCGAGCTTGAAGAATATATAACTTCCCATCAACACCGTCTTTGGCCCACTCCACATCCATAGGACGTTGATAATGCTTCTCAATGATCATGGCATATCGGGCTAATTCCTCAAGTTCGTCGTTATTTAAGCAAAAACGCTGACGATCTTTTTCCTCCGTTTCTACCGTGGCCACTGTTTTTCCAGCAGTTTTATCGGCGCTGTAAATCATTTTTGTGGACTTAGAGCCTAAGTTACGCATCAGTACAGCAGGTTTGTTGTGGTTTAAAGCTATTTTACTTACATAGTACTCATCGGGATTTACTGCTCCCTGAACCACACTCTCACCCAAACCCCAACTTGCGGTAATTAAAACCACTTGCTCAAAACCTGACTCAGTATCCATGGTGAACAGTACGCCACTCGCCCCCATATCACTTCTTGCCATTCTTTGAATACCCGCTGACAAGGCAACTTCAGCATGAGAAAACCCTTGGTGGACCCGATAAGAGATAGCGCGATCGTTATACAGCGAAGCAAACACATGCTTGACGGCTTCAATAACGTTCTCTAATCCTGAAATATTAAGAAATGTCTCTTGTTGTCCCGCAAAGGAAGCGTCTGGTAAGTCCTCTGCCGTGGCGGAAGAGCGCACTGCTACAGAGGGATTGGCTTCACTGCCCACAGCCAGATTTTGATAGGCATGAGCAATCTCATCTAATAATCTTTTAGGTAAAGGGGCATCTAGAACCCATTGACGGATTTGTTTACCCGCTTGAGCCAGTGCATTCACATCATCCACATTTAAACTGCTTAGAACATCCTGAATCCTTTTTTCCAACTCGCCTTCCTTCAGAAAATCCCGAAAGGCCAGTGCGGTGGTGGCAAAGCCACCGGGAACTCGAACCCCAGCATGACTTAACTGGCTAATCATCTCACCTAGAGAAGCATTCTTTCCTCCCACTGAGTCAACATCAGTCATACGTAATGCTTCAAACCAACGAATATATTCCCCAGACATAGTTTTCCCCTAACCACCACAAAAACTTCTATTATAAAATATTCATGAAATAATAGGTTACACAAATAAAGAGATTTTCCTATGCCCAAAAGAAGTGTTTTTTACGTCTCCGATCGAACCGGTATCACCGCAGAAATGTTGGGACAGAGTTTAATCACTCAATTTGAATCCGTTTCTTTTAAGAGACGGACTCTGCCTTTTATCGCCTCCAAGGAAAAGGCTGAAGAGGCGGTCCAAATTATTAACCAAGCCGGACTTGAAGATGGCAACCAAGCTATTGTGTTTAGTACCTTAATCAATGATGACCTACGTCAGATAGTTCGTCTCTCACAGGCCTTAGTCTTTGATTTTTTTGAAATTTTCATCTCCCCCTTAGAAAATGCTCTGGGTCTTGCCTCGTCCCATGCCATTGGTCGCTCCCATGGCACTGGCGATTCAAAGACTTACACTCAACGAATTGAAGCCATTAATTTCACCATGGCCCATGATGATGGGGTTAGTGCTAGGGGGCTCAATGAAGCGGAAATTATTTTAGTGGGGGTATCACGTTGTGGTAAAACCCCTACTAGTCTCTATCTAGCCATGCAATTTGGCATTAAAGCGGCTAATTACCCGATTATTCCAGAAGATCTTCACCGACAAAAACTGCCTGATGCGTTAAATAGCTTCAAGAATAAGCTATGGGGACTATCTATCAAAGCTGTACGATTACACCAGATTCGTTCTGAGAGACGACCGGATAGTGAATACGCCTCACTCGCAAACTGTCGCTATGAAATTCAAGCTGCGGAAGCACTGATGAGAGGACAAGGTATCCCCTTTTTAGACTCAACAAATATGTCTATCGAAGAACTATCTACTACAATTTTGCATCAAACTGGCTTATCGAGAAACCTGTATTGACGTGACAGAATTGACAGTTAACTGACCACTCATATTTCTATCTCAACTTGGACCTACTTATCATGCGTAAAAATGCGTTTAACATACTCTTACTGGTTACTTTATTTGGTTTCTATCAACCCACCTATGCTTTCTGGCTATTAGGTTTTTCTGATGCCAAAACGCTTAATCCAGGAGGTCTGGGAGTCATTGCCGGAACTGGAGCACAGTTTGCTCGAGTGGGAAACCCACAAAGTAACAGTTTTACAGGGGCCATTCCCCATGCGGGCCTTCGCTATGGGTTAACTGACGACCTAGATATTGGCTATCGCTTGGTACAAGTAGCCCTTCCTTTTACTAGCGTTGGACCTACCTTGGGTAGCGAAGTGGACTTGAAAAAGCGCTTAACCAACCTGAATGACGCTTATCAAGTGGCGTTAGTGGGGGATTAGCTTATTCCTGTTTAGATCTCTCTGGCGTTTCTAAAAGTGCTTATAGTCCAGGGGTAGATTTGGTTCTCAGTCACACTTTAAATCAACAATACACTTGGTTTACGGAACTGCGGGAAGTCTATACAGCTATTCCCACTGCTGTAGGCAGTACAGGCAGTAACCACTTCAATGCGATCGGTATTGCATCAGGCGGTAAAATAAGATTAACAGACAGTACCAGTTTTGTCCCTGAAATAGGTTATTTTCATTTCAACGGATTACTCAACAACCAAAGTGCCAATGGCAATGCTATTCAAATTGGAGCTATTTTTGCCATTAAGGTTTGGTAAATGGTGATTGCTGTCTTAAGCTTTCAAACATGATAATAGAGCCTGCCACTGCTGCATTCAGCGACTCCACTTGATTGATCATTGGAATATGAAGATGGTTTGAGTAATGTTTTAATAGTTGAGGATCTATACCGCTCCCTTCATTGCCAATCACCAGTGTAAAGGGTTGGGATAAATTCACCTGCTTATAATCTTCACTACTATCTGTAAGTGCTGCGAGCCATACCTCTTGATGAGTCTGTGTAAGAGACTCTAACACCTCCACCTGTTCGTGTATAGACAGCACAAAATGCGCCCCCATGGCAGCGCGTAGCACCTTAGGAGACCAAACGTGGGCGCAACCTTTGGACAACAATATTCTATTAAAGCCACTGGCTGCAGCTGAGCGCAATAAGGTCCCCACATTTCCCGGATCTTGAATATTATCAAGCATCAAACAAAAGCCTCTACTACTATAGGAAGGCCGATAAGAGTGGATATTGATCACTGCCATTAAGCCATCAGGAGAAGACAAGGTACTCAGTTTCTTAAATACCCCAGGAGGAACTTCAATGGCCTGACTAAAATTAGCCTTAACCAAGTCAACGATCTCCTGATTAGCCCCCTTCTCTGCCGAGTAAATCAGGGTGTCCAGTGTCGCACTATGGCTGTGCGAGAGCCCCTCAACCAAATGAATACCTTCAATCACTGCTTGTTGAGTTTGTTGACGGTAGAGATTGTCTTTGGCAAGACGAACAATATGACGCACCAATGGGTTTTCCGTGGAGGTAATGGTTTTCATATTCGCTCTCGTACAGGACGAAAACTTTTTCGATGATGACAACTGACCCCATGCTCAGCAAGCATCTTAAGATGGTGTTGCGTTGGGTAACCCTTATGCTGAGCAAAGCCATAATAGGGATATTGTTGATGTAAATTAAGCATATATTTATCGCGTTCTGTCTTCGCTAGAATAGAAGCGGCGGATATGGCTGACACCCTTGCATCCCCGCCTACTATGGCGTACATCGAGTAATCACAAAGAATAAACTGGTTACCATCAATATAGACACCATCTGGTTGAAGAGACAGATTCAGTAAAGCACGCCGCATGGCCAATAAAGAGGCCTGAAGAATATTTATCTCATCAATTTCCTCCACGCTGGCCTCAGCCACTGCCCAGGAGAGAGCATTCTTCTTAATTAATGGGGACAACTGATCCCTTTTTGCTTGACTGAGTTGCTTAGAATCATTTAAGCCATCAATTGGATGGCGGGGATCCAAAATGACAGCGGCTGCCATCACAGGACCTGCAATGGGCCCACGACCGGCTTCATCAAGACCTGCGATGAGACCTACCAAAGGTTCTATTCCCTCTCTCAACCCTATCTTTTTTTTAATTAGCATGTTGATCTAAAACTTGTTTTATCCCCTCCATCATGGCACTTTCCGTATCCAACTCTAAGGCTTGGCGCATTCTTTGATAGGCCAATATCATCTGCTCGCGTTTGACACTTGGGGACAATAATAAACTGATACTTTGGGTAATATTGGTCACTGTAGCCCCCTCTTGTAGCCACTCATCAATAATGGGTTCATCTAAAATCAAATTAGGTAACGCAACAAAACCTTTTTTCTTTTTACGGCGTACCATCCAGGCGGTCAAAGAGGAGAGTGTATACGTCACAACTTGCGGGCAGTCATACAAAGCCGCTTCTAAGGTAGCGGTCCCTGATGCCACTAAAGCGACTTCTGCAGCGGATAGAGCGCGGTGGGCGTTTTCTTGCAGCATAATTAGAGGTAAATCCTTTATGCTGGAACCCACTTGCTGATAAAACATATCTTTTAGTCTAGTATTAATAAACGGTATCAAAAAAACTAACTGTGGGTGTTCTTGACTGAGCCTTCTTGCTACAGCAATAAATAAATTTGCATGGTACTTAATCTCTGATTGACGACTACCGGGTAATAGTGCGATCACACGTTTTTCTGCGTCTATACCCAGTGATTCTCGGGCTTTTACACGCTGCACCGGATACGGGATCTGATTCACCAAAGGATGGCCAATGTAGGTAGCAGTCACATGTTGCTTAGCAAAATAATCTTTTTCAAATGGGAAGATTACCAACAAGCGGTCCACTGCGCGTTGAATAAGAGGAATCCTTCCCTCTCGCCAGGCCCAGACGGTGGGCGCTACCATCTGAACAGTTTTAATCCCTTTAGCATGTAACTTTTCTTCTACTCCCAAGTTAAAGTCTGGGGCATCGATACCAATAAATAAGTCTGGGGGATTATTAATAAAATAGTGAACTAATTGTCTACGTATAGACAGTAATTCACGAATAGAAAGAATGACTTCCAAGTATCCGCGTACAGATAGCTTCTCCATAGGAAAAAGAGATCGGGCACCTTCAGCCATCATTAAAGGTCCCGCAATACCTTCAAAGTGAATATGTGGATAGTGTTTTTTTAAAGTTTGTATTAATGAAGCACCTAACTGATCACCTGATGCCTCCCCTGCCACTATACCAATCTTTAACATTAGCGCATAATGCCACGAGAGCTAGGTTGCAATAGAAAGTCTAAAAAAGACTCCATTTTTGGATACTCTGCAACCAATTCTTTAATTGCAATTTTGGCGTCTTCCAGTGATAAAGAAGAGCGATAAAGTTTTTTATAAGCTCGTTTTACTGCCATAATCTCTTCTGCACTAAAACCGCGACGTTTCATGCCCTCGCTATTCACCCCATGAGGGGAGGTGGGATTGCCTGCTACCGTCACAAAGGGTGGAACATCTTGCGTAACAACCGCGGAGATCCCTATAAAACTGTGTGCTCCAACACGACAGAACTGATGTACCCCAGAAAAACCGGCTAGAATAGCCCAATCGTCCACATGGACATGACCCGCAAGACTGGCATTATTTGCAAAAGTGGTATGATTCCCCACCTGGCAATCGTGAGCCAGATGAACGTAAGCCATAATCCAGTTATGGTTACCTAATCGAGTTACCCCACCATCATCAATGGTACCGATATTAAACGTACAGAACTCCCTGATAACATTATCATGACCAATTTCTAAGGCCGTGTTTTCCCCGCGATACTTTTTATCTTGAGGTTCCCCACCGAGAGCTGCAAAAGAATAAATCTTATTACGTTGACCAATGATTGTTTTACCAGAAATTTTAACGTGATCGCCAATAACCGTATCTCGTCCAATAATCACCTGTTCGTCAATAATCGAATAAGCGCCAACTTTAACACCTTCATCAAGTTGAGCATTGGGATGAATAATGGCTGTGGGATGGATCATCATTCTGCGATATTCTTCTCAGTACATAACAGTTCAGCCTCTGAAACTATCTTGTCATCCACCAGTGCTTGTGTTTCATATTTCCACAGGCGTGAAGAGCGTCGTATTAATTTAGCTTTAAGAATTAGTTGATCGCCAGGAAAAACAGGAGCTCTAAAACGGGCCTTATCAATACCAATAAAATAAGTCACCATATTGCCATTGGGTTGCGTCCCCTCTGTTTTATAGCTAAGCAGAGCGGCCGCCTGAGCCATTGCTTCAATAATCAATACTCCTGGCATAACAGGATGACCTGGAAAATGTCCTTGAAAAAAATCCTCATTCATGGTCACATTTTTAACAGCCGTGATAAATTCCCCCTCCTTCAAATCAATTACTTTATCGATGAGCAAAAAAGGGTATCTATGTGGAAGGTACTTCATCACTTCTTTGATATCCATAATAGTCATGTTCACCTCTATTCCTCTTTTTTAAATACTTTCTCTAAAGCTTTGACGCGTTTAACCCAATCGGAGAGATTTCGTAAATGGACTAAAGTCTCCATCCAATTTTTGTGGAGAGTACCCGGCACTCCAGAGGAATACATTCCGGGTTCTGTAATTGATTTTGTCACCATTGTGAAACCCGTTACGGTAACCCCGTCACAAATCTTCAAATGTCCAACAATCCCCACCCCCCCACCAATACGACAATATTTACCTATGGTAGTACTGCCCGACACACCCGTACAACCTGCGATAACAGTATGTGCGCCAATATGACAGTTATGTGCAATTTGGATTTGATTATCTAATTTCACTCCATCTTCAATCACTGTGTTGTCAATGGCCCCACGATCAATGGTGGTATTGGCTCCGATTTCAACATCGTTACCAATGATCACTCTACCAATTTGCGGGATTTTAATCCAACTTCCCTTATCCCAAGCCATACCAAAGCCATCGGATCCGATAACCACTCCCCCATGAACAATAGCCCTCTCGCCCAGTTGGGTAGAGTGATAGAGCGTTACCTTAGGGTACAATTTTGAATTCGCACCAATGATCGAATCTTGACCAATAAAGCATCCTGCCTCAATGACTACTCCCTCACCCAACTTCACTCCAGACTCAATTACCACATTGGGCCCAATGACGATATGTTGCGGCAGCACTACGTCCTGAGAAATCACCGCACTAGGATGCACACAAGTAGAGCGTCTTGCTATAGGAAAAAGTAATTGAGCTACTCGCGCATAAGTGGCATAGGGGTTTTTACTTATCAAACCACTGCAAGAAATACAGGAGAGATCCTCAGGAGACAGTATAACCGCACTGGCCCCTGTACTTTTTAGGGAGTCACGATACAGCGAATTGGATAAGAAAGTAATATCACCTGCCTGAGCCCCAGCAATGGTTCCAATCCCATCAATCAGAACGGAACCATCACCCGATACTTCAGCCTGACACTGCTGAGCAATTTGCGATAAAGAATATGATAACTTTGACTTCAAACACTCTTCCTATTACTTATCAGACAGTGCCTTTAACACTTTGTCAGTCAAATCAATTGTAGGGCTTGCATAAATCACATCAGATAAAATTAAATCGTATTTTTCGGATACGGCAATCTGACGTATCACCTTATTCGCTCTCTCTTGGATACCGGCCAACTCTTCATTACGACGGGTATTAAGATCTTCACGAAACTCTCTTTGTTTACGTTGAAATTCACGGTTTAAATCAGCTAACTCACGTTGCTTAGCATTACGGTCAGACTCAGACATGGTCAAACCATCTCTGTCTAAAGAAGTTTGAAGGTCACGTGCTTGTTTACCTAAACGTTGAAGATCAGCATCACGAGAAGCAAACTCTTGCTCAAGTTTTTTAGTAGCCTTTTGCGCCGGAGCTGCCTCACGGAAAATCCGTTCAATATTAATCCAACCAATTTTGACATTATCAGCATAGACAGCTGAAACAGAGGATAAAAGTGCAACGGCTAAAACTAGTCTTAAGAATTTCATATCAGTACTCTCTTAAAATGTTGAACCTAACTGAAACTGTAATCTTTCAATATTATCATAGGGTTGGGTTTTAAAGGGAAAAGCATAACTAAATTGTAACGGCCCTAATGGGGAATACCAGTTCACCCCAAGCCCGTAAGAATATCGAAATTGGCTGGTTGAAATAGGCTGGTTTTGTCCAAATACATTACCGCCGTCAAGAAAAGTACTTAAACGGAACGAGTGATCGTTAGCAAGTCCTGGAAAGGGGAAATAAATCTCCAAACTACCTGTGGCAAGTTTTGCCCCCCCTAAGTTATAAATATTGCCATAAATATCTTGTGCCTGTGGCCCCAAGCTAAAAGGATAGTAACCACGAACAGAGTTCGGCCCCCCACCAAAAAAGTTTTTAAAGAAAGCCAACGGTTGTCCACCATAACCATTGGCATAACCTAGGTGAGAGGAAGCGGAGAAAGTAATATCTTTTTTAAATGTTGGCGTTAACCACTGATCATCTGCTGTAGCTTTATAGTACTTCAAATCGGCACCCGGCAAACCCACCTCTAAACGATAGCGTTGATTCGCTCCTCGGGTAGGATAGAGGATACTGTCGCGCGTATCCTTCGTAAAACCAATATCACTTTTAATGGTTCTAGCCAAATCGCCAAACTGATTAACAAAGCCTAAATACTGCAGTGGACTGCCCGTATAAACATTGACGTTGGTTGACTCAAATCCAAAACCAAAAGTATAGGCATTGGTTTCACTCAAGGGAACAGTCCAATGTGTATCTGCACCAATAGTATTAGTACTGTATGGGCTTACACCAATCAGCGAGGTGGTATCTAAAGATTGATCATAAATACTATATGATCGTCCTATCCCATCCTCCGTCCAATAAGGATTAAAGTAGCTTAATGAAATATTCCTACTCACCAAACCAGTATTTAACGCAAGAGTCAGAGAATTACCTGTACCAAATAAGTTGTTTTGACTGATACTACCACTCAAAATAATCTTTTGTACTTGAGAATAACCAGCACCTAATTGAATGGAACCCGTTTGCTGCTCAACCACAGTGAAGTTCACATCCACCTGATCAGTGGTCCCTGGAACTGGTTTGGTATCCACGGTCACTTCTTTAAAGAAACCCAAGCGATCAATACGTTCTTTTGAGCGATTAATTTTAGCTATAGAATACCAACCGCCTTCCAACTGCCGTACCTCGCGCCTTATCACTTCGTCACGAGTTCTAGCATTGCCATAAATGTTAACGTGGCGCACGTAAACTCGACGACCTGGATCAATAACAAAAGTAAAAGAAGCTGTTTGATTATCTTTATTAATTTGCGGATTAGCATTGATATTAGCAAAAGAATATCCCTCATTGGCCAACCTGTCAGATATCGCCTTAATGGACTCCGTGACATTTTGTCTTGAAAACACTTCACCTTTTTTAAGCTTAATCAGTTTTTCCAATTCCGCCTTCGGTACCACAAAACGCCCTGCCATATTCACATTGGAGACAGTGTAGCGCTTCCCCTCAGAGATAGTAACAGTAATATAGATACCTAATTTATCGGGAGAGATAGCCACCTGAGTGGAGAGAATAGCAAACTCTAGATAACCTCGATCCTCGTAATAACTTTTTAATGACTCCAAATCACCACTGAGTTTTTGCTTAGAATATTGATCGTTTTTGGTATACCAGCTCAGCCAATCATGAGTAGATAATTTAAGCTGTGCTAATAAATCTTTCTCTTTAAAAGCTTTAACACCAATAATATCGATAGACTTAATTTCAGCAGTATCCCCTTCCACAATATTTAAAGAAATCGCTACCCGGTTGCGATCCATGGGAGTTACCGTGGCAATAACTTGAGCTGAATAATGTCCTTTACTCAAATACTGCCGCTTTAATTCTTTTTCCGCTTTATCAAGAAGCGACTTATCGTAAATACGACCTTCCACCAGACCAATGGATTTCAAAGCTTCCTTAAGTTGGTCTTTTGGAAACTCTTTTGAGCCGTTAATTTCAAGTTTCGCAATCGCTGGACGTTCATGGACCTTAACCACTAATACGTCATGATCGTTTTCTAACACCACATCAGAAAAAAACCCCGTACCATATAGAGCCTTCAGCGCCTCAGAGGCCTTTTCATCGGTTACCTTATCGCCCACTTTGACGGGCAGGTAAGTAAAGATAGTTCCCACTTCAATACGTTGCGCACCCTCAACTCTAATATCCTTAATGACAAAGGAGTCTAAAGCAAAAGCAAAGATACTAATAGAGCATAAAAGCAGGACAGAAAGTAGTTGTTTGATCATGAAATCAGGTCAATTAGTAAACAGTCTATGTATGTCGTTATATAAGGCGAAAGCCATGAGTGCAGTGAGTAGTACCAGTCCAAT
Organism: Ferrovum sp. JA12; assembly: GCF_001431705.1. NCBI lineage: Bacteria > Pseudomonadati > Pseudomonadota > Betaproteobacteria > Ferrovales > Ferrovaceae > Ferrovum > Ferrovum sp. JA12. Next base: position 859,332 of record NZ_LJWX01000001.1, on the reverse strand, counting down.
TTTTTGTGTAAAAGCAATAAATGAATCAGGTACTGGACTCCCTTTTAATAATTCCACTACATAATACAACAAATAGCCGCCATCTAATACCGGTATTGGAAGTAAATTCAACGCACCCAGACTGATACTGATTAAAGCAACAAAGGATAAAAAGGGAACAATACCCAATTTCGCTGTCTCTCCAGCAAATCCCGCAATCTGTACAGGCCCTCCTATACTTTTCCAAGAGGCTTTACCAACTAGCATCATGCCAAAAGTTTTAAAGGTTAAAGCAGTTACGTCCCATGTTTTATCGACGGATTTGATAACCGCTTGTCCCAGAGGATACTTAACGTTAATTCTTAATTTATTAATCAACTGAATATCACGCATGGGCATCACCCCGATTCGTCCAATCACCAAACCATCTGGACCCTTAAATGCTTCAGGAATAATCTTGATCTGACGTATTTGCTTAGCGCGCTCTACCTGAACTATCAACTCTTGGTTTGCGTGCGACTGAACAGTCTTCACTAATGCTTGCCAATCTAAAACCGGTTGATTGTTCACTGATATAAATTTATCTCCTTTTTCTAACCCTGCTTTGGCGGCCGGACTATCTGGCAGGATTTGATCAACAACTGCCTCAAGGGGAGGATTCCAAGGCGTAATACCCAGTTCTTTAATTAAGTCTTGTCCTGCTTGCGATAGATCGAAACCAAAGAGATCCAATGTCTTCAACGCAATATGTCCACTGCCATCTTGAACTTGTAAGGTGATTTTCTGTTCACTGAGCGTTTTTTCTACTAACAGAGGTTCAAGATCACTCCAGCTGGCTACTTTTTGAGCATCCACTTCAGTAATCAATTCTCCAGCTTGTAATCCAGCACTATCGGCTACGGTTCCTTTTGCAGGACTATCCACGTAAGGACGCATACCTGTCATGCCCACCATATTAAGAATAGTAAAGAGGAGAATAGCTAAAATAAAGTTAGCTAAAGGCCCTGCGCTAACAATCGCAAATCTTTTAAAGAGTGTTTGGTTGTTAAAAGCACGATGTAACTCATTGTGCGGAACCGGCGCCTCTCGTTCATCGAGCATTTTCACATATCCACCCAAGGGGAGCATAGCAAGGACCAACTCAGTCTTATCGCTACCAAAACGTTTTTGCCAAATGGGTTTACCAAAGCCAATTGAAAAGCGTAAAACTTTCACTCCTGAGAGTTTGGCCACATAAAAATGGCCAAATTCATGAACAGTAATTAATACTAATAGCGTCACTAAAAATGCCGCTAATGTTTCAATCATACCCATTTTCTATACCTTACTTTTCTTAATGATTTGTTGAGTAACTAATCTTGCTTGGTGGTCAGCCGCCAAAACGGCCGCCAGAGACTCCACAGGACCCATTGTCATGTGGTTCAGTACTCTTTCGATGATTTCTGTAATATGGTTAAAGGGTATCTCCCCCTCCAAAAAACTTCCTACTGCCACTTCGTTTGCTGCGTTGAAAATAGCACTGGCAGTTCCACCAGTTTGTACTACCTCATAAGCCAAGCGTATAGCAGGAAAGCGTTCCATATTTACTGCTTCAAACTGTAACGTACCAATTTTAGCCAGATCTAGTATCTCAACTCCCGACTCAATTCTCTCTGGATAAGCCAGGGCGTGGGCGATGGGAGTACGCATATCAGGACACCCTAATTGAGCAATAACGGATCCATCTTTATAGGTCACCATAGAATGTATGATGCTTTGTGGGTGTATGAGGACTTCCACCTGAGAGGCCGATGCGTTAAATAACCAACAGGCCTCAATCAACTCCAAAGCCTTATTCATCATGGTGGCTGAATCTACGGAGATTTTCTTACCCATATTCCAGTTAGGGTGTTTACATGCTTGCTCTGGAGTAATATGAGTTAATTCATGGAATTGTTTATGTAAAAAAGGACCGCCAGAAGCTGTCAAAATAATTTTACGTATCCCATGCTGATCCAACCCTTGTTGATGGTTTATTGGGAGTGATTGAAAAATAGCATTATGTTCGCTATCCACAGGTAATAAGGTCGCATGATGTTGTTTCACTGCATCAATCAAGAGTTTTCCTGACACCACCAGCGATTCTTTATTGGCCAGAAGAATTCTTTTACCGCAACGCGCCGCAGCCAGCGTTGACTGTAATCCTGCTACGCCAACAATAGCTGCCATCACAATATCCACTGTATCATGTGCCGCAATGTATTCAAGGGCATCAAGACCAAACAATAGTTCAACGCCAATTTCTTTAAAACGTTGATCAAGTTCAGGGTTAGGCGTGATAGCAGCTAAAACTGCGTAATGAGGTGTAAATACTTTACATTGTTCAAAGAGTAGCTCAACGTTATTAAAGGCACTTAACGCAAAAATTTGATATTTATCAGGGTGCAAAGCAACCACTTGTAAAGTGCTTCGCCCGATTGACCCTGTGGATCCTAAAATGGTAATAGATGGCTTAGTCATAGATTATTTAATCAAACTCTGCGTCCAAATAGCCATGATGGGTAACGTTGCGATGAGGGCGTCAATTCGGTCTAGAATACCACCATGACCAGGTAGAATAAATCCACTATCTTTCACCCCCACACATCTTTTTAACCAAGATTCAAACAAATCCCCCTCAATCCCAAAGGCCACTATAGTCAGCAACAAGCTGTAAAACAAGATAGGATGAGCCTGTATCCAAATGGTTAAAGGGATTTTCTGCCAAGGCCAAAATAACTGTAAAAAGAGACCATATAAACCAACAGCAAACAATGCCCCTGCTACCCCTTCCCAAGTTTTACCAGGGCTAATACTGGGTGCTAACTTGTGTCGCCCAAAAGATCTACCGGCAAAGTAGGCAGCACTATCAGACAACCAAATAACACCAAACAATAACAGTAAGTGGAGGGCGCCAGATTGTTTTATGACCGAGAGTGAAGAAAAAGTCGCAAAAATCAGTAACCACCCAAGTAATGCATGTGTCCACTTATTCTGTAAGTGCCAACCTCTTTTTAACCAAAGGGGAGCTATAATCAGCCAAAAGGCCACTGATAAAATATTTATCGTCAGGATAATTGAATTCGTAGTATCAAGGAACAGTATGAGGAGAAAAACTCCCATACTGCCTAATACATATAAACCAGTATTAAGCAAAGAATAACGACCTAGCTGTGCCCATTCCCATAAGGCGACTATGGCAATTAGCGCCACTAAGACAAGCCATTGTTTTTCCGAGGTATAAAAAAGTGCCCAGCCCATACCCATGAATAAAAAAAAAGCCGTCACGACTCTTTGTTTTAACATTTCTTATAAAGCCGTAGACACACTAGGCCAGTTTGAATGGATCACTTGTTCACTGGTTCTACCGAATCGTCTTTCTCTTAATTGATAAGACAGTACCGCTTCTCTTAGACTCGATTCGTTAAAGTCAGGCCATAGGGTATCAGTGAAATAAAGCTCGGTATAAGCCAATTGCCACAATAAAAAATTACTCATTCGTTTCTCCCCCCCTGTACGAATAAACAAATCGGGTTCAGGAATATCACTCGTTGACAAAAAGGGAAGTAAATCACTTTCTGTAATCGCCTCGTTTTTCATATGGGGTTTTGATTGCAGTAGTGCATTGACAGCTTGCAATACATCCCAACGACCACCGTAATTCGCGGCAATAGTAAGGGTTAACTGAGTGTTGTGTTGCGTTAATTGTACAGAAGCTCGAATCACCTCTTGAAGAGTTGCATCAAACTGAGATACGTCACCAATCACTTTTAAACGGATGTTATGGCGGTGTAAGCGAGTAATTTCCTTTTTTAATACCGTTAAAAAGAGCTGCATTAACATGGAGACTTCATCGGAGGGACGTCGCCAATTCTCGCTACTAAAAGCAAAAAGAGTAATATAAGAAATACCCATATCCATGGCGGACTTAACCAGAGTCCTGAGAGAATCGACACCACGCCGATGGCCCATGATTCTTGGCAATAATTTATTTCGAGCCCAACGACCGTTACCATCCATGATCACAGCCACATGCCTTGGAATTGATCCAACCTCAGGAATTGCTAGGGTAGAGCTATTGATGTGACTCATGGCAAATCCTCAGGTGAAATAAAATTTATACCGCCATTAATTCCGATTCTTTGACAGTCAACAATTTATCAATTTCTGCAATAAATTTATCGGTTATTTTTTGTATGTCATCCTGAGCTCGACGATCATCGTCCTCAGAAATTGATTTGGACTTAAGCAAATCTTTTAATTGACTGATTGCGTCACGACGAATATTTCTCACTGCAACTCTAGCATTTTCAGCCTCAGACTTAACAACTTTGGTTAAATCCCTACGTCTTTCCTCCGTCAAAGCGGGCATCGGCACTCGAATCAAGTCACCCTGACTAGCTGGGTTTAACCCCAAATCAGCATCCCGTATTGCTTTTTCGATGGCTGACAGTAAATGCTTTTCGTAAGGAGAAACGCCAATTGTTCTTGCATCAATCAAATTAACATTCGCTACTTGGTTCACCGCTGTGGGGGTACCGTAGTAGTCCACCATGACATGATCGAGCAAACCCGCATGAGCACGTCCAGTTCTCACTTTTGACAAATCTAATTTCAATGTTTCAATGGATTTAGCCATTTTTTGTTCGGCTGTTTTTTTTACGTCAGCAATCATTCGACTGGCTCCAATTAATTCCTAACAAATGTTCCCTCAGGCTCACCCATAATAATACGTTTTAGTGCGCCTTCCTTAAATATGCTAAACACACACAAGGGCATATTTTGATCACGACATAAAGTTAATGCCGTAGCATCCATTACTTGCAAGTTATTGACTATAGCCTCTTCAAAAGTTAAGAAATCATATCGCTTAGCTTGAGAGTCCTTAATCGGATCGGCAGTGTAAATACCATCCACTTTAGTGGCCTTGAGAACTACATCAACATTCATTTCCATGCCACGTAATGCGGCCGCAGTGTCTGTGGTGAAAAAAGGATTTCCCGTGCCTGCCGCAAAAATCACTACACGGCCATCTTCAAGATAACGTAAAGCTTTGCCTCTAATATAGGGCTCTGCAACTTGATCCACATGTAAAGCAGACTGAACTCGGCTAACCAAACCAACTCGTTTCATGGCATCTTGTAGAGCGAGGGCGTTCATAACCGTAGCCAACATCCCCATATAATCTGCAGTTGCACGGTCCATCCCTTCCGCACCTAAAGCAACGCCACGGAAAATATTGCCACCGCCAATGACTATAGCCAATTGAACACCGAGTTGTTGAACCTCAGCGAGTTGCGCCACAATACGGTCGATCGTGGCGCGATTAATCCCGTACGCATCAGAACCCATCAGGGCTTCCCCTGACAACTTGACTAAGATACGTTTGTAAACGGGTTGCATCATAAGATTAGGCTATTGCCGCCCCTGCTGCGGCAGCTACTTCAGCCGCAAAATCTTCGCTCTTCTTCTCAATCCCCTCACCCACCACATACATAGTAAAGGCATGAACTTTTGCTTTTTTAACAGTCAAGAGTTTTTCAACCGTCTGGTCAGGATCTTTCACGAAAGGTTGACCCAGCAGCGTAACTTCAGCTAAGTATTTAGCAATTCTACCGTCCACCATTTTAGCGACGATTTCAGCTGGTTTACCAGATTCAGCAGCTTGCGCCGTATAAATTTCACGCTCTTTATCAAGCACTTCTGCAGGCACTTGTTCTTTTGATACACAAATAGGCTTACTGGCCGCAATATGCATAGCCAAATCTTTACCTAAGGCATCATCACCCCCTTCCACATCAATCATCACTCCGATTTTTGACCCATGAAGGTACTGTGCTAAACGACCGGTTGCATTAAACCTCACAAAGCGACGAATGGTAATGTTTTCACCCAACTTCATTACCAACGCTTTCCTGGCTTCCTCAAGGATCTCTCCCGACGAGGTTTTACACTGGCTTAATTGCTCAACATCAATCACATCGGCATGAGCCACGCACTCTGCAGCCGCTTTAGCAAAGGACACGAAATCATCGTTTTTACCAACAAAATCCGTCTCGCAATTCACTTCAACCATAACACCGAGGTTTCCCTGGCTATTTAAGTAGGTTGCCACCACCCCTTCGGCTGTAACACGACCAGCCGCTTTACTGGCTTTAGCACCACTACGAATCCTCAGCAGGTCTTCAGCAGCTTTAATATCACCATCAGCCTCTGTAAGCGCTTTTTTACACTCCATCATGCCAAGCCCCGTTAATTCACGCAGCTCTTTCACTAAACTTGCGGTAATTTCCGCCATTTTAAACTCCTTAAACTTCTCTCAATTAAAACAATAACTTACTCTTGTGCAGGCTCAACGACTTCCTCGTATTCTTCACCTTTAATCAATTCAGAAATACTTTGTGCGCGACCTTCTAAAATGGCATCAGCCACACCACGAGCATAAAGACGGATAGCACGGGTTGAATCATCATTACCAGGAATAACGTAATCCACACCTTCTACTGAGTTATTAGTATCAACCACACCAATAATAGGAATCCCTAATTTACGAGCTTCAACAATAGCGTTTTTTTGATAACCCACATCAATCACAAACATCGCGTCAGGAACGCCTTGCATATCCTTAAACCCACCCAAACTGCGCTCAAGCTTCTCAAGCTCTCGCTGATAATTTAAAGCTTCTTTTTTAGGCAACTTGTCCAACGTTCCATCTGTCGTCATGGTTGTTAACTCGTTCAAACGTTTAATGGACTGTTTAACAGTTTTAAAGTTAGTTAACATCCCACCCAACCAACGATGATCAACAAACGGAGAATTACTCCGCAAAGCTTCCTCACGAACAATCTCTCTAGCCTGACGCTTTGTCCCAACAAACAAAACAGTCCCTTTATTACTTGCTATTTGCCGAACAAACTTCATTGCCTCTTGATACATAGGCAGAGTTTTTTCAAGATTGATAATATGAATTTTATTGCGATGACCAAAAATATACGGGGCCATTTTTGGATTCCAAAAACGGGTTTGATGCCCAAAATGAACACCTGCTTCTAACATTTGACGCATTGTTACTGACATAAAACACTCCTTAGCGTAAGGGTTGAGCCTCTGCCGACCAATTTACTTTTCCAAAAAAGCACCCTAACATGTTGTCGGCATGAGTCGTTAAAATTGAGCTAATAGTTTAAGCCCATCGTTTTTTTAAGTAATACACCAATATGTATGTATTAACAAAAGCCCTTTATTTTAGCACTTTCAGGGGTTGCTTTCAAGAAATAGCCACTAAAATGCTATAATCATTGGAAATTTATAACCGGTAACCCCATGACAATACATATTAAAAACAATGAAGAAATAGCGGCAATGCGCATTGCTGGCCAACTAGCTAGCGAAGTGCTTGATTATATTAGCCCTTTTGTGAAAGCGGGGGTATCAACAGGAGAACTTGATCGGCTATGCCATGACTATATGGTCGACGTACAGCATACCATTCCCGCCCCCTTGAACTATTGCCCCCCGGGATACTCTCCTTATCCAAAATCCATTTGTACCTCCGTTAACCATCAGGTTTGCCATGGCATCCCAGGTACTAAAGTCTTAAAAAATGGCGATATTGTTAACCTTGATATTACCGTTATCAAAGATGGCTTTCACGGAGACACAAGCCGAATGTTTATTGTGGGTGAAGGGAGCGTGCAAGCACAGCGTTTATGTCAAGTGACTTTTGAGTCCATGTGGATTGGTATTGAACAAGTGAAACCCGATGCTTTTTTAGGTGACATTGGGGCGGCCATTCAAACCTATGCTGAAAATGCTGGGTTTAGTGTAGTCAGGGAGTTTTGTGGTCATGGTATCGGTAAAGAATTTCATGAGGATCCTCAAGTTTTACACTATGGCAGAAAAGGCTCAGGATTAAAACTCCGACCAGGTATGATTTTTACCATTGAACCTATGATTAATGCAGGTAAAAAAGACATCAGACAGTTGGCTGACGGATGGACAATTGTCACGGCTGACCACAGTCTCTCGGCGCAATGGGAACACACTGTTTTAGTCACTGATACAGGTTATGAGGTATTAACCCACTCTGCAGGATGTCCACCACCCCCCACACTATGACAAATATTGACGTAAAAGAAATTAGACAACACCTTGCTAGGCAAAAAGAATCCTTAAAAGAACAGTATTATTTAAATCCTAATCCTCATTCACTATTGAAAAGATGGACAGAAGTTGTCGACAAGGTCTTAAAACAGATCTGGCAAGCCTATCATTTTACTGGTGAAATGAGCCTAGTAGCAGTTGGGGGATATGGTCGTGCTGAATTATTCCCTTTCTCGGATATTGATTTACTTCTATTGATTGAAAACAATTTAAATCAAGAGGATTCCGAAAAGATCGAATCACTTATTAGTTTGTTTTGGGATATTGGTCTTGAGGTTGGGCACAGCGTGCGGACAATAAAAGAATGTCTAATGGTGGCTCAACTGGATATTACAATTGCCACTACCCTTATTGACTCACGCTTGGTATGCGGACAAATAAAACACATCATACAATTGCAAAACAGTTTGTTTACCACCTTAGATTTAAAACAATTTATTGCTGACAAAATTAAAGAACAACAAGATAGACACCACAAATATAATGATACAGCCTTTAATTTAGAACCTCACATTAAAGAAAGCCCTGGAGGGATAAGAGATTTACATTCTATTATTTGGTTATCATGGGGGGCGGGCTATGGCAACACTTGGCAAGATCTAATTAAAGCTGGAATTTTATTTGAACCAGAAATAAAAAAAATAAAAACGTTAATTAAATATCTTGCTAACCTAAGAATACGACTTCATTATCTTACTAAAAGACGTGAAGATAGATTGCTTTTTGATTATCAAAACCCCCTAGCAGAGGAGCTCGGATTTAAAGATAAAGACAATCGTCGTGCCAGTGAGTTGATGATGCAACAATACTATCAAATTGCAAAATCTGTATTAATCATCAACACCATTATCATTGAACAGGTCAAAACACACATCACCCATACACAAGGATTTAGCCAACAACAGACTTTATCCACACATTTTATTCGCCAGAATGATTTACTAGGAACTATTCCTGAGAATCTTTTTAGCCTAAAACCTCAATATATTTTTGAGGGTTTTTTGATGCTTCAAAAATATCCAAAACTGCGGGGTTTTACACCCAGCGTCATTAGGGATTTGTGGCGTGCACAAAAATTAATCAATCATTCATTTCGTGCTAATCCTGACAATCAAGCCCTGTTTATGGAAATTCTGCGGCAGCCCTTAAGGACAGCCGAGGTATTAAAGCGCATGAATTATTTCGGCATTTTGGGCAGATATATCCCTTCATTTGGCAAAATTGAAGGGCAAATGCAGCATGATTTATTTCATGTTTATACCGTCGATGAGCACATTCTTCGTGTATTAACAAATTTAAGACGCTTTGCAGTCCCGCAGTATGATCATGAATTTCCCTTTTGTTCGATCTTAATGCGTCAATTTGACAGAGTTGATCTCCTTTATATCGCCGCACTATTTCATGACATTGCTAAGGGCCGCGGTGGGGATCATTCAACCTTAGGGTGTGTGGATGCTCAAGCCTTTTGCAACACCCATTGCTTGTCTAAGCCAGATACTGATTTGGTTACATGGTTGGTGGAAAATCATTTACGCATGTCTTCGGTAGCACAAAAACAAGATTTATCAGATCCTGAAGTCATAGAAAAATTTGCCTACAGAACACAAGATAAAAGACACCTCACGGCTTTATATCTTCTCACCGTAGCTGATGTCAGGGGGACGAGTCCCAAAGTATGGAATGCTTGGAAAGCAAAATTACTTGAAGATCTTTATCGATTAACTGAGCGCTATTTTTCAGGGCATCAAACGGATATTGATACGGAAATTGAAGATAAAAAGAAAAAAGTTGAATACACATTAAAGCATTATGGTTTAACTAACCCAAATCAAATCAAACTCTGGCAAATCGTAGACTCTCACTACTTTCAACGCTATGACGAGAAAGAAATCACTTGGCAAGCCAGATCTCTTCAAGGGGTCATAGAGGTTAAAAGATCCGTTGTTAAGGCTCGCTTGTCGCCCTTGGGTGAAGGAATCCAAGTACTCATCTACGCTCCAGATCAAACGGCATTGTTCGCTCGAATCTGCGGTTATTTTGAAAAAATAGCCTATACCATTCAGGAGGCAAAGATTCATACTGCCCTCAATGGCTATGCACTAGATACCTTTCAGATAGTTCATCGCAGCGCAGAAAACGATCATTATCGTAATGTGATTAAACGTATCGAAGAAGAATTGCAACAAAGACTTGAACAACAAAGCCCCCTTGAGGCGGTTCTTAATTCTCGAATTTCAAGACATCTACAACATTTCCCCATCACAGTGATGGTTCATTTTGGCGAGAGAGAGCGAAATCAAGATCGATCCTTAACCATCGTGGCGGGTGATAGACCTGGACTACTGTATAGAATTGCCCGAGTATTGGTAGAGCACCAAATTAGTTTAAAAAGTGCTCGTATAAATACCCTTGGAGAGAGAGTTGAAGATATTTTCATTCTTGATGATAAAGGTTTAGAACGACTTGATATCCGAGACACTATTCGCCAAGAATTAATTGATGCGTTAACGTAACAGCACCCAAGGTATTCTTTATCTTGGGTGCTGTTAGGCTTTCCTGATTATTAGTTATCAAACCCTCTAAACCCTAAATTCCCACCTCCGTTGTCACTGTGTTCGCCCAAATGATTAAGGGCGTTACTCAGTAACGTGGTTTGTGGAATGACCGTCAACACCCCACTAGTCACAGTAGTATCAATAGTTGTTGAGTTTGCGCTATTCAAGGCCCCCACAGCGGTAACATAGTCGCCAACGTTGACAGTCAAATTAGTTTGGGAATAATTAATAGTGATGCCCTGTACGGTGAATGGTGTGATCACTCCACCTACGGCTCCAGAAGTCGCGAGACCAGAGACGCTGACAAAACCTGAAAGGGGTGCTTTAATTACATTAAAACTATTGACACGGCGATTAGAGGAGGCATCAACATAAGTGGAGACAACTACGTATACAGGGGTTATTGTTAATTGACTGAGGTAAGTATTAAAGTTGTTGATATTAAAGGCGGAAAACTGAGTAGCCGTTCTATCAGCGATCTCTGTATTGCAATCCACAATCATTGATTGACCCAATAGGCTTATTGTGTAGGCAGGCAATGAACTCGAACAGTTTGTTGATGCATTGGCGCCTTGAGTGATACCAGAGATGGTAATAGGTGCTGTGTAGATTGTCCTTGATAGAGAAGAGGAGATATCCGACTGTATTGAATTAGCAAGAATCGTTCCGTTGGTTTGTACAGTACCAGTTAATTCCACTTTTGAACCCACCACTGGAAGCTGAACACTCAGAGCGCTACCATCAACCGTTACACCACGAACCACAAAGGTGCTTCCCGAGACAGAGGATACGGTTCCTTCAATTTCTACTGTTTGACTAACTTGTAATGTGGCCCCTCCAGGATTAAGGGAATTCGCGCCACTCGAAGCATTCACCACATTAGGTAAAAATACATTAGTACTTGGCGCAACAAGCCCCCGGGCCGATACGAAACTGCCGTTTGTAATAAACGAGCAACTACCTTGGGTGCCGTTGAGTGTACAAATCGGCGTGGAACTTGATGTGGATAAATTAAGTGTTTCCCCACCAATTGTATAAGTGGTGCCATTGCTAGTGGTGGATACCGTCACTATACCTGACACCTTAAATGGATATAACTCTGTGGAAGTCTGATTATCCGTAACAAACGCCTGCGTAAAAATAGGATTGGTCTCATCCCAAGCGCTAACCATCGTGGCTACAATTTGAACCTGGGAAGTTCCAGATACAGCATAGGAGTAACCATAGACAATCACATAGGAACCATTTGTTGTGCCACTGGTGGAAACTAGATTAGATTGTCCTGTAATAACCGTTGGACTGCAGGTATTAGTGGAGACGCAAGCTCGTTTATCCACAAAGGCTGTACTGGAAGTCACTTGAACACTCTGCCCCATGACAGTAATGGTGCCAGCAGTCAGATCACTTGCATCCACATAGCCCCTAACCAATGGCGCAATTCTGACCTCTTTCGCTACTGGAAGTGCATTAGTACTGTTGGTGGCAGAATTTACTGCTACGGTCATACCCACTTCAGGGGAGAGTAAACCGCTTGTTGCTAGAGCGCTGTTTGATGAATTACCAAGAATTCCCGTATCTGCATCCACAAAATTGGCAGAATTGGTATCAAACTCATGGCCATTAACAAAGACACTACCCAGAGCTGTAACAGTACCGTTGGAAACACTTGCTGTGGACTGCAAAGCTGTAGGCGTTGCAGAGCTACTGGTGGTTGTTCCTCCCCCACCGCCTCCGCCACAGGAAGCCAAACCAATCGTCAATAACATCACAGCTGTGACCACCCATTTTCGATCTGCGCAGAACTTCATGATTGCTCCCCTTTTCGCGTTAGCTATACATGGGAATTTTACCCATTTTTTTATAGAATGCAAGAGGATACTAAACGTATTTCAAAAATTATTTAAAATCAATCGTCTGGAGTATCTATTCCGAGTTCTTGAGAAAAACCAAAAGTATTAAAGTCGCGTATTCTCATGGGATAGAGAACACCATCCAAGTGGTCACATTCATGTTGAACAACCCGTGCATGAAAGCCTGAAACAGTTCGATCAATCACCTCACCTCTTTCGTTCATGCCTTGATAACGCAAATGGCTGTAACGTGGTACTCGACCTCTTAAGCCAGGGACAGAAAGACAACCCTCCCAATCCTCATTCATCTCTACAGACAAAGGAGTAATAGTAGGATTAATGAGGACAGTCATCGGTACCTCCTCAACATCTGGATAGCGCGAATTATGTTTTACACCAAAGATAACTACACGCAAACTCACGCCAATTTGAGGTGCTGCTAATCCCGCACCATCTAAGTGAGCCATGGTGTCAAACATATCTGTCAATAATGAGAGCAGAAAAGGATCGTCTACGTTTTCCACTGGTTTTGCAATTTCTTTTAAGATGGGATGTCCCATCCTCAACACTGGTCTAATTGCCATAGGACCCTTCGTGCTGTTTCAACCATTTCAGAAATTGCTGCCCAACTTCATGGTGTCTCACTCCAAAGGCTATTGTGGCTTTTAAATACCCTAATTTACTACCACAGTCATAACGGATACCTTCGAAGGGGAGCGCCAAAACATCCTGATCTTTTAGCAAACTAGCAATACCATCGGTGAGCTGTATCTCACCACCGCTACCTGGTTGAACTTGTCTTAAATAATCAAAAATTTCAGGGGTCAGCAAATATCGACCAACAACGCCAAGAGTTGATGGAGCTTTGTCAGGCTCAGGTTTTTCTACAATTTGGATAATTTTTTGCAACGTATTTTTTTCTTGAGTAGCCACAATACCATACTGTTTTGTTTCCTCTCGCGCCACCTGTTGAACACCCAGCACCGAGGAACCCGTTTGATTATATAAGTCAACCATTTGCCTTAAAACAGGCTTCTTGGAATCAATCAAGTCATCGGCCAATAAAATCGCAAAAGGCTCATCACCCACCAAGGATTCTGCACACAAAATAGCATGCCCTAAGCCTAAGGCCTCTGGTTGCCTTACATACACACAGCTGACATTTTTAGGAAGTAAACCTCTTATGTTTTCTAAAAGTGTCGTTTTTCCTCTTTGCTCAAGCTCTGCCTCCAACTCATAAGCCTTATCAAAATGATCCTCGATCGCTCTTTTTCCACGACCCGTAACAAAGATCAGCTCAGTTATGCCCGCAGCCACTGCTTCCTCGGCTGCATATTGAATTAACGGCTTATCCACTATGGGGAGCATTTCTTTAGGACTGGCTTTGGTTGCAGGCAAAAAACGACTACCTAATCCTGCCACAGGGAACACGGCTTTTCTAATGGGTTTCATTTAATTAATTATCCTAATCCAATTAACTCTATCAATTCTTGCTCATTGAGTATGGTAATACCTAATTCATGAGCACGATCTAATTTACTTCCTGCCTCACTACCTGCCACGACAAAATGTGTTTTAGTAGACACACTGCTGGCAACCTTCCCGCCCACTTGTTCAATTTTAAGCCTGGCTTCATCACGGCTTAAATGAGGAAGTGTCCCCGTTAATACAAACACTTTCCCCGCAAAAGGAAGATGTTGTATGGGTTCAATCTTTGGCCAATAAATCCCCGCTTGGAGTAACTTATTAATGACTTCACTATTATGCTCTTCTGCAAAAAAATCATGAATAGACTCTGCAATAACAGGCCCCACATCTCTTACTGCCAGCAACTCCTCTTGCGAAGCTTTCATTAATTGATCTATTGTACCAAAATGAGTCGCCAGATCTTTGGCCGTGGTCTCGCCCACATTACGAATACCTAAAGCAAAAACAAACCGAGGAAATGTTGTATTCTTACTGCGCTCAATTGCCGACAACAAGTTATCAATAGATTTCTGTCCAAAAAGAGGTAGTTGCATTAATTGATCATTTGAGAGCTCATAAATATCTGCAGGAGTATTTAATAAACCTAACTCAACAAATTGTTCAACACGTTTATCTCCAAGCCCTTCAATATTCATAGCGCGGCGATGACAAAAATGAACTAAAGCCTGTTTTCTTTGGGCAGGGCAATATAGCCCTCCAGAACAACGTAAAGTCGCTTCATCTTGTAGACGATATACATGGCTGCCACATACCGGGCAACCTGTTGGCATAGTGAATGGTAAAGATAATGGGGAGCGCTTATCCAACATTACCTTCACCACTTCCGGAATCACATCGCCCGCTCGCCTGACCCAGACACTGTCCCCCACCCGTACATCTTTTCTTTTTAGCTCATCTTCATTATGCAAAGTAGCGTTTGTAACGGTAACCCCACCCACAAAAACAGGTTTTAACCGAGCCACAGGAGTGAGCGCACCAGTTCTTCCAACTTGGACATCAATAGCCAATACTTCCGTCACAGCCTCTTCCGCTGGAAACTTATGAGCAATAGCAAATCGTGGGGCTCTCGAGACAAAACCTAGCTGTTGTTGAAGCATGAGATCATTCACTTTATAAACCACTCCATCAATTTGGTAAGGCAAAGAGGGACGTAATGTGTTTATCGTTTTGAAATAATCTAATAATCCTGATACTCCTAATACTGTTTTTCGGATATCAGCAACTGGAAAATGAAGGGAAATCAACCAATCCATTAGTGATGAATGTGAGCTGAAATCGCCCACTCCTTGAGCCACACCTAAACCGTAGGCAAAAAAAGATAACTTACGTTGTGCTGTCAGCGAGGGATCTAGTTGGCGCAAGCTCCCTGCTGCTGCATTGCGTGGATTAGCAAACAACTTTTCTCCAGACCTTTGCTGATTGCGATTCAATTGCTCAAAGTCTTTCTTCAACATCAGTACTTCACCGCGTACCTCCAAAAGAGGGGGAGCCTCTTTACCATATAATCTTAATGGGATGGAACGAACTGTTTTCAAGTTAAGCGTCACATCCTCTCCCCTCGCGCCGTCGCCTCTCGTACTTCCCTGTATAAAAAGTCCGTTTTCATAAACTAGATTTACCGCAAGACCATCAAATTTTGGCTCACAGACATACTCAACTTCGTTGACTTGTAGAGCTTCCCTAATGCGACGATCAAAGTGAATGATATCTTCTTCAGAAAACCCATTATTGAGTGACAACATGGGTAGCCGATGTGGGACTTCAATGAATCCCTCCTTGGGAGCCGCTCCCAATCTTTGAGTGGGAGAATCGGTTGTTACATACTGGGGATAATATTGCTCAAGATCCAATAATTCTTTAAATAACAAATCAAATTCCGCATCCGTAACAGAAGGTTGATCAAGGGCGTAGTATTGATAGTTATACCGATCAATAAGCTCTTTGAGCTCCTGTATTCTCTTGGCAATTAAATCTGTCATTACATTGAAAAAAGCTTTTTAGCTACAGCCTCACCTGGAGTGATACCGAACTCATTCATCTCGAGGTGAATTTTATCCATCTGTTTTTTGATACGTTCAATTTGCTTTATTCCTAAGGGCTTGAGATTATCGTCCACGACTATGCCGCCGAAATTTGCAACCAATTCATTCGCGCAGGTAAAGGCATCAGTAATAGCTTCTGCAACATCCCTAATTTGCGGAACATCAATAATAAATGTGAGCCCTTTTAACAAGTTCGGATCAGTCTCGATATCCAGAATGGGTTTTAGATCTTTATCTCCTAAGGTATAGAGCGCCTGAGAAGAAGCATTAAACGCATGAAAAAGTCCATCATCTTCAAGCGATAGCCCTTTTTCAAGAAGAAAATTTTTCACACCGCTCATCGATACAGTTGTCTTTTCACCGAACAAAATATTAAGCCCTATCATGATGTCCACCTTGGCACAAAACTCTTCAATTGTTTTGGCCCGCTCAAATAGCTCTTTCTCACGATGGGAGCGGATGGTTAGATGAAGCCCTGTAGCAAACAAGGTTAGGCTAGCTATGACCTCTTGCCATCTGGTTTCTGTTAAAGGTCCAGAGCGACTTGATACAGGCATGATCACTCTGAGATATCGATAGGTTTGTGATGAATCAAACTTTTCTAGATCAACCCAACTCTCAGAATCTGTTTCATAAACTTGCCAGTTTACACTGCCGTATAAACCCTTAATAGATTGAATAGCTTGTACAAGTGGTCTGTACTGGAGATCCTCCTCAGCAGAAAACAACACAGACCACTCAAATTTAGAGTTAACCTCTTCAACTTGCTTTAACGAAATAGGAGTGTCACCCTTCTTGAGATGACTGGCTTGGGTCTCCCTCTCATGACCTGCCAACCTGATAAGTGGTTCATCATCTCCCTCAAAGGATCTCGAGCTAACAGGCGCAGCTTTTGGTTCATCGTTAATGATTGTTTTTTTATAACGATAGGCTTGCACGCGACCTATAAAGAGAAAGACAATAACCAGCACAACTCCCATAATAATTAGATATATTTGTAAACTGGTCATTCTTATCCCTTATTAATCAAACTGAAAGTGTTTCAGTTAAACGTATAGCCTCGTCCACATCAACGGCTACCATTCTCGATACTCCCGACTCAGCCATGGTGATACCCACTAACTGTTGAGCCATTTCCATGGCAATTTTATTATGAGTAATAAACAAAAACTGAGTAAACTCAGACATTTTAGTCACCAGCTTCACAAACCGCTCAGTATTGGCGTCATCTAATGGCGCATCCACTTCATCAAGTATACAAAATGGAGCAGGATTAAGTTGAAATAATGAAAAGACTAAAGCTAAAGCAGTTAAGGCCTTCTCACCACCTGATAACAAATGTATTGAAGTGGTTTTTTTACCAGGGGGTTGAGCTATTATTTGAATTCCCGCATCCAAAATCTCATCTCCAGTCATTTCAATTCGTGCATAGCCACCAGCAAACAAAGATGGAAACAAAGTACTAAAACTTTCATTCACTTGGTTAAAGGTCGCGTTTAACTGCTCTCTGGTGTCACGATCAATTTTTTTCATGGCGTTTTCTAGTGTCTCAACAGCCTCTTGTAAATCGGCCTGCTGAGAATCAAGATATGTTTTTCTCTCTCGTGAAGATTCTAATTCAACCAAAGCCGCCAAGTTAACTGGTCCTAGGGCTTCGATATCCTTCTGAACCTTAGTGATATCAGCTTGCAGAGTGGAAGTTTTAACCCCCTTTTCTAACTGGGCCGCTAACACTGTCTCATCCGCATTATTTTCCGCCAAGATCAAATGGGCTTGCTCTACACCAAGACGAGCTTCTTGTTCCTTTAAACGCAAATCACTTAATTTTTCTCTTAAGGGGTCTAGTTGCTGCTCTAAACGTAATCGATTTTCTTCAGTGTCACGCATTAGCGCAGCACAATTATCCAAATCAATACGCGCCTGTTTTAATGTAATATCAACTTGCTCTCTAACCTGCAATGCTTGCTGCAGGCTGGCCTCTGTTTGCTCTATAGAAATGGTATCAAGGTGTTGTTGCAACTCCTGCAAACGAGGCTCTTTATAACGTAAACTGTCAATCACAGCCTGATGATTATGATTAATCATCTCAATCTTTGATTGAGCCGTCTTGAATAAATAAGTAGATTCCCGTTCAGCCCCAGTGGCAGCTTGAAGTGCTTTGCGACACATTTCAAGACTTTGATCCGCATTCTTTGCCGCGGCATCTAAATCAAAAAACTGTTTTTTTACGCCTTGTAAGCCATCTTCAAAAGCTTTAATGTCGGCGGTATAACGATTCAATAAAGTGTTTTCCTCGGCGTGCTTGATGGCAATCTCATTTAACTCTACTTGCAACTGTTGCTGACGTTGTTCAAAGCGCAGCTGTTCAGCCTGTAAACGCGAACTTTCCACTTCTAAGTTTCGCAATTTATTACTTTCATAACGTAAACTCTCACTGCGTTGAGTGAGCTGATTTTTTACCTCCACCAATGTCTCTTCGGCAAGCAAGGCCTCCTTCTCAACCCTCACACTCACAACCAGTAAACGTTCTTTTTCTGCGAGCAACTCCTCAATCTCACGGGCTCTAGTAATCGCTCCATGAACCTCAATCTGAGGGGCAAAAAATTCCACGGTAGAATGCGTGACGCAATGACCTTGCACAGTCACCAATATGACGTCTTGAGGTAGGCTTTCCATTAAAAGAATAGCTTCTGTTAAGGACTCAACGACGTATACGTCATCTAACCATTGCCTTAGTAAACCTTGAAGGGACTGCGATTTAGCAGTCACCGCCGTAATAAGTCGGGTACCCCAAAGCTCATTTTGTATGACGGCAGACTCATAGGGTCGCGCCGAAGCCTTGAATAAACTAAAACCTAGGGGCAGACGATTCTCTCCCCAGTCAATCACCGGATTAAAATCCTTGACCTCCAACGCACGCAGACGGTGCTTTAATACCGCTTCAAGCGCTGTTTCAAAATCTGGCTTCACATCAAGCAATTGCCACAGCAAGGGTAATTGATCTAAACCATGCGCTTTGACTAATTCATTGGCATTCGTAGAGGTGGCAATTTTTTGTTGTAGTCCAATTAATGCTTTTAACTGTGCATCAATGTTTGCAATCTGTTTTTGATGTTGCTGGAGTACCACATTGGCGGAACGAACCAGCGTTTCGCAACGCTTAACCCTCAGATCTAAGGAACTCACCGTAACGCTTAAGATACTCAGCTTCACCTCTCTCTCACGTACTTCTGAACGCAAACGATTGAGTTCTGATGAGTCCGGAGCTGTTAAAGAGGTACGTTCTTTATCTAATCGCTGTTGACGCTCCTCGTACTGCTGCAACAAACGCATGCCGGCGTTGTAGTCTGATCGCGCCTTAGTTAATTGACTCTCTGTTTTAACTTGCTCTTCACGAACCATGTTCAAAGCTTGTCTGGCTTGCTTGGCTTGCTGTTCTGCCTGCGGTAACTGCGTTTGAGCATCCCTTACTCTGGCGAAAGCTAACTCAGTGAGTTCCTTGGCCTTAGCAAGCTCTCCTTGGTGCTGTTGTAATGATTGTTCATCGCTGTGCAAGCGTTGCTTGGACTCATTAATCTCTTGATTAAGGCGAGCTATTTCCGCCTCTAAACGTTTTTTCTCATTACGTAACACATTGAGCTCACTCTCAATACGCGACACATCACTATTGGCCTGAAAGACGTGACCTTGGGCAACATTTACGGAGTCAGATGTGTCATGATGCTCTTGCCGGATGAGCTCAAGACGTTTCTCTGTTTCTCTTAAATTAGCAATTCGTTCATCTAATTCGTTCTGAACTTTTTCCAGCTCTCTTAGAGCTCTCTGTCGGGTATTTTCAGCATCTCTTTTTCTGGCGTAAAGTAATAAGTTTTGTAAGTTTGATAGCTCAGATTGCAAGCCTTTATATTTTTCCGCAACAACCGCCTGCCCCTCGAGCTTTCCAATCTGATTGTCTAACTCTCTTGAAATATCTGCTGTACGAGATAAATGACCTCTTGCATCGTTTAAACGCAGCTCGGTTTCACGGCGGCGCTCTTTATAGCGTGAAATCCCTGCCGCCTCTTCCAGAAAAACTCTTATTTCCTCAGGTTTTGATTCAACAATACGCGAAATCATCCCTTGCTCAATAATAGCGTATGCCCTAGGCCCAAGACCGGTTCCCATAAATACGTCCTGTACATCCTTGCGTCTCACATGGGTGTTATTGATGTAATAATTGGATACCCCATCGCGAGCGAGAACACGCCTTACAGAAATTTCGGCATACTGTGACCATTGCCCTGGCGCTCGGCCATCCGCGTTATCAAAAACCAGCTCTACGCTGGCCCGGCCTTGAGGTTTACGATTAGTCGTCCCACCAAAAATCACATCTTGCAGAGTTTCACCACGTAGCTGTTTTGCTTGTGACTCCCCAAGCACCCATCGAACGGCATCAATAACATTAGATTTTCCGCAGCCATTGGGTCCTACAATACCAACCAATTGACCGGGAACGGGAATCTGTGTTGGTTCTGCAAAAGACTTAAATCCTGCTAATTTTATATGTTTTAAATGCAATTTAACGCCAGCCACTAAAAAAGGGGTTTAAAATAGTGATTTTACCTTATCCCGCGTATAGGACAACAACTATGGCAAACGAACCAAGTAAACAATTAGACACTTTTGTTAACCCGTCTCCAGAAAGAGATTATCTGATTCACATGGAAATCCCTGAGTTTACTTGTTTATGTCCCAAAACAGGGCAACCTGATTTCGCCTGGTTTACTTTAGATTATGTACCTGACCAAAAGAACGTAGAGTTAAAGAGCCTTAAATTATACATGTGGTCCTATAGAAATGAAGGAGCCTTTCATGAGGCGGTCACAAATAAGATCTTGTCAGACTTGGTCAATACTTGCCAACCACGGTTTATGAGACTTTTAGCCAGATGGTACGTGCGTGGGGGCATTTATACTCATGTGGTGGTAGAGCACACAAAAGAAGGCTGGATACCCAAAGTCACTATTCCACCCCTGGCATTCAGTCAAGAAACACCTTTAACACACACCTTTGGTTAAACATGAACCCTCGTTTAGACTTATTGCAACCCTACCCATTTGAACGCCTGCGAGGCTTAATGAAAGGGATCGCAGGGAACACCACACTACCCTTTATTGCCTTGTCGGTGGGGGAACCCCGCCATCCTACTCCGCAATTTATTAAAGAGGCATGGCAAAGAGAAGCATCAGCACTGGCTTACTACCCCACCACACTCGGCCATGAACAATTACGAGTCAGTATTAGCCAGTGGATTAGCAAACGCTTTAAGGTAGACCAGCTCGACATAAATTCTCAAATCATCCCCACCCTTGGGAGTCGTGAGGCCTTGTTTTCAATCATTCAAGTGCTAGTCAACACCGAGGCAACGAAGCAATATGTTATTTGCCCTAATCCGTTTTATCAAATCTATGAAGGTGCTGCACTGTTAGCGGGGGCGACACCTTATTTTGTTAATTCTAATTCCATTCATCATGAGATCGATTACTCACAAATTGATCCGGCAATTTTAAAACAAACCGCCGCGCTATTTGTGTGTTCCCCAGGCAATCCCACTGGGAAGGTTATGACTCTCGAGCAATGGCAAGCGTTATTTAAACTGTCCGATCAATATCACTTCACCATTATTAGCGATGAATGTTACACAGAAATTTATCCCGATGAAACCAACCCACCAATAGGAGCCCTGACGGCCTGTCAAATGCTAGGAAGGCACCATTTTGATAGATTAATCGTCATGAGTAGCTTATCCAAGAGATCAAATATTCCTGGCATGCGTTCCGCCTTTGCAGCAGGTGATGCTAATATCCTTAAATCATTTTTACTGTACCGAACCTACCATGGGAGCGCCATGAACCCTGCTATTCAAAAAGTCAGCGAACTGGCTTGGCAGGATGAAGAACATGTTATCGAAAATCGGCGTTTATACCGAGAAAAATTAACTATTTTTTATGATATTGTAAACAGCAGTATTGCCTTAGAAAAACCTGAGGCCAGTTTTTATTATTGGATAAAAACACCCATTGATGACGTCCTCTTTACGCAGCAACTGTTTGCTAAATATCACGTACAGGTATTACCTGGAAGCGTATTAGCAAGAGAACATCAGTCTATTAACCCTGGCAAAGATCGTGTGCGCGTAGCGTTAGTGGGAAGCCTTGAGGAAACCATTGACGCCGCACACCGAATTAAAGAATTTGTTTCACAACTTTAGGAAACCCAATGATGAATTTGCAACCACTTATTGAAGAAGCATTTGAACAACGCACAGAGTTTACTCCCACAAATGCCCCCAGCAATCTTAAGCAAGGAATTGAAGAGGTAATTCATGGATTGGATACGGGGACTTTACGTGTTGCCGAGAAAATTAATCATGAGTGGGTCACCCATCAATGGTTAAAAAAAGCAGTGCTACTATCCTTTAGGCTACGCGACAACACCATGAGTGAAGGGGCCTTTACCCGTTATTGGGATAAAGTGGATAGTAAATTTAGCTCCTATGAGGCAGCTGATTTTGAACAAGGTGGTTTTCGTGTTGTGCCGCCGGCAAGTGCTCGACGTGGAAGTTTTATTGCTAAAAACGTAGTATTAATGCCCTCCTACATCAATATCGGGGCTTTCGTAGATGAAGGAACCATGGTAGATACTTGGGCTACGGTAGGGTCCTGCGCCCAAATTGGTAAAAACGTTCATTTATCAGGAGGAGTTGGGATCGGTGGAGTGCTAGAGCCGGTGCAGGCGAATCCAACCATTATTGAGGATAACTGTTTTATTGGGGCGCGTTCAGAGGTAGTGGAAGGAGTTATCGTGGGAGAAGGATCGGTGATTTCAATGGGTGTTTACATTGGTCAAAGTACTAAGATTTTTGATCGCGAAACTGGCTCCGTCACCTATGGGAAGATTCCCCCAGGTTCTGTGGTTGTCTCGGGTAACCTGCCTTCAAGTGACGGGACATACAGTCTTTATTGCGCTGTCATAGTCAAAAAAGTGGATGCTAAAACAAGAGCGAAAACCAGTATTAACGAGTTATTACGCGGCGATTAAGGACTATGTGTTTAATACTAGTCGCCTGGCAACAGCACCCATATTTCCCGTTAATTATTTTATCTAATCGCGACGAGTTTTATCAAAGACCCAGTCAAATCCCCCGTTTTTGGGCTGATTATCAGAGCGTTTATGGGGGTCGGGATTTGCAAGCGGAAGGAACCTGGCTTGGGGTAAACCGCTTCAAACGATTAGCCGCTGTGACTAATTACCGTGATCCAAGTCGATTAAAAACTGACGTTAAATCTCGGGGGCAACTGACCGCTAACTTTCTATGCCACTCACAGCCCATAAACGAGTACTTAACAGATCTAACACATCATCTTGATAGGTTTAACGACTTTAATTTACTCTTGTATGATCATCAAGAGTTAACCTGTTTTGAAAGTAAATCAAAAACAATCCACTCTCTTGATCCAGGTATTTATGGACTCAGTAATCATTTTCTTGACACACCATGGCCAAAAGTCACAGTGGGTAAAGAACAATTAAGTCACACTCTTAAGACGTGGGCTAAAGACATACGTACACTTGAAGATTTACACGACGACACGCAATGCCTCACCGTGTTAAGCGACATTTTATCCAATGATGCCATTTATGCCGATTCATCATTACCCAGTACAGGTTTATCTCTAGAGCTTGAACGTCGATTGTCCGCTGCCTTCATTAAATCAGATGATTACGGAACACGAGCATCTTCCATTGTGATTGGCAATCAAGATGGAGATTTTCTTTTTTTTGAGAAACAATATGGTATGAATGGTATCTTTGAAGGGGATACCAGCGCCATTGTTTACCATTTAGAACATAACCATGACTAATACACTAGCACTTGTTAAAGAACTTATTGCCCGTCCCTCAGTCACCCCTGATGACCAAGGTTGCCAGACACTGATTAGCCATCGATTAATCCCATTAGGCTTTAAGGAACAGGTTATCAAGAGTCACGGCGTCACTAATACTTGGTTAAGGCGTGGAACAGAGTCTCCTTTAGTGGTTTTTGCAGGTCACACCGACGTAGTACCCACCGGCCCTGAGGACGGATGGCAATCGCCACCCTTTGAACCCACCCAAGTTGGAGACCTCCTTTACGGTCGTGGGGCCTCTGACATGAAATCCTCCTTAGCGGCTTTCGTCACCGCCATTGAATCGTTCATAAACACCCAACCCAATGTCAAAGGATCTATTGCATTACTACTTACTTCCGACGAAGAAGGCCCAGCCACGGACGGTACAGTCAAAGTGGTGGAATGGTTAAAAAACCAAAATATCTCTATCGACTACTGCATCATTGGAGAACCTACCGCAGTGGAACAATTAGGAGACACCATCAAAAATGGTCGACGTGGATCCTTATCTGGCAAGCTCACCATTATTGGCAAACAAGGTCACGTGGCTTATCCCCATTTGGCCACTAATCCCATTCATGAGTGTGCCGCAGCAATTTCAGAGTTAGTGGCAACGCAATGGGATCAAGGCAATAACTACTTCCCCGCTACGACTTTTCAAATATCCAATATCCAAGGAGGAACGGGGGCAAGTAATGTTATTCCTGGCGAAGTTCATATCTGGTTTAATTTTCGCTTTTCCACAGAAAGTACCGATCAGTCTCTGATCGAGCGTACTGAAGCCATCCTTAAGAGAAACCATCTGAACTTTCATATCGACTGGCAATTGGGTGCGAAACCTTTTCTTACTGAAAAAGGAAAACTGATCCATTGCGCCTCTGAAGCTATTTATGAAGTAGTGGGTATCCAAACTAAAATATCCACAACTGGCGGCACATCAGATGGAAGATTTATTATTGATATATGTAAAGAACTCGTTGAAATCGGTCCTTCTAATGCCACCATTCACCAACGTAACGAAGCAGTAAAAGTCAGCGACCTTGATCATCTCTCAAGCATTTACTGTACCCTATTAAAAAAACTCCTGACTTCCTAAGGATAATGATGATGGATACTCAATTTTTACCTGAAGAAATTGTCACTATCAGAGACCTTTTACGTTATACAGTCACCCTGTATAACGAGGCGGGCTTATATTTTGGTCACGGCTTTCCTAGCGCTCACGAGGAAGCCAGTTATTTAATCCTCCACACACTGCATCTGCCCTTTGATCAAAAAAATCTATGGTTAGACGCCAGTTTAACTGAGCAAGAAAAAACCAAACTCTTTGAACTGATCCAAAGACGGGTTGTAGAAAAAATTCCTGTAGCCTACCTCACACACGAAGCATGGCTTGGAGATTATCGGTTTTATGTGGACGAGAGAACTATCGTACCTAGGTCTTTTATTGCTGAGGTATTACTCAATGATCTCGATACTTGGTTTAAAGATCCCAAAGCCGTTAAGCATGTGGCTGATTTATGCACAGGCGGGGGATCTTTAGCGATTTTATTGGCACTGTTATTTCCTGAAGCTTCAGTGGATGCGGTAGATATTTCTAAAGATGCCTTAGAAGTTGCCCAGATCAACGTTAGTCAATATGGCTTAGCTCATCAAATTCATCTACGCCATGGGGATTTGTTTCAGGCCTTACCCAGTCACAAACACTACTCACTAATTATCTCAAACCCCCCCTATGTGGATGCTGAAACAATGTCTTCCTTGCCCGCTGAATATTGTTCGGAACCTAATCTCGCACTAGCGAGCGGAGAGGACGGTCTTGATCATATTAAACGTCTTCTTAAAGAGGCACCACAGCATCTAGCTAAGAACGGCATACTCATTGTGGAGATCGGACATAATCGAGCAGCATTAGAAAACGCTTTTCCACAACTTCCCTTTTTATTTTTATCTCTTCCCGCTGGAGATGATTATGTTTTTGTTCTGCGTCGCGAAGATTTGCTGTGAGAAGATAAATCGCTGGCACTGCGCCGGCTACGAATCCGACCGGGAGTATAGCTCTTGTCTCTTGGGGAAGGAGTGTGTTGTTTGACCTTCATGGGTTTAGTAATACCGACCCATTCAATCACTTGCTTAACTTGTTCAGGTTTTAATTCTAAAAACTGCCCGCGCTTAAGCCTTGAAGGCAGTTCCATCATACCGTAACGGGTTCTCAATAAACGACTAACCATCAAATTCATGGCTTCAAACATTCGTCTTACTTCACGATTTCTTCCTTCCTTGATCCCCACTTGATACCAATGATTAGTTCCCTCACCACCCATATCCCGTATCCATTCAAATCGTGCAGGGCCATCATCAAGAGTGATTTCTTTACAACAACGTTTTAAATCATCTTCAGACATCTCGCCAACAAGTCGTACCGCATACTCACGCTCAATCTCAAAACTGGGGTGCATTAAGCGATTAGCAAGATCTCCATTGTTAGTGAATACTAGTAAACCACTGGTATTAAAATCTAAACGACCTACATTAATCCATTTCCCTCCTCGAATTCGAGGGAGTGCACTAAATACAGAAGGTCTCCCCTGCGGATCATCACGGCTAACTATTTCCCCTTCTGGTTTGTAATACAAAAGAATTTTAGGAATTTCTTCAGAAAAGTTTAATTTAATAATACGCCGATCAACTTTAACCGTATCCATTGTGGTAATTCGGGTACCAACTGTAGCCACTTCACCGTTAACCAATACACGTCCCTCTTCAATCAGGGTTTCCATGTCACGGCGCGAACCCAGTCCTGACTGGGCAAGAATTTTATGTAGCTTCTGAGCTGAGGGTAATGTCATTTAAATTGGCTTCATCTAATTGAATCTTTAACTCACTGTCCACAGCATCCTCCAAGGAGAGAGTTAAAGCTACTTCGTTCGGGTTTTCTTGTAAGTCCATTAAGGGAGGAAGGTCTGACAGAGAATGTATATTTAAGTCATCTAAAAATTGTTTTGTGGTGCCATATAAAGCGGGTTTACCAGGTACCTCACGGTGTCCTAGTACCTCTACCCAACCCCGTGCTTCAAGGGTTCGAATCACATTGGAGGCAACCGCCACGCCTCGAATTTCTTCAATGTCACCCCGAGTTACCGGTTGGCGATAAGCAATAATTGCTAAGGTTTCCATAACGGCTCTGGAGTATTTTGGAGGTTTTTCAGGATTAACCGCGTTGATTTTATCTTGCACCTCAGCCTTAGTCTGAAAACGCCATCCTGTTGCCACCTCTACCAATTCAACGCCACGCCCCTGCCAGTCCTGTTGTAATTCTTGTAACCACTGCTGGATATGATTATGTTCGAACTGACCGGCAAATAATTTCTTTAAAAGGCCAATATTTATCGGCTCCTCAGCAACAAGAATACTGGCTTCAATCAGTTTTTTTGCTTCCTGACTTACTTCTTGATCTATGTGCATAGTCATTACTCCACGGACTCCCCACCGAGACTAACATAAAGCGGTGCGTAAGCTTCAGTTTGAGATACGTTCACCATTCGTTCTTTCACTAATTCAAGGATAGCAATAAAATTGACTACCGCCAGCGGAACGCTCATTCCCTCATCAAATAAATCCATAAAAGCGACAAACTGATGTTCATTTAATCGCTTAAGAATTTTGGTCATATATTCTCGAACCGAGAGTTGTTCACGGCTAATTCTGTGGTGTTTGTTTATTTTAATACGTGATAAAACAAGTACCCAAGCATCTTGTAAATCACGCAGTGATACCTCGGGTAAGCGCTCTAATAGCACATCATCCACCCAAGCACGAGCATGCTTAAATTCTCTTCCCTCACGGGGCATTTCCTCTAACTCATGAGCCGCCATTTTTATTCTTTCATATTCAAGAAGACGTCTCATTAAGACTGCACGAGGATCAATCTCTTCCTCCTCCGTGCTGGCTGGGGGCACGGGTAAGAGCATTCTTGATTTAATTTCTATGAGTACAGCAGCCATCACTAAATATTCAGCAGCCAACTCCAGGCGGCCCTGTCGCATGGCTTCAACATAACTCATATATTGACGAGTGAGCTCAGCCATAGGAATATCTAAAATATCAAGAGAATTTTTTCTAATGAGATAAAGCAGTAAATCCAGCGGCCCCTCGAAACTCTCTAAAAAAACCTCTAATGCTTCTGGAGGAATGTAAAGATCTGTGGGAAGAGAGGAAATAGGCTCGCCATTAACCTTAGCAATTGCATGGCTAATAGGTATCTCTAGAACCTCCACATCACTCATGAATAGGATAACCCAGTGGCTTCCCTCACGTCGCGAAGGGTATCGTTAGCAATCTTTTTAGCTCGCTCACAACCGTCAGCGATAATATTTTTAACTAAGGTAGGGTCGCTGGTGTAAATGGCCGCTTTGTCTTGCATGGGTTTTAACTCAGCATTCACTTTATCAATGACTGGTTGTTTGCATTCCAAACAGCCAATGGCCGCGGTTTTACATCCTTCCACCACCCAATCACAAGTTTTTTCATCACTATAGGTCCTGTGAAACGAGAATACCGGGCAACGATTAGGATCGCCGGGATCAGTTCGTCTAACACGAGCAGGATCGGTTTGCATTGTACGAATTTTTTTCGTTACCGTTTCCTCATCATCTCTGAGTGAAATAGAGTTATTATAAGACTTAGACATTTTTTGACCATCCAAGCCAAGCAAACGAGATTCCTCCGTAAGGATCGATTGGGGTTCAACTAAAATCATCTTGCCGCTCCCCTCCAGATAACCAAATACTCGCTCTCTATCTGCCACCGTCAAGTTTTGTGTTTCCGAAATAATTTCACGAGCCTGCTCAAGCGCGTCTTCATCACCTTGTTCTTGATAACGATTTCGTAAGTCCAAATATAGCTTAGCCTTTTTGGTACCCAGTTTTTTAACCGCCGCCAGAGCTTTTTCACCAAAACCAAGCTCACGTCCGTATAAATGATTAAAACGACGCGCCACTTCACGAGTAAATTCAATATGGGGAATTTGATCCTCACCTACCGGCACTTGATTAGCGCGATATATCAAAATATCCGCGGCCTGTAATAAGGGATAACCCAAAAAACCATAGGTCGATAAATCTTTATCGGTAAGTTTTTCTTGTTGCTCTTTGTAGGTGGGAACCCTCTCTAGCCAACCCAGAGGAGTCATCATTGATAAAATCAAGTGGAGTTCCGCATGCTCAGGCACTCTGGATTGAATAAACAAAGTAGCCTGATTGGGATCCACCCCCGCCGCTAACCAATCAATCACCATATCCCAAACATGGGACTCAACATGGCTAGGGTCATCATAATGTGTTGTCAAAGCATGCCAGTCGGCCACCATAAACAAACACTCATGTTCATGTTGCAACTTAATCCAATTTTTTAATACACCATGGTAATGACCAAGATGCATCGAGCCCGTTGGGCGCATGCCTGAAAGCACACGGTCAGGGTACATTCTCTACTCCTAGTTTAATGAGTTGATGGGGGCGACCACATTTGCCAGACTGGTTTACAACCATAGGGTAACTCAGGTAATTTGCCCGGTTCGCAAAAGCTTTCCCCCGGACCATGAAAATCAGATCCTCGCGACGCCAGTAAATTTCTTTTTCTAACATGCTGCGCAAAAATTTCGACCTCTTCTTTATTGTGGTTTGAAGTGACTACCTCAAGAGCTAAACCGCCAAACTCAACAAATTCATCTAATAAAGATTCCATCTTGGCTTTACCCATTTCATAACGTCCCGGATGAGCCAGTACTGGAATACCCTGGGCAGCGCGAATCCAATGTAATGCCTCCGAAAGATCTGCCCAACGGTGTCT
The DNA here is from genome assembly GCF_001431705.1 of Ferrovum sp. JA12. NCBI lineage: Bacteria > Pseudomonadati > Pseudomonadota > Betaproteobacteria > Ferrovales > Ferrovaceae > Ferrovum > Ferrovum sp. JA12. The sequence goes on along the minus strand of NZ_LJWX01000001.1, from coordinate 829,456 downwards.
TACAAACCCGGGTTTACCTTTAATGAGATATCTTTTAAAGACTTGCGACACATTTTTAGCATGACCTTGCTCAACAATATACCGAGCAAAATGAGGCCGAGCGATGATATTAGGATTTTGAGCAAACTTGAGAGCTCCTTCAAAAGCCCCTGCGATGCCTACCTTAGCCAGCTCATCACCAATTAGCTTAGCTCTTGCCACTCTTCCTTGACGAATTTGAAGTAATCCCTCAACCAAAACATGGTGGGTGGGGTCAATATTAAGGCCTACCACATGAACCGTGTGATTACCCCAGGTAACAGAAATCTCCACCCCATTAATAAATACAATGCCCGCTTCTACAGCAGCGAGTCTCGCCTCAGCTAACCCCCCCACATCGTCATGGTCAGTGAGTGACAGGGTTGTCACTCCATTAGAAGCGGCCAACCGAACTAGCTCAGTGGGACTTAATAGACCATCTGAAACACGGGAGTGATTATGTAAGTCAATGTTTTCCATGGATTTTTTAATAAAGTAATAGGTATATGATAGCAAATCTTAGGTTTCCCCGATACACCTCTTTTTCATTTTGTCATAGACAACCCTACCCCTTTTCTAGGAAAATAACAGTCTATGAAAATATTCTTTGATTTGTTTCCAGTTGTTTTATTTTTTATAGCCTATCAATGGCATGGTATCTACTGGGCTACAGCGGTGGCCATAGCTTCTAGCATTTTACAAATTGCTGCACTCCTTCTTCTTAAAAAAAGAGTAGAGCCCGCAGCCTGGATTGGTCTTGTGGTGATAGTCATCTTTGGTGGTTTAACATTGTGGACGAAATCCCATCCCTTAGGCGGGATTAACCCAACTGTGTTTATTCGTTGGAAACCCACTGTACTCTACTGGATATTTGCCACCATATTATTCTTAGGCCCCCTGGTTTTACAAAAAAATCCCATGCGCTCCCTGTTAGGCAAAGAATTACATTTACCAGATACCCTATGGGGAAAAATTAACATGGCTTGGGCAATCTTCTTTAGTTTTCTGGGAGCTATTAACTTATACGTGGCTTTTCACTATCCTGAACCGGTATGGGTTAAATTCAAATTATTTGGTTTGTTGGCCTTAATGATAATATTTATTGTGATACAAGGCATTCTTTTAGCAAAACATATCAAACAACCCAATGATTAATAACGATAATCTTATTGATCTCATGAAGGAGCGTTTGGCTAGTTTAGAACCTAAAACACTCACTATCAGAGATGACACGAGACTCCATGAGGGACATCTTGAAAGTCAAGGTGCTGGGCACTTTAAATTAACCATAGATAGTGAACAGTTTGCAGGTAAAGATGTCCTAAGTTGTCACAGACTGATTTATAATGCTTTAGGTGATTTATTTCCTCATAGAATTCATGCATTAAGGATTAACCTCCTTAATAGATAACAGTAATTTTCAATCAAGGACTACATTATTATGAAATTGAAACAAACACTTATTTCCCTATCACTAGTGGGGGGACTGTTAGGCTTAACCTTAGTGTATGCTGACCAAACAAAACAAGCCACGGGCTCTAGCAGTAACAACGGAAAAGAAGTTATTGTTAACGGTACGCCCATTTCCAATGAGAAAGTAGATGTGGTGATGCGTTCTCAAGAAGCACAAGGTCATCCAGGTGGAGAACAGCTTGAACGCGCTGTTAAGGATAATCTGATTGCATTACTTCTCATCTCTCAAGAAGCGGAAAAAGAGGGGTTAGATAAAGACCCAGCTAATGCAGCACAAATCGACTTAACCAGACAACAGATTCTGGCCCGTGCCTTACAAACCCGCTATGCCAAAGAGCATCCTATTTCAGACAGCGTTCTTAGAAATGAATATGACAAAATGAAAAGCGAAGTGGGTTCTAAAGAGTACTCTGCCGAACATATTCTTGTCAAAACAGAAGCTGAGGCTGATCACATCATTGCAGAACTCAAAAAAGGCGCGAACTTTGAGAAACTCGCCAAAGAAAAGAGTCTTGATACAGGATCTAGCGCTAACGGTGGAAAATTAGGTTGGGCTGCTCCTTCCACCTTTGTAAAAGGGTTTGCGGACGCCATGGTAAACCTTAAAAAAGGACAATTTACTGACAAACCCGTCAAAACACAATTTGGCTATCATATTATTCGTCTACTAGATGTCCGTGCCTTGAAAGCCCCTCCATTTGACGATGTGAAAGAGCGTATCCGTCAAGCTAAAGAACAAGAGGCCTTTGCAAAAATGGTGCAAGAATTACACAGTAAAGCCAAAATCGAAAACAATTAATTTTGTTTGATCCTTGGCAGTATTCCCATTATTTGTCGAGACTTCTTAAAGCAAAGAAAGTCTCTCAAGAAGTAATTAACGCGTCCTTGACTTCGGTTTGGACGCGTTTTTCATTCATAGAACCTCTTCGTCAACTTACTCCGCAGGAAGGCCCCCATAGTCAGCGACTCGCCATTGGATTGAGGCGTTTAAGACAACAGGTATACAGTCATCTCATCATTAAGGATCTGATGGGACTCGCGGATGTCCATGAAGTGACTCAGCTAATGAGTGACTTTGCAGAGTTTTCTATACAACAGGCTATCAGGACGCTTACCGATGAATTGATTAGTCGTCACGGTACGCCAGTGGGCCGAGAGACACATCAGAGCCAAGAGTTATTGGTTATAGCCATGGGCAAGTTAGGCGGTAGAGAGCTAAATGTTTCCTCAGACATAGATTTGATTTTTGCCTATGAGGAGGAAGGCGACACTCATCCCTCCTCTCCCGAGCAACGATCCATTTCTAACCAAGATTTTTTTCATCGCCTTGGCCAGCAATTAAATAAGTTACTTTCCGAAATGACCGACGAGGGTTTCGTATTTCGTGTTGACTTAAGATTGCGTCCTAACGGAACAGCAGGACCGCTAGTGGTCAATCTCGCCATGTTGGAAGATTACTTTACTATTCAGGGTCGCGATTGGGAACGCTATGCCTGGATTAAAGCACGAGTGGTGTCTGACCCAGAGAATGCACAGGTAAAACGAGGTACTCAAGCCTTAATGGAGAAAGTTATTCCATTTGTATATCGGCGCCACCTAGATTTTTCTGCCATGAGCGCACTGCGCAGTATTCATCGTTTAATAAGAGATGAAGCCAGCGCCTCGGAGCTTAAGCAAAGCTATCGAGGTACAGATATTAAATTAGGGTCTGGGGGTATTCGCGAAATTGAATTTATCGCTCAAGTATTCCAACTCATTCATGGCGGACAAGATGTTAAGTTAAGAGTCATCCCCACCCTTGAGGTGTTGGATAGATTAGTTGAGCGTGGATTTATGACAGCTCAAGATAGAAAACAACTCAGAGAAGCCTATTTATTTTTGAGACAACTTGAGCATCGAATTCAATATCGAGAAGATTTACAAATTCATTACTTACCTGTCAATGAGCACGATCTCACAGAACTCGCCTTGAGTATGGGATATATGGATAGCCATAGTTTTTTGAAAAAACTGAACGCTCACCGTGATCAGGTTAGCTTGCTGTTTGATAAAATCTTCCCAAAAGAAACCGAACCTGTTTTAAGTATAGGAGACCAATTCTGGCAACGGGCAGAGGGATTGGTTGATGAATATCATCAAACAACACCTGATTTCGCATTGATACAAAAACTGTCTTCTTTAAAAAACACCTTCTCCTATCGAGCACAAACGTCACGAACCAGGGAACAGTTTGATATAGCCATGGGCAAAGGGATAACCCTCATCTTTGAAGGTTATCCATCAGAACAACATGACACTATCGTGAATCGTTTCTTACGTTTCATGGAAGCCATTAGTCGTAAAGCCTCCTATGTGATCTTGTTGGTGGAATATCCTCATGTCATCGCTAGATTAATTGATTTACTTAATACCTCCGAATGGGCCAGTCAGTACATCACGCAACGACCTCAATTATTAGATGAGTTTTTAAAAAGTAACCCTTTCCATCATGATGTGACAGATTACTGGAATAACTTTAAAGACCATTTACAGGAAAGAATGAATGAGGTACCAGATGATATTGAAGAACAAATGCATCTTCTAAGAAGGGCAAAACAACAACAGACCTTCCAGATTTTGTTACAAGACCTGCATAAGAAACTGACCGTCACTGAAGTGGCAGATCATTTAAGCGCCATGGCTGATGTACTCGCAGAGGTTGTTTTAACAGCGGTTTGGCAACAGTATCCTAAGAAACACATCCCTCACCCTAAACTGGCCATCATTGCTTATGGCAAATGGGGAAGTAAAGAAATGGGTTACGCCTCAGATTTGGATCTAGTCTTTTTACATAACGACGATGATCCTGACGCACAAATTCATTATTCATATCTGGTCAGAAAGTTTTCACAATGGATGGTAACTCCCCTAGGGACAGGAATCCTCTATGACATTGATATGCAATTAAGACCCAATGGTAGCGCCGGGTTGTTAGTGAGCCCTCTTGATGCTTTTCACCACTACCATCACCAAAACAGAGATAACTCAGCTTGGGTATGGGAGCATCAAGCCCTCACTCGCGCACGCTTTTGTTGCGGGGATAATCCTGTGGGAGAATCCTTCAATCAAATTCGCTTTGATGTCTTAACTAAAGAACGGAACATGACCTCCCTCAAGCAAGAAATCCTATCAATGCGTGAGCGCATGTACCATGGCCATCCTAATCCTACGGAGCTATTTGATATTAAACACGACAAGGGAGGGATGATTGATATCGAATTTATCGTACAGTTTTTAATATTGGCCCATGCCCATCAATTTCATGGTTTAACAGATAACTTGGGGAATGTTGCACTCCTGCAGCGTTGCGCTCAACTAGGCTTATTAAATACTGAGGAAGGGGCGGCCTTGGCACAATGCTATATTCAGTATCGCGAATGGCAACACACAGAAAGACTAAAGGGAGCCACTGAAGCACGCATCCCTTTAGCCATCGCTAACCAACATATTCTTCAAGTTACCCGTAGTTGGGATCACTTATTCCTTACTAATTAACAAACGCTCGCGCATTTCTAAACATTCTCAACCAAGGTCCATTCTCAGACCATGAATCGGGATACCAAGAGTTTTGTACGGTTCTAAAGGCTCTCTCAGGATGAGGCATCATGATGGTAAAACGGCCGTCTCTGGATGTGATTCCAGCCAGTCCAGTAGGCGAACCGTTAGGGTTTAATGGATAAGTGGTGGCAACTCTACCAAACCCATCCACATAACGCAAAGAGATGAACCCTTGTGCTCGATTGAGCGAGTCTTCATTAGCAAATTTCGCATAGCCTTCACCATGAGCAATAGGGACAGGGATGCGACTGCCTGCCATACCTTTTAATAATACCGATTGACTTGGTGTGATCTCCAGCAAAACCACTCTGGCTTCAAATTGTTCCGACCGGTTACGTTTGAAACGAGGCCAGTGATCAGCGCCTGGAATCAGCGCTGACAAATTACTCATCATCTGGCACCCATTACAAACTCCTAAAGCAAAGACATCTAGCCGATTGAAGAAAGCGGAAAACTGATCATAAGCTCGAGTATTATACAAAATAGATTTAGCCCATCCTTCCCCCGCACCCAACACGTCGCCATAAGAAAATCCGCCACAGGCGACCATTCCTTTAAATTCTGACAAGTGAACACGTCCGTGCAAGATATCGCTCATGTGAACATCTACCGCCTTAAACCCTGCCAGATCAAAAGCTGCGGCCATCTCCACATGACCATTCACCCCTTGCTCTCGTAATATGGCAATCTTTGGGCGAACACCTGTATTAATGTAAGGAGCCGCTATATCTTGATTTGGGTCAAAAGTTAAATGCCAGGTTAATCCCGGATCACTGCGATGATTAATCCGCTCATACTCTTGCATTACTGTTTGGGGGTTATCACGTAACATCTGAATTCGATGGCTAGTTTCAGACCAAGCAAGATGAAGCTGCCCCAACGACTCATCCACTAGTACCTGTTGATTATGTTGAATAACCAGACGATCGCTATCGTTGACATGTCCTAATACATAATGAGCTCCAACCAACCCCACAGCATCTAATGACTCTTGAACATACACCAAATCTGTCTCTCTGACTTGGATAAGGGCCCCTAACTCTTCATTAAACAAACAAGCCATGACTTGGTCTGATTGAACGATGGCGCTAAGGTTAATAGTGGCACCTAATCTTGAACAAAACAACATTTCGCATAGCGTTGTAACCATTCCACCATCTGATCGATCATGGTAGGCAAGAATCTTGCCCTCTTGATTTAAGACCTGGATGATGACAAAAAAGGCTTTCAAATCTTGCGCTTTATCTACGTCAGGTGTTTCATTACCCACTTGGTTAAAAACTTGAGCCAGGGCACTGGCTCCTAATCGATTTTTTCCTCGACCAAGATCAATGAATAACAAGGTCGTGGGTTCCTCATGGCATAACTCAGGCGTTAAGGTGTTTCGTACATCAAGACAAGAAGCGAAGCCCGAAATAATTAAAGACAAGGGGGAGGTGACCGCATGCTGTCCATTTTCGTCCTGCCAGACTGTTTTCATGGACATAGAATCTTTGCCCACAGGAATACTTAAATCAAGGTCTATACAAATATCCTGCGTGACTGTCTTAACGGTGTCATACAATAAAGCATCTTCACCCAAAGAACCGGCGGCCGCCATCCAATTGGCTGATAATTTGATATCACTTAATTTAGCGATGCGAGCAGCGGCCAAATTAGTAAGGGTCTCCCCTACAGCCATCCGTCCAGAGGCAGGCGCATTGATGACTGCTAAGGGAGTACGTTCACCCATAGCAAAAGCTTCGCCATGGTAATGATGAAAATCTGCCAAGGTCACCGCCACATCAGCGACAGGTACTTGCCAACGTCCCACCATCGGATCACGATGAGATAATCCTCCCACCGTGCGATCGCCAATGGTTATTAAGAAGCTTTTGTCAGCCACGGCAGGCAAACGTAATACTCGGTACAAGGCTTCTCTAACAGTGATCGATTGATCAAACTGTAGAGGGGGTAGTGTGGGTTGAAGATGAGCCACATTACGTAACATTTTAGGAGGTTTTCCTAATAATGATTCTAATGACATATCCACTACAGTTTCGTTAAGCAAGCTGTCTTCCACCACCAAGCGTAGCTCTTGCGTCGCCACCCCCACCACAGCAAAGGGACAACGTTCACGCTCACACATGTGCGTCAACACCGTGAGTTGGTCTGGATGAATGGCTAGGACATAGCGCTCTTGAGATTCATTACTCCAGATTTCTCTGGGTGACATACCAGGCTCCTCAGAGGGGACTTGACGTATATCAAAACGCCCCCCCACTCCTCCGTCGTACGCGAGTTCTGGAAAAGCATTTGAAAGACCGCCTGCCCCCACGTCGTGAATAGCAAGAATAGGATTTTTTTCACCCAATTGCCAGCAACGATCAATGACCTCCTGAGCGCGTCGTTGTATTTCAGGGTTAGATCGTTGCACAGAGTCAAAATCTAATTGCTCTTGATTATCACCACTCGTCATTGAGGAGGCCGCCCCTCCACCTAGACCAATTCTCATTCCAGGGCCACCTAACTGAATAAACAAACAACCCGCTTGCAAGGGTTTTTTATGGGTGTGCCGATCGTCAATAACACCAATGCCTCCTGCTAGCATAATGGGTTTATGATAGCCACGCATTTCGCCAGCCACTTGTTGTTCATAAGTCCTAAAATAGCCGGCAAGATTAGGACGACCAAACTCATTATTAAATGCCGCTGCTCCAATCGGACCTTGAATCATAATATCTAGCGCCGATACAATACGAGAGGGGCGTTCCCCAGTTCCTGCTTCCCACGGCTGAACAAACCCTGGGATATGTAAATGAGAAACACTAAACCCACTTAATCCTGCTTTAGGCTTAGCCCCAATACCCGTAGCGCCCTCATCTCTAATCTCACCGCCACTACCCGTGGCGGCGCCAGGATAAGGAGCAATAGCTGTGGGATGATTATGAGTTTCCACCTTAACTAAAAAGTGTGTTAATAAAGGTTGGTAGGCATAAGATCCGTCAGCATCAGGGAAAAAACGATGGGCGAGCTTACCGGTCAAAATAGCAGCGTTATCTGCATAAGCTACAATAGTTCCTTGGGGATGATGTTGGTGAGTAGCGCGCACCATGGCAAAGAGCGACGCCTGTTGTGGTTGTCCATCAATTACCCAGTCAGCATTAAAAATCTTATGTCGACAGTGCTCTGAGTTAGCTTGAGCAAACATCAATAATTCAGCATCTGTAGGATTTCTATTAGCCGTAACAAAGACTTCCAGTAAATAATCAATTTCATCCTCTGTTAGAGCTAAACCATAGTCCTGATTAGCTTTCACCAAAGCTTGCCGTCCCTCTGCGAGTAGGTTGACTCTATTTAACGGCTGCGGCTCATGGGGTTCGAATAAACGCTGGTACTCCGTACGGTGACGAATCACTGTCTCAGTCATTCGATCGTGTAAAGATTCAGCAAGTTGATGCCAAATGTCTTCAGTCATGGGTTGAGACAAGTTGACTTGATAAGCTACCACCCTCTCTATGCGGTCAACTTGGGTTAAACCACAATGATGCACAATATCCGTAGCTTTACTGGACCAAGGTGAAATAGTCCCCACACGAGGGGCGACAATTAAACTCGCTTCCCTATCCTGGAGAGTATCCATGGGTTCCCCATAACTGAGAATCTGTTGCAGACGATTGCCCCCGTCTTCATCAATGCGGGCGTGTATAGAAAAACAATGTTCATACCATGCAGTAAGATTCACCACCGGCAAACCTATCTGTACTAACTTTTGACGTAAACGTTGTAAGCGAAAGGGTGATAGAGCTTGGGAGCCTTGCATATAGTGGACTGCATTCATATCAATTAATTTTCCACGGTTTAAATAAGATTATTATAACGGATCCCATCTTCCCACAGTATTTGAAAAGCGATTCATTCCCCCCTTAACGGATCACTCTGGTTTAAAATAAGGTATTGTTCCTTATTTATTACAGTTCACTTATGCTGATTCATCAATCTCTTAACCACTATGGGTTAATACGCTTTAGTGGCTCCGATGCTGAAAAATTTCTACAAGGTCAATTGACCCAAGATATGTCCCTCGTTAAAGAGGGAAGCGTCTCTTTGACTGGCTACTGCACCCCTAAGGGACGCCTTCTGGCAAGCGGACTAGTCTGGCGAGATAGTCAAGGGTTTTGGTGGCAACCCAAGGCAGAACTGAGCCAAGCGTTAATTAAACGTCTCACTATGTTTATCCTGCGCGACAAGGTGGTCATTGAAGACTTCTCTCATCAATATTTACAAATTGGACTCTTTTCAGCGCATATTGAGGCTGCCTTGGAAAGTCTCTCTCTACCCTGCCCCCTTAAAACAGACGCCCTCACCACCGAGCAAGGCTTACACATTATTCGCTACCATTCAGATAGAGTCATCATAATTGGTGAGACATCGCTGCTCAGTAAAGTCTTAGCCTTGAATCATAGCGAGGAGCACCATGATCTGTGGCAACAAACGCAAATTATCGAGGGCTTTCCTGAAATCACCTTATCAGAGCAAGATCAATGGATCCCGCAGATGGTCAATATGGATCTGATACAAGCTGTTAGTTTTAAAAAAGGCTGCTATACAGGCCAAGAAATTGTGGCGCGTACCCACTATTTAGGCCAGGTAAAACGCCGTACTTTTCTTTTTAGCTGCTCTGCTGCCACGATAGAAGAGAGCGATATACTGGTCAGCGTTTCGGATCAAAATAGCACGCTAGGCCATGTCATTAACTGTTGCCATCAAGCTCACGGTGACTTATTTTTAGCTGTGGTACAGGTTGATGCTATGCGACAAAAGGTACCCTTGATGATCGCACGAAACAATATTTCGGTCACCGCACAATCTCTTCCCTATGTCGTAATCTCTGACTTATGAAAATATTATTACGACTCCCCACTTGGATGGGTATTGCTTTACTGTGGCTCGTGCATTTTTTGCCTCTACCTATCCTCGCCTATCTTGGTCGAGCGATAGGTCACTTGGCTTTTTATACTAAAATGAGTCGTACCAGCCGCATTAATATTCACGCCTGTTTCCCTGAACTCTCTACCATTGAACAACGTCAGTTAGTTAAAAAACAATTGAGCGCGTTATGTACAAGCTTACTTGAATTAGGGGTTATTTGGTGGGCCCCCAAAACCAGAATAGAAAAACTAGTCACTTTTAAAAATATACACTTTACCGAAAACCAAACACGACCCATTATATTTTTAACTCCCCACTTTGTTGGTCTAGAAATACAAGGGGCACGAATGAGTAGGGTTTTTCGTGGTATCGCTATGTTTGCCCCCCATAAAAACCCTGACATTGACCGTTTGATCTGCGCGGCCCGTGATCGTTTGGATGATGTTATTTTTGTACAACGCAAGCAAGGATTAAGACCACTTATTCGTGGACTTAAGGACGGCAGACGCTTATATATTCTTCCTGATATGGATTTTGGAGAGAATAACGATTCTATTTTTGTGCCGTTTTTTAATCTTCCAGCAGCCACCGTCACCACCCTACCGCGCTTAGCTCAACTCACAAATGCTGTGGTGATCCCAACTATTTGCTACGCTTTGCCAGGGCATACGGGCTATCAAGTTGAGTTTTTTGAGCCCTGGGAAAATTATCCCACCGACTCCATAGAGGAGGACGTGGCACGCATGAACCGTTTCATTGAAGAGCAAATTAGGCGATTTCCAGAGCAATATTTTTGGGGACATAAACGTTTTCGAACCCGACCCAATAACAGTGAACCTTACTTTTATCGTTGGCCACAGCCTCTTGATTGATTCCATAGCCGTGACTAATCTTTAAGAACTGAGTTAAACGTCCTGAGAATGGGCGCGATCTATGTCGCTTCCCTCCCTTATGAGGCCCCCGAGTCATTACCTACGGACATCACTCGGGACCACCAAAGTTAAGGAAAAAAGTAGCAGGCTCCTTAGTCGAGGGTAAGGGGTGGCCTACGGTGCTGTATTAGCATAGAGAAACTTGGGCAACACCAGCAATTCTGAGGGATTTAGTCGTTTTCTGAAAAACCCTATCATCACTCAATAAGTACCCAAGACGGTCAACACAGATCTGACCGAAAACGATTGGCAATAGGCGTGTTATCCCGCCAAATATGGCTCATAGAAGCGATTCCTTGGCCATGGCAGGAGAAGACATGGGTAAGCATAGAGCTCTGCATTCCACCCAGTGCATAGACTGGAAAACTACAATTTTGAATTAGGTTTGTAAACTGCTCCCAGCCCAAGGGCAACTGCTCGGGATGAGTCTGGGTGGTTTGAACAGGTCCCAGCACAGCAAAGTCACAGCCCAAGCGCTGTGCATAATGAAGCTCTATTTGATTATGGCAGGAACAAGCCACTATCGGAAAATCTGGGCGTGCCGTTAAGCTGATTAATTGTTGAGCAGTTAAATGGACACCATGGGCCTTCACCGCTTGAGCAATTTCCATGGAAGAATTAATAAGTACTTGGGCTGAGTAGTGCTTGGCGATAACCATCACTTTTTCAGCCAGCTTGTATAATAACTCAGGCGGTAAATCTTTCTCTCTTAACTGAATTAATCTTAAACCTCTAAAGCAGGCACGTTCTAAGGATTCTAAAAACTCCGGCTCTGTCATCTGTTGACCATCAGTGATGCCATAGACCACTGGTAACTGTAGGGCATTTAAGATTTTTTGATTAGCAGGCAGCATAGGGCTCACTACCTCTTCCCCCCATCCTTGCCAAGCCAACTTTTGATTCTCTAAGGGCTCAGGTTGACCTTGCCATTGAGTCACTCTAAACAAACTTAATCGAACATGGGCGTGGGGATAGACAAACGTGTCACTAAACCATGGGGAGCATTGCGTTACTTGAATTCCCAGCTCTTCTTCAAGTTCACGATACAGCGCTTGAAAACAAGACTCCCCAGGCTCCACCTTCCCGCCAGGAAATTCCCAATATCCCTCATAGACTTTCCCCGCCGGTCGTTGCGCCATCAGATAACGACCCTTGGTATCGACCACTATACCCACCACCACCTCAATAGGCCCACTCATGGCATTCCCCCCTCAGCTCAAACGTCCAGACCAGTCTCTGGCAAATTGCCAAGCGCTGCGTCCACTTCTGGATCCTCTCATTAAGGCCCAAGCCAGAGCTTCCATTCTAAACTCTTCCGTATTGACTTTTTCGGCACCCAAGGCGGTCGCCCAATGTGTTGCAATCGTGAGATACGCCTCTTGATCCATAGGGTAAAAGGAAATCCACAAACCAAAACGATCTGACAAGGATGTTTTTTCTTCGATAGTCTCCCCAGGGTGAATTTCACCCTTAAGATGACTGACCTCTTGGTTATCTGAAAGAAATTCTGGCATTAAATGACGGCGATTACTGGTGGCGTAAATCAATACATTTTGCGGCGTTTCACTCACTGAACCATCCAATACGGTCTTCAACATTTTATAGCCTGATTCATTGGCTTCAAAAGACAAATCATCACAAAAAATAATAAAACGCTGAGGGTGGGGCGCCAAGGCATCCACAATGTCAGGTAAGTCCAACAAATGCTCTTTATCCACCTCAATCAAGCGCAGTCCTTGCTGTTTAAATTCATTCACTACGGCTTTAATAAGGGAGGATTTACCAGTGCCCCGTGCTCCAGTTAAAAGCACATTATTGGCCCCTCTTCCCAACACAAATTGCTGGGTGTTGTGATACAAACGTTGTTTTTGATCATCGATTTCCTGTAGATCTCTTAACTGTATTGTCGGTAAGCGACTGACCGCCTCAAAAAATCCCTGACCGTTCTGTTGAATACGCCAACGCGCCACGCTGGTCTGCTGCCAATTAATGTCCTTGACCTGCCCCGGTAAAGAAGCGGATACGAGTTCAATCAAGCGATCCAATCGCTTAATCAAAGAGTCCATATTCTGATTAGGATCACTCATTTAACTACGGTAATCGGCGTTAATACGAACATAATCATAAGAAAAATCACAGGTCCAAACCGTTTGCGTCACCACACCTCGGTTTAACACCACACGGATCATGATTTCAGATTTCTTCATGACATGTTTACCCAGCTCCTCAAGATAGCTTGCTGCTCGCCCTCCAAACTCAGAGACCAACACATCATCTAAATAAAGCTTTAACTGCGTCACATCTAAATCATTAATTCCAGCGTAACCAATAGCAGCCAGAATTCTTCCTAAATTAGGATCCTGTGCAAAAAACGCTGTCTTAACAAGGGGAGAATGGGCAATGGCGTAAGCCACCTTTAGACACTCTTCTTGGCTTTTCCCATTTTCCACTACCACTGACATAAATTTAGTGGCTCCCTCCCCATCCCGCACAATGGCTTGCGCTAAGAAACTGGCCACTTCAATTAACCCTTCCTTGAGGATAGCGTAAGCTCTACTCTTGCCATCTGTAATGGGCGACATCTTGGCTTTGCCTGTGGCTGCCACCACAAACGAATCATTGGTTGAGGTGTCTCCATCCACAGTGATACGATTAAAGGAAAGGTCCGCAACCTCTTTGACTAATTGCTGCAAGAGTGACTGATCAATATTGGCATCGGTCGCCATAAACCCTAACATGGTGGCCATATTAGGATGAATCATGCCTGCCCCTTTGGCAATTCCCGTGATCGTTACCACCACCTCATCGACTGTTATTTTTTTAGAATAGGCTTTAGCCACCGTATCGGTTGTCATAATAGCGTGCGCTGCATGATACCAATTGTTATCAGCCAACGTCGTGGTAACCGGTTTGATCCCATTTAACAAGGGCACCATAGGTAAACGCTCTAAAATCACCCCCGTAGAAAAGGGCAGCACTGCCTCACGCGGTAGCGATAACTGATCAGCCACTGCTTGACAAATAGTGATAGCATCCTCGTAACCCGCCTCCCCTGTTCCAGCATTGGCGCATCCTGTATTGATTATAAGCGCCCGTGGCTGGGTCGACAGAAGATGCTCTTTACATAGGGTAACAGGCGCAGCACAGAAACGGTTCTGTGTAAACACAGCACCAACCACTGTCCCCTCAGAAAAAGTGATCAGCAGTAAATCTTTACGATTAGCTTTTTTAATTCCCGCCTCATGGTAGCCTAATAAAACCCCATCCACAGGATAAAGACTCGAAGGCTCTGGTTCCTTAAGATTCACTGCCATATACAATTCCCCTTTACAGTCTTATAAAAGTGCACTAAGCCAAACGCCCATGACACTGCTTGTATTTCTTACCCGACCCACAGGGGCAAGGATCGTTGCGTCCCACCTTAGGGACTTCCCGGCGATAAGTTAAAGCCTCCTCGGCGCCAATGTTGACGGAAAGATCATCATCATTACCCGCTAAGGCTTCGTCGTAATCAGCGTGATGATATTGCACATTGCTCACTTGAAGCGCCTGAGTTTCTTGCTCTACCGCTTTTTCTACTTCACTTTGCATGCTCACTTCAACGCGACACAACACTTGGGTCACATCCCGCTTAATCCCATCTAGCATGGTTGAAAACAACTCAAAAGCCTCTCGTTTATATTCTTGTTTTGGATTTTTTTGCGCATACCCTCTAAGGTGAATCCCTTGACGCAAATGATCCAAAGCTGCCAAATGTTCACGCCAATATTTATCAATGGTATGTAACAGTATTGATCGCTCATAAGCATGAAGTGCACTCGCGTCGACAATCTGAAACTTTTCTTGGTAGCGCTCATGAGAGAAAGTAATAATTTTTTGCAATAAACTCTCTTCACTTAAATCAGGTTCAGCCTTTAGCCACCCAGAGAGATCGCAGGTAAGAGCATAGTCGTGCTCTAACGACTGGGACAATCCCGCCAAATCCCATTGTTCCTCTGTCATATTCTCTGGAACATAACGTCTAAATTCATCAGTTAACACAGCAACTCGCATGGCTGTAATAGTTTCAGCAATATCTTTGGACTCGAGTATTTCATTACGTTGAAAATAAATAACTTTACGTTGATCATTGGCCACATCATCGTACTCAAGTAACTGCTTACGCATATCAAAGTTGCGTGCCTCAACTTTTCGCTGTGCATTTTCTATGGCGCGTGTTACCCATGGATGCTCAATAGCTTCCCCTTCAGGCATTTTCAATCGGTCCATAATGGAGGCCACGCGATCCGCGGCAAAAATCTTCAATAAAGGATCCTCTAGGGACAGGTAAAAGCGAGTGGATCCTTTGTCTCCTTGACGACCTGCCCGTCCACGTAACTGATTATCAATTCGTCGTGATTCATGTCTTTCAGAACCCACAATATGTAATCCACCCGCGGTCAACACCGCGTCATGAACCGTCTGCCACGTCTCTTTCAGCGCTTTAATTTGCTGACTTTTTTGCTCGTCCGTGAGCGTTTCATCTGTAGCGACCGCAGCCAAGTCTTTCTCAACATTGCCCCCTAGTACAATATCTGTCCCACGCCCAGCCATATTGGTGGCAATGGTGATCACACCAGGTCGCCCTGCTTGCGCCACAATATCTGCCTCACGAGCATGTTGCTTAGCATTTAATACTTGATGTGGCAGTTTTTTTTCATTTAAAAAATGAGACAATAATTCGGAGCTTTCAATGGAGGTAGTACCCACTAAGACAGGTTGTCCGCGCTGGTGACAGTCCTCAATATCCTTAATCATGGCTTGGTATTTCTCACGGGCACTTCTAAAAATTTGATCCATTCGGTCCTGCCTCACCATAGGACGATGGGTGGGAATCACGACTGTTTCTAAGCCATAAATATGCTGAAACTCAAAGGCTTCTGTGTCAGCGGTCCCCGTCATGCCTGAGAGCTTACCGTAGAGTCTGAAGTAATTTTGAAAAGTAATTGAAGCCAGAGTTTGCGACTCATTTTGAATGGCCACGCCTTCTTTGGCTTCCACCGCTTGATGAATGCCTTCAGACCAACGTCTACCTTGCATCATACGACCGGTAAACTCATCCACAATAATGATTTCATCATTTTGAACCACATAATGTTGATCACGGTGATAGAGTACATGGGCTCGTAAGGCCGCATAAACATGATGCATTAAAATAATATTACTAGGATCATATAAGCTGCTTCCTTCGTTTAGCAGCCCCATACTAATCAGTAATTGTTCTGCTTTTTCATGGCCGGCTTCTGAGAGCATCACTTGATGAGCTTTTAAATCAACAAAGTAATCCCCATCTGATTCCTCAGCGCTTTGGGCGACTAAATGAGGAACCAGTTGATTAATTTTTATATAAAGGTCAGCGCTATCCTCAGCCTGCCCTGAGATAATGAGAGGAGTTCTGGCCTCATCAATTAAAATAGAATCCACCTCATCGATAATGGCAAAATTTAAACCACGTTGCACTCTCTCCTCAGGACTACCCACCATATTGTCACGCAGATAATCAAAACCAAACTCATTATTCGTGCCATAGGTAATATCGGAGCCATAGGCCATCTGTTTGTCTTCATGGGTCATTTGTGACAGATTAACGCCAACACTTACCCCCAAGAAACGATGCACTCTCCCCATCCATTCAGCATCACGTCTAGCCAAATAATCGTTTACCGTTACGATATGTACTCCTTTACCGGAGAGCGCATTAAGGTAAGCGGGTAGAGTACTAACTAGGGTTTTTCCCTCGCCCGTGCGCATTTCTGAAATCTTTCCGTCATGAAGCACCATGCCGCCGATCAGCTGAACATCAAAATGACGCATACCTAATACTCTCTTACTTGCCTCACGCATCACGGCAAAGGCTTCTGGCAATAGATCATCCAAGGTTTCACCTTGTTCTAAACGCTGACGGAATTCTGGTGTTTTTTGTGCTAACGCCTCGTCCGATAAAGAAGCCAAAGAGGGTTCTATGGCATTAATTTTAGTAACGACCTTATAATACTGCTTGAGTAAGCGATCGTTACGTGTGCCGAAAATCTTTTTTAGGAATTGAGTGATCATGGGCCTAAACGCCTGTTAAACAAAACTATGATTTTACCAGATACAATACCCTGATGAACTCTAGATCATTAGGCAATTTACTTAATCAAGAAAATAACCTGCAACAATGGCAAAATAAAGCTAAATTGATCAGGGAAATCGAGCTCTATTGGCAGAATTTATTGCCTGAGCCTTGGCGCGATCTGAATTATGTTGCCAATCTTGACCAACAGGTGCTGTTAGTGTGTAGTACCCATAACGCAGTGTTCAATAAATTAAGGCAGCTTGAGACCTCCTTACTGGGACAAATACAAGCGCAATTCCCTCATATTACTTCCATCAAGTTTAAGATGGTACCCAGCGCCCCTCACATTGAAAGAATATCCATGGCCAATGAGTCACTGAGCAGTGACACCCTCGCCTTGTTTGAGCAAAGCGTAATGAGAATGAAAAAAGGACCGGTGGCTGAAGCACTACAAAAACTACTTACCCATCACAGACGAAAACCTTAGAAAACAGGCTGTGTGTTTAAATCCACCAGAGGCTCTATAAAAGCAGTAGGGGGAGTTCTATTGCTCTCAAAGGTCACAAACTCCCAGGCAGACTCGTTATCCAGTAATGCTCGAGCCGCAACATTATTGAGCGCATGACCTGATTTGTGACCAATGAAACTGCCTAACAAGGGGTGACCGATTAAATACAGATCGCCAATAGCATCGAGGATTTTATGGCGCAAAAATTCATCGGCAAACCGCAGGCCATCCGCATTTAACACCCGAAACTCATCCATAACAATGGCATTATCTAAGCTCCCACCCAAGGCCAAGCCCATGGATCGAAGCTTTTCCACATCTTGAGTAAAACCAAAGGTTCTCGCTCTAGCCACTTCCTGAACATAAGAAGTCTGAGCGAAGTCTACTGTCACAGACGAGCCCATATCCTTAAATGCAGGATGATTAAACTGTCCCTCATAGGTGACTTTGAAGCCAGGATAGGGCTCAAAACGAGCCAACTTATCACCCTCTTTAACTTCCACTACTTGCTTAATTAATATGTATTTCTTTAAGGCGACCTGCTCCATGAGCCCTACAGATTGAATCAGAAAGATAAAAGGCCCCGAACTCCCATCCATAATAGGGACTTCTGGACCGGTAATATCAATATACAGATTATCAACCCCTAACCCTGCTAGTGCCGACATCAAATGCTCAACGGTGCTCACCTTAGCTTGATGTTGCTCAATTAAAGAAGACAGTCTGGTATCAGTCACGTGGTGCGCTAAGGCTTGAATAGTTGGGGCATCAGGTAAGTCCGAGCGAACGAATACAATCCCCGTGTCCACGGGGGCAGGACGTAGCGTGAGGCTGACTTTCACCCCCGTATGTAGTCCTATCCCTACGGTTTGTACCGAAGACTTAATGGTTCGTTGCTTCAACATGCCACCATCCGAGTTATTAGTCCGCCTGTTTTCTTAAAAATGCTGGAATATCATACACATCCATGCCCGTTTCTTTTAAAGCATCCACCGTAGAACTGCGCCCGCGACGAATAGGAGTGTCATATTCCTCATCAATTGGGTTGCCATCGGTCCCGGTCATCACAATGCGGATGGGAGGTGTTTGCATACGTTTAACAGGCTCACCCAGACCAGTGGCCACAATGGTCACACGCAGAGAATCACCGATGGTTTCATCCACAACACTACCAAAGATCACCGTGGCGTCGTCAGCGGTGAAGGAGCGAATAGTATTCATGACATCATGAACCTCTTTTAATTTCATATTGGTACCGGCGGTAATATTCACCAACACCCCTCTTGCTCCCGCCAAATTCACATCCTCTAACAGCGGGCTTGCGATAGCCTGTTGAGCCGCAATATGGGCGCGATCAATACCGGCAGCCATGGCTGAGCCCATCATCGCCACTCCCATCTCTGACATCACGGTTTTAACGTCCGCAAAATCCACATTGACGAGCCCAGGACAATTAATCACTTCAGCAATCCCTGCCACCGCCCCCTTGAGTACGTCGTTTGCCGCTTCATAGGCCTCTAACATAGTAATGTCTTCACCTAACACATCCATGAGTTTTGCATTAGGAATGATAATGAGGGAGTCGACGTTTTGCGCCAACTGAGTGATCCCATCAAGGGCAGCTTTCATGCGCTTGCCTTCAAAATCAAAGGGTTTAGTCACCACCGCCACAGTCAAAACACCCAACTCTCTCGCAATTTCCGCCACCACAGGCGCTGCACCTGTTCCCGTTCCACCGCCCATGCCAGCGGTGATAAACAACATGTCAGCACCTTGAATCATTTCAGCAATCCGTTCGCGATCAGCCAATGCTGCCTGACGGCCTACTTCTGGATTAGCTCCAGCTCCTAGTCCCTTAGTAATTGACTGCCCCAACTGCAGTAAATGCGTGGCTTTACTACGTTTCAAAGCTTGGCTGTCTGTGTTCATAGCAATAAATTCCACACCCGATACACCGCGTGACACCATATGCTCCACCGCGTTACCACCGCACCCCCCCACTCCGATAACTTTAATGACGGCTTCGAGCGCTTGATTTTCTAGAATTTCAAAAGATGGCATGTTTTATTCTCCTAATTGTTCTGTAGATTTTACCTAATTAAAACGCACTCTTAAACCAATTTTTCATTCGTTCGTAGATTTGTGCAAAAGAGGTGATGTGAGAGCGAGACACTTGCTCTTTTTGATGTTGCTCTACCCCTGAATAAAGAAGCCCCATGGCCGTGGCAAACCTTGGATTTTTTACCACCTCAACAAGACTTCCTTGATAGTTAGGAGTCCCCACACGAACTGGCATATGGAAAATCTCCTCACCCAACTCCAGCATTCCTACCATCAAACTGGCACCACCTGTTAGCACAATGCCAGAGGATAAAAGCTCTTCAAAGCCACTGCGTCTGAGTTCTGCTTGTATTAAAGAAAACAACTCTTCCACCCGTGGTTCTACCACTTCAGCCAAAGTATGTTTTGACATTTGTCTTGATCCCCGATCACCCACCCCAGGAACTTCCAATAATTGGTCTGCATCTGCCAAATGGCGAAGGGCGCAACCATGGGCAATTTTAATTTCCTCAGCATCCTTGGTTGGGGTTCTTAAGGCCATAGCAATATCGTTGGTAATCTGATCACCGGCTATAGGAATAATGGCCGTATGGCGAATTGCTCCACCAATAAATACCGCGATATCAGTGGTCCCACCACCAATATCCACTAAACATACCCCCAAATCCTTTTCATCTTCCGTTAACACAGCCACTGAGGAGGCGAGGGGCTGCAAAATCAAATCACGTACCTCAAGACCACAGCGCCTTACACATTTCATAATATTCTGAGCCGCAGAGACAGCGCCTGTTACGATATGAACCTTCACCTCGAGACGAACACCACTCATACCGATAGGCTCTTTAACATCCTCTTGTCCGTCAATAATAAACTCTTGCGTTAAAATATGGAGTATTTGCTGATCCGTTGGGATACTGACAGCCCTAGCTGTTTCAAGCACTCTTTCAATATCGTCCTCGGCAACTTCTTTATCTTTAATGGCTACCATACCATGAGAATTAAAGCTCTTAATATGACTGCCAGCGATACCGGTAATCACTTCACTAATTTTGACATTAGCCATCAACTCAGCTTCTTCTATGGCGCGATGAATTGAGTTCACCGTTGCCTCAATATTAACCACCACTCCTTTTTTAAGTCCTTTAGAAGGATGTTGACCAATCCCAATAACATCAAATCCTCCTTCAGGTAGGATCTCTGCAACAATAACCACAATTTTAGAGGTCCCAATATCAAGCCCAACGATCAAACTACGTTGGTCGCGATTTTTTTGCATCATTGCCCCACTCCCGATTCATCTTTGGCTAGGCGCAAAGCAAAGCCACTTTCATATCTTAAATCAACCAACTGTCCTGGCTCCACTTGATTACCAAAAATGGTCGGGAAAACCTGCACAAACTTACCTAACCGCTGATGAATATTAACGCGGCCTAAATAAAGAGTTAATCCATTATCTAACTTAATTGTCCAAGCCCTTCGCTCAGAGAGAACCAACTGATCAATATGTTGATGGATATGGGCTAATTGACGGTTAAATTCCTGAGCCTCTCTTAATACTTCCACCTCTGATCCATCAGGACCCGAGTATTGAGGTAAATGACCGGTATAATCTGCCTCAAATAACTGACCGTTTGTATCTAACATTCTCTGCTCGTCCCAACGAACCATTGGATGATGTTCCACTATGTTGACCTCCAACCCGTTCGGCCATAAACGACGTAAGTGTACATGACTCACCCAGGGTATTGAATTTAATTCTTTTGCAGCCAAGGGTAAATTAAAGGTAAAGAAATTGCCAGGCATGGATTGCATATGTTTACTGATTAATTCTTTATCCACTTGTTGTAAGTCACCTGTAACCTGGATACGCTGTATATTAAACATTGGCCGTTTGATTCCCCAGCTGACCAAGGCATAAAGCATCACCAGCAATACCCCAGCGATAGCACATTTAGTGACTAGAGTAGCCACATTCAGCCAATTCATTTTTTCCACACTTTGTGTTTGAGTGCCTGGTTTAACCCGGGTACCCATGGAAGACTGACGACGCTTTCTTCGTTGAGATAACTCAAAGTCATCTCTTTTGGGACGGTGATTGCGTCCTAACTGTAGCCATCCTGGTAATGTAATAACAGCCATAGTAAACCCTCCTCCTTAACCTTTTGTATTACCAATAATTCTGACC
Organism: Ferrovum sp. JA12; assembly: GCF_001431705.1. NCBI lineage: Bacteria > Pseudomonadati > Pseudomonadota > Betaproteobacteria > Ferrovales > Ferrovaceae > Ferrovum > Ferrovum sp. JA12. The sequence continues at coordinate 807,674 of NZ_LJWX01000001.1, read as the reverse complement.
TCTGGCTGAAGTGAGACACCGCACTCCTCCCAGACCTTTTGCTGAACACGATAAATTAAGTTTTCAATATCGGTGGCACACGCATTACCTGTATTAACAATGAAATTTGCATGCTTTTGCGACACTTCAGCAGACCCCTCACGTAACCCCTTCAAACCACATTGTTCAATTAATTGCGCTGCAAAACCCTCTGGTGGATTACGAAATACGGATCCTGCGTTAGGTTGTCCAAGTGGCTGACTTGCTACGCGTCGTGCTAACAATTCTTTAATAATTCGCTGACCCTGCCGTAAGGGATCATTAATGAACCTCAACTTGCTCGCAATAAACCACTCATTGGTTGGCTGCAATCGATGAGGGATTTGTGACTCTGATGAGTTTTTTAATGCCACATGCCGGTAACTGATGTCATAGTCCTCAGCCGTTCTCTCGTGAAAACATCCCTCTTCATCCATGGTGACAACCGTCTGCACGCAGTCCCATGTTTCGTGTCCATAGCATCCCGCATTCATGGCTAGGGCTCCACCCATAGTGCCTGGAATGCCCGCTAAAAACTCGGCTCCTTGATAACCCAGTCTAGCCACCGTCCGCGCCACCTTCGGCGCCGGAACCCCAGCCTCGACCTCTAAAACCAATTCATGGGCTAATTGCGTTATTATTTTTATTTCCTTTAATGCGCCATGCATTTGAATCACAGTTTCTGATAATCCTCCATCGCGGACCAGTAAATTACTGCCTAAGCCCATCACATGAAAAACCGACTGACTATGTTCGCGTACAAAGCCAAATAAATCCTCTCGGTTTAAAGGTACATAAAACAACTGAGCACTACCCCCAGCACGCCAACTCACGTGCGCACTCATGGGTTCATTTTTTCTCAAGGATCCTGGGCTCAGGTAAGTCATGATGTCATGAACTCTTCAGTTAACTTCATTAACTGCTGAGGTAATAAACCGATACTTCCAGCGCCCATGGTGATCAGTACGTCCCGGTCCTGCAAATAATCCAACGACACTTGGGCGAGGGTCGCCAAATCACTATGACGGAGAGGTTTTTGATGGATTTTTTTACGCTCTAGGGCTTGCGCTAAATGATCACTATCTATACCCGTTAAAGGACTTTCCCCCGCCGGATAAATATCACATAAAATCACGCCATCGGCCTGAGATAGAACCTCCACAAAATCTTCAAAACAATCCCTTGTTCTACTATAGCGATGTGGCTGAAAAGCCAACACGATGCGTCGATGTGGATAAGCGCCACGAGCAGCTTCAAGAGTTGCCTTCATTTCCACCGGATGATGGCCGTAATCATCGACCAAATCAAATAACCCTTTATGCTGCGGAAGTATTCTGACTCCATAGCGTTGAAAACGCCGTCCTACCCCAGTAAATTTTTCTAACGCCTTAATAATAGATGGTGTTGAAGCTCCTACCTCAAGGGCCACAGCAATAGCTGCCAGGGCATTTAATACATTGTGATGACCGGGTAAATTCAATACCACCGAAAGACGACGAGTCTCTTGTCTTACCCGGTTTGGTTTAAGTAGAACGCCAAAACTCATTTGACCTTGGTTGGCTTTCACGTCAACGGCTTGAATCATTGCCTCATCGGAAAAACCGTAAGTCACCACTGGCTTTTCAATACGCGTTAATAATTCTTTAACCACAGGATCCTCAAGGCACAATACGGCCACACCGTAAAAAGGTAAATGATCTAAGAACTGAATAAACGCATCTTTTAGTTTTTCAAAATCATGATCATAGGTTTCCATATGATCTTGGTCTATATTGGTTACCACTGAAATGACTGGTTGTAAAAAGAGAAAGGAAGCATCCGATTCATCCGCTTCAGCCACAATAAACTCACCCTTACCCAGCGCTGCATGGGCGCCCGCACTGTTTAATTTACCGCCAATTACAAAAGTGGGATCAAGATCCGCCTCGGCTAAGATACTGGCAATTAAACTGGTGGTCGTAGTTTTACCGTGAGTGCCCGCTACGGCTATGCCTTTCTTTAGACGCATTAATTCTGCCAGCATCATGGCTCTTGGGACTACCGGAATTCTCTGCTCTCGTGCACGCACCACTTCAGGATTGTTTTTTGCTACCGCCGTGGAGACTACCACCACATCCGCACCTTCCACATGATGTGCATGATGACCTTGTCGGATCAGAGCACCTAGCCCTGCCAGTCGCTCGGTTGCCGCGTTAGTATTCAGATCTGAGCCGGTCACCTCATAGCCTAGATTTAATAGTACTTCCGCAATGCCGCTCATCCCAGCGCCACCAATACCCACAAAATGAATATGATGTACCTTATGACGCATAAATCATTTCCTCAGCAGCCTGGCACAACTCATCTGTGGCCTGTCTTTTAGCGAGTTGATAGGCGCGCTTTGCCATTAAAGATAAGTCTTGTCGATTAAGGTGCTTTAAAAACTTAACCAAACCCTCTACCGTTAAATTTTTTTGTTGAATCAAGTAGGAGGCTTGCTTACCTTCTAAAAATTGCGCATTGATTGTTTGATGATCATCGACCGCTGAGGGGAAAGGAACAAATAAACTGGCTACCCCAGCACAAGCCACTTCACTTACTGTTAATGCGCCAGATCGACAAATTACCAGGTCAGCTTGTTGATACACCTCGGCCATGTCATCAATAAAAGACACCAGCTGAGCCTGTACTTGATAAAAACTGTAGCACTGTTGTAACTCCTCAAATAGTTTAGCTCCTCCTTGATGAATGACCATGGGTCGCTCGTCCACTGGAAGTTTAGATATAGCCTCAGGAATAACTCTATTTAACGCTCGCGCTCCTTGACTCCCACCCAGCACAAGCAACACAAGCTTGCCATGGCGAGCTTGATAGCGCTTAAGGGGATCTGTAAGGCTTGCAATTGATGTTCTGACCGGATTACCAATCCATGTTGATGAATTGGGTCTGGGTAAAAGATGAGCCAATAGATTATTTGACGGTTGCTCAAATGCACCTGGAAACCCCGTAAACACTTGTTTAGCCCACAAAGCCAACAGGCGATTAGTTAAACCGGCCACGGCATTTTGCTCATGAATGATTAATGGGCAACCATACCACTTAGCAGCGACTCCACCTGGAAAAGAAGCAAACCCTCCAAAGCCCACGGTCAACACAGGTTGATACTGTCGATAGAGTGCTAAAGCGGCTTTACAGGCCATCAACATCATCCATGGTGCCCGTAAATATCGCATTAAACCATTGCCACGCATTCCCTGTACAGCCACCTTTTCTAATTGATAATTTCTTTGTGGAACTAATTTAGCCTCCATTCCTTGCTCAGAACCCAGCCAAATAATTCGATACTGTTTCAGTTTTAATTGATCGGCAAAAGCCAGAGCAGGGAATACATGCCCGCCCGTTCCACCTGCCATAATAAATATTATGCGCTCTGTCATGACAACCTCCCGCGTGGAGACACACGAAGTTCATAATCAATACGCATTAATAACGCCAAGGCTAAGAGATTTGACACAATTCCAGAACCACCATAACTCAACAAGGGGAGAGTCAATCCTTTAGTGGGAAGCATCCCCATGTTCACTCCCACATTAACGATCGTTTGTACCGCAATCCATACGCCAACTCCCTGCGCTACCAAAGCACTAAAATGACGATCTAGCGCCGCAGCACGGCGTCCTATAGCAAAAGAACGCCACAGCAAAAAGACAAATAAACCCAAGGTGATAAAGACTCCTACAAAACCCAATTCCTCAGCAATCACTGCCATGAGGAAATCCGTATGGGCTTCAGGCAAATATAATTGTTTCTCTACACTGGCCCCAAGCCCCACGCCAAACCATCCCCCATGACCAAACGCAATCAGGGCATGGGTTAATTGATACCCCTTACCAAAAGGATCTGCCCAAGGATTCCAGAACCAAATTAAACGATTTAAGCGATAGGGAGAGATCACCACCAAGGCCACAAAAGCCACGGACAACAGGAGCATTAATATGACAAACAAACGCCAATTTAACCCCCCTAAAAACAAAATTGAAGCGGTAATGGCCGTCATCACCACCAATGCACCAAAATCTGGTTCTTTTAACAATAAATAGCCCACTAAAATCATGATGAGTCCCATGGGGAAAAAACCTTTAGTAAGGCTATGCATAAAGGCTGCTTTACGAACGGTGTAGTCAGCAGCGTAAAGCACCACAAAAAACTTCATGAACTCAGAGGGTTGTAAATTAAAAACAATTAAAGACAACCAGCGACGACTGCCATTTACTTCTTTGCCCAGACCAGGTACCAAAACCAGTATCAGCATAGGTAATCCCACGGCAAAGAAGAGATAAGGAGCTAGTCTTTGCCATGTTTCAACTTTAATCTGGAAGGCGATAAAGCCAGTCATCAGGGCTGCCGCCACATACATTAGCTGCCTTATGAAAAAATAATTGGAATGATAGCCGGTGTGGCGATCAGCTTCCGCACTCACGATTGAGGCGGAATATACCATGATGACCCCCACAGCCAGCAGTGACAGAATGGTCCAAAGTAACGCCATATCGTATTCAGAACGCAATAGCTTAGGAGGAGCGATGTTTTTCATCATACCTTTTCTCCAATGACTTCTTTCACTGACTGAATAAACACCTGAGCGCGATGTTCATAATGATCAAACATATCAAAACTAGCGCAGGCGGGCGACAGTAGAACGGCATCGCCTTCTTTTGCCAAAGCCACGGATTGAACCACCGCCTCTTTCATATCCTTAGCATGGACCACAGGTATCCCGCAGTGCTGAGTCGCCTGCTCAATGAAGGGGGCATCTCTGCCAATTAATACCAAGGCGCGACCATAGGTTTTTAAGGCGGGTCCCAAGGGGGTAAAATCTTGTCCTTTACCCTCGCCACCCGCAATTAATACCACCTTCTGCGACAAGCCCTTTAAAGCGGCCACGGTGGCCCCAACATTAGTCCCTTTTGAGTCATCGTAAAAAGTTATCTGCTGGTGGGTAGCCACCCATTCAACACGATGAGGTAATCCTTTAAATTTCATTAAAGCTTCGCACGCCTGAGTAGGATCAACACCCACTGCCGTAGTTAAGGCGAGTGCTGCCATGGCATTGGCAACGTTATGGGAACCTGCTAGAGGTAACTTATTTACCTTGAGATACCGGGTTGAACCAAGACTGATCCAAGCGTCATCTTGATTTTGCGTGACACCCCACTGCAAATGATTAGCTGGCGGATTTAAGCCAAAAGAGTGCGCCGCAGAAATCTTATGCCCCATGGCTGCGGAATAAGAGTCCTCACGGTTTACCACCGGATGCTTACAATGCTTAAAAATCCGTTCTTTCGCCGACGCATAATCGCCCATACTTGAATATCGATCTAAATGATCTTCACTGATGTTCAATACTGTGGCCGCATCAAGCCACAAATTATCGGTACTCTCTAACTGAAAACTAGATAATTCAATCACGCAGGCTTCTAGGGCATCTATCTCGCTCATGACAGCCAATACTGGAGTCCCAATATTACCAATTACCGCGGTGTTATAACCCGCATGCTTTAAAATCTCTCCCACCATGGTGGTTACGGTACTTTTACCATTGGAGCCTGTAATTCCTATCACAATAGGTTTGTGCGGTAAGGTTGCGATGACTCGCGCAAAGATCTCCACATCGCCCATGACAGAAGCCCCGCGTTGCTTGGCGTCACGTAGTGGCTGATAGCTCTGTGCTATGCCTGGGCTAGTAATAATGATATCGGCTTTCTTAATCGCTTCCAGATGCGCCTCACCACAATAGAAAACAACCTCTTTAAAAGTCATTTGTAAGCGTTCTAATTGGGGCGTTTGCTCTCTGGTATCCGCCGCTAAAACGGTTAACTCAGGGAAATGTTGTAACCAACGCAATACCGAGCTACCGGTCTCGCCAAGACCTAGCACAAGGATTATTTGTTGCGGGTTAAATACTGTTTGCATATCTTAATTACCTAATCTTTAAGGTGGACAAACCAGCCAAAATTAAAATAATCGTAATAATCCAAAAACGAACCACCACCTGATTTTCCTTCCATCCTTTCAACTCAAAATGATGATGCACCGGAGCCATTCGAAAAATACGATTACCCGTTAATTTAAATGAGGCCACTTGCAACACCACCGACAACGTTTCAAATACAAATACGCCACCCATCACAAATAAAACAATTTCTTGCCTAACAATAACCGCCACCAACCCTAAAGCCGCCCCGAGGGATAACGCCCCGACATCACCCATAAAGACCTCTGCGGGGTATGCGTTAAACCAGAGAAAGGCCAAGCCTGCTCCGGTCATGGCTGCACAAAACACCACCAACTCTCCCGCTCCGGGAATACTTGGAAAAGCGAGATAAGCAGCAAAAATTTTATTACCGGCCACATAGGCAAAAATTGATAAAGCGGCGGAAATCATGGCGGTAGGCATGATAGCAAGACCATCTAACCCATCGGTTAAATTCACGGCATTGCTGCTACCTACGATGACCAAGTAGGTCAAAATAATGAAACCGATATTGCCAAGAGGTAATCGGATGGTTTTAAAAAACGGCACAATCAGTTCTGTTTCAGCGGGACTCACTGCCATGTTAGCTAAATAAATCGCCACACACAGGGCAATGACCGACTGCCAAAAGAACTTAGCCCGCGCTGATAATCCCTTGGGATTGCGATGTACGACTTTACGGTAATCATCCACCCAACCAATCACACCAAAACCAGTTAAAACGGTCAGGCAAAGCCAAATATAGCGATTGGTGAGATCAGCCCACAGCAGTGAAGTAATCGTAATCGCCACTAAAATCAAAGCGCCGCCCATAGTGGGTGTTCCACTTTTAATCAAATGGCTCTGCGGTCCGTCGGCTCTTACCGATTGACCTATTTTATAGGCCGTAAGCTGGCGAATCATAGCTGGCCCGACCATAAAGGACAAAGTAAGCGCCGTGAGCATGGCCAGCACAGCTCTTAAGGTGATGTATTCAAAGACATGAAAGCCATGAATCCCCATGGTTGTCCCTAACCAATGTGCCAGTACTAGCAACATATCTGTAATCTCTTTTTGATCATTGCATTAACCCTTTAACTACTCGCTCCATCTGCATAAAACGGGATCCTTTCACTAATACCGTTGTCTCGCTATTGAGTTGCGGCTTGAGTACGGCAATAATTTCCTCCACCGACTCATAGTGATGTGCATTGACCCCAAAACTTGCAACACTGTAATGGGTCAGTTGACCTACAACGTACAAGTTATCAATACCGGATTCTTTTGCTCGCAGGCCAATTTCCTGATGTAATTCTTGCGCAAATTGACCTAATTCACCCAAATCACCTAACACCAGAATCTTCCTTCCCTCTCGTTCACTCAATACATTAATCGCCGCATAAACCGAATCAGGATTAGCGTTGTAAGTATCATCTATGACTAAGGCTCCTAGCGCAGAAAATTGAGCTTGAAGGCGTCCTGGAACACCACTGAAGGACTCCAAACCATGGATAATTTCACTGGCTCTCACCCCAGCCGCAAAACAGGCCGCAGTCACTGCTAGAGCATTGTCGCGGTTATGTCGGCCTGGTATGTGTAAACGCACACTCAAGGTTTCCCCAAAACCCGAGACAGTGAGATCTTCACCCTTAATAGCGCCAGTAATATCCGCGGCGGCGCCCATGGCAAAGGTTAATTGTCGGTAAGGGTTGGCCGCTTGCGCCAGAATTGAGCTGGTAGACAAATCCGTTGGATATACCGCAACCCCCTCTTTATCCAACCCTACAAATATTTCACTTTTTGCCTGGGCTATAGCTTCAATGGAACCCAGCAGGCCAATGTGTGCCCGTTGTACTGTATTTATCAAGGCAATATCGGGTTGAGCTATTTTTGAGAGGTAGGCTATTTCTCCTGTGTGATTCATACCCATTTCCACCACCGCAAAACGATGATGGGAACGCAATGCCAATAACGTTAAGGGAACACCAATGGCATTATTCAGGTTTCCCTCCGTGGCGAGTACTGCATTGTCCTCGTAACCAATTTGCAGGGCATGAGCGCGCATAATGGAAGCCATCATTTCCTTAACAGTGGTTTTACCATTGCTTCCTGTTAAAGCAATCACAAATGGATTAATTTTTTTACGCCAAACATGAGCTAACTGGCCAAGGCTTATTAAGGTATCCTGCACCTTTAACAAACAGGCACTCGATAAGTCCGCTGGCGGCACCCAGTGCTCATTCACCAGCGCACACACAGCGCCCTTATGAAGAGCTTGGCTAACGTAGTCATGGCCGTTAAATTGTTCACCTTCTAAGGCGATAAATACGTCCCCTTTTTCAATACGCCGACTATCCGTAGAAATACGGTTAACCTCCAGCGAGTCCAATGAGCTATCAAGGGGTAACCTTAAGAAATGGGCTAACTGACCTAAGCTCATCATGGGCGTATTCTGCTCACTCATTACCCTCTCCCGCGAGACCATTGATTGACTACCTCATGGTCACTAAAAAATGATTTAATTCCTTTTATTTCCTGATAAGTCTCATGCCCCTTCCCGGCAATCAGCACCACATCATTGTGGGTAGCCATATTCAAGGCAAACTCTATCGCCTGGCGACGATCAAGAATGATCTTAGCCTCCTTGACGGCGACCCCTTTACGGATCGCCTCTGCAATTGCGAGAGGATCCTCATCACGCGGATTGTCATTAGTAATGATGACCTGATCCGAGAACTTGTCGGCTACTTCTCCCATTAACAGGCGTTTACCAGCATCTCGATTTCCACCACAACCCACCACACAAATTAACTTTCGTGGCTCAGGAATCAGTTCTTTGAGGGTAAGTAGCACTTGCTCTAAAGCGTCTGGGGTATGAGCATAATCAATCACCACCACTGGCCCATGATTTAACAGCACTTTCTCCAAGCGGCCTTTGGGGGATTGCAATTTAGGTAAAGAGGCAATGACCTGATCCAGGTTCAAACCCAAACATTTTAATGCTGCCAATACTGCCAACAAGTTCGCCACATTAAAGCGTCCCAAAATCGGCGCAGTCACTGAGCGGGCGACGCCCCCATCTACCACATCAAAGGTGGTTTGATAGAGATCTAACTTAATGTTTGCTGCAAAGAGAACTGCCGGATCGTCGGTGGGTACTACCGAATAACCCATCACTTTCGGTATGATATTTTTATAGCGTTCAAATAGTTCTCGGCCAAACTCATCATCAATATTAATCACTGCCCACTTTAAATCGCATGCTTGAAACAGCAAGGCCTTGGCTTCTCCATAAGCTTGCATAGTGAGGTGATAATCCAAATGATCACGAGTAAGATTAGTAAACACAGCACCAATAAAATTGATACCTCTGACACGCCCTTGAACCAAGCCATGAGAAGATACTTCCATGACGCAATCTCTACACATCGCTTCACTAAATTGCTTTAACCTTTTTTGGCACTCTATAGCATCTAAAGTGGTATTCACTGAGCTTGTCAGATGAGGCCAAATACCATTGCCCAAGGTACCCATGAGGCCACAAGATACCGCTTGCAGTGATAGAAGTTGAGCGATCCACAGGCTACAAGTACTTTTACCGTTGGTTCCAGTTACCCCTACAACTCTCATTTTTTGCGAGGGAGAGCCATATACAACACTGGCCAATTCACTGATATTTTCTTTTAATTGCGCCACAGGGCGGTGCTTCACATGAGCCCATTGTGCAGGCCAAACAAAGTCATTTGAATCCCAAATAATTGATCCAGCCCCTCGCTCTATGGCGTCTGCAATATAGTCTCTGCCATCCTGCCTATCTCCTTGATAGGCCACAAAGGTGTCTCCAGACTTAACGGATCGACTGTCAGCGGTTAACTCACGAATCTTGAGTTCTGAATGCAATTGAGCCGCAGTATGTTTAAAACTACCGCGGCCAGGAGGGAGTGGATGATTGACACTATTTATCATCACGTATCCTCCGCTGCATCATTTTTAGTGATCACATGGAAATCACCAGAACCCGGGGCGTCAGGAGGAACAGCATTCATTTGCAATACACTACCCATTAACACAGAAAAAACAGGGGCCGCCACTTCTCCCCCGTAATAGACTGCGCCCTTTGGGTCATCTATCATGACGCCAATGATATAGCGCGGATTGGAGGCGGGAGCAAAGCCAACAAAAGAGGCTATATAATGATTCCCATAGTGACGACCACTGACCTTATGGGCTGTGCCTGTTTTTCCAGCAACGCGATAACCCTTTACCTGCGCTTCAATGGCTGTCCCTTCTGGTTGAACCACCATCTCTAACATACTCTTCACTTCATCAGCGGTTTTCTGTGAAAATACCCGCCGACCGACCGTTTCTCCATTAACCTTAATAATGGATAAAGGTTTTAATACACCATGGTTAGCAAAAACCGTATAAGCCTGAGCTAATTGGGTTAGGCTAACTGAAATACCGTTACCGTATGCCATAGTAGCCTGCTCGATGGGGCGCCACGTTTTATAAGGGCGCACCTTACCACCCGTCTCCCCCGGAAAACCCAGCTTTGGTGGCAACCCAAAACCCACATCTGTAAAGGTATTCCACATATCTTTTTTATCTAAAGAAAGAGCAATACGCGCCGCTCCCACATTACTAGAATGCTGAATAACCTGCGCCACCGTTAGCGCGTCAGAGCGATGGGTATCATGAATTTTGGCGGGACCTATACTCATGACTCCGCCAGTTGTTGGGATTACCGTATCAGGAGTAACTTTACCCAACTCAAGAGCCGTTGCTATGGTAAAAGGTTTTAAGGTAGAGCCGGGCTCATAGGAATCCGTTAATGCTCGATTTCTCAGTTGTGCCCCTGAGAGATGGTGACGGTCATTGGGGTCGTAATTTGGGCAGTTAGCAAGAGCTAATATTTCTCCTGTTAGACTATCCACCACAATCACAGAGCCTGCCTCGGCATGGTGTAGTTCTACGGCACGGGTTAGCTCTCGATAAGCCAAATGTTGAATACGATAATCAATACTCAGCGTAATATCTTGACCCGGTCTTGAGACGCGTATATTTTGCTCATCCTCAATAATATGACCAGCCCGATCTTTAATGACTCTCTCAGCCCCATCGCGCCCCCCTAAAAAGCGTTGATAGGCAAACTCAATCCCTTCTTGACCCATATCATCGGAATTGGTAAAACCAATCACATGGGCCACCTCTTCACCTTTTGGATAGGCGCGGTGATAGCCTCGCTGCGCAAATAAACCTGTTATATCGAGATGCATGATTTGTTGTGCTACGCTTGGATTAACCTGGCGTTTCAGATAAACGATATTACGTTTCCCTTCATCCAGTTTTTGCTTGAGCTCATCCACATCCATACCCAACAAACCAGCCAGCTTTTTCTCTTGGTGATCATCAATATCAACATTTTCTCGGCTAGCTAAAATCGACTCTGAGGGAACGCTAATGGCCAAAGGGACGCCATTGCGGTCACGAATAATTCCTCGGTTAGCTGGAATATCAATAACACGGCTGTAACGCTCTTGCCCTTTTTGTTTAAGAAAATTTGCATGAAAACCTTGTAAGTAGATATCTCTACCTACTAGCACCACAAACCAACCCATTAAAAATAAAAGTAAAAATCTCGAACGCCATCCCTCAAGCTTAAAATTAAATCGTGATTGGGGTTTAGAGTCGAACCTCATGGAACACCTTGATCAGAGGAGGCTGATGAGACGATCAGCTTTATTTTCCCAGGAAGAGGAGAATGCATTTGTAACTCTTGTATCGCTCCTTCCTCAATACGCTTACTTGAAGTCAGTGATCCTTGTTGAATTTGTAACTCATTCCACTCATTGTGGAGCTGTAGAGCATAATCTCGCTCTTTTTGTAAATCAATAAATAACACTCGTGAACGATGTTGAGCATTGACTACAGCTAGAGCCATCAACACTACCACCATAAAGAGTATAAAGTTAATTCTATTCATGCCGCGCACCTCTCAGCCACCCGCATCATCGCACTTCGGCTTCTTGGGTTGGCTTGCTGTTCTTCACTAGATGCTTTAATGGCTTTACCAATCAAGCGTAATTTAGGCTGCGGTCTTTGTGCTTCAGCAATAGCGATCCCCCTAGGAATTTCAGGGGGAGAGGAGTGACGTTTAAAAAACTGTTTTACTAATCGGTCTTCTAAAGAATGAAAACTAATCACTACCACCCGACCACTTTCCTTTAATAAAGACAGTGTTTGCGGCAGTACCTTTTCAATCTCCTCTAATTCTTTATTGATAAAAATGCGGATAGCTTGAAAGGTACGCGTAGCAGGATTAAGACCTGGCTCACGTTTTTTTACAATACTGGCAATCAAATCAGATAATTGTTGTGTGGTTTCAATGGGGGTTATATTTCTCTGGTTCACAATCGCTAGAGCAATTTGTTTGGCAAAACGCTCCTCACCATAGTCTCGTATAACCCGGGTGAGATCTAGTACCCCCACCTGACTTAGCCATTCCTTGGCAGACATGCCAGCCTCAGGGTTCATCCTCATATCAAGAGGACCATTAAACCGAAAACTAAAGCCACGCTCAGGCTCATCTAACTGCGGAGAGGAGACACCCAAGTCGAGTAAAATACCGTCCACTTGTTGCACTCCCAAGCCAAGCAGCCGCTCATTCATCTCAGAAAAGCACCCATGGACAAACTGCAAACGCTGATCTTGCCACTGCCGAGCTATGACACTTGCTGCCGGATCGCGATCAAAAGCAATTAACCTGCCATGAGGACTTAACTGTTTTAAGATTGCCTCACTGTGTCCGCCTCGTCCAAAAGTGCCATCCACATAAATACCATCTGGCACAATGTGAAGCGCTTCAATGGCCTCAGACAACAGGACACTAACATGACGAGATGGATGAGTAATAGTTGTATTGGTCTTCATTACAATGAAAAGTCTTCCATACCAGCCGGAATAAGGTCAGCACCCAAGCGCTCAATTTCTTTGAATTGCTCCTCCCAGGCCGGTGGATTCCATAACTTAAAGTGACTACCTTGACCGAACATCATCACTTCTCGGTCAATCTCTGCAAAACGCCTTAAGGCTGGGGCAATGAGGACTCTACCCGCACCGTCCATTTCCACATCATCAGCATGTCCCACTAACAAACCCTGCAAAAGAGTTGAATTACGGTCAAAGCCAGAGCGCTTCATGATTGCGTCGCGAATAGGCTCCCACGCAGAACGGGGGTAAAGAAGAAGACAACGGTGGGGGTGGGCAGTAATCACGAGGTGACCATCACTTTGCACACGCAAAGCATCTCTATAACGAGTTGGTACTGCCAATCGTCCTTTGGCATCCAAACTGATTAATGATGGCCCTTGAAACACTTTCTCCCCTTTTTTTAGCCCAAAAAGATCGAATTTCCCATAAATTCCCACTTTTTTCCACTATAGGATATAAGTACCATGAGGTCAAGAGTTAAGAGCCAGCAAATCACTGTTTTTTTTGAAGAATATGGGATATTGGAGGGGTTCTAACAATGCTAAGAAAAGATGAGGTGAAGCTGGCCGGTAAGCCGGGTTCTGTCGTGGACAGTCATTCCTCTAGACGACTGGTTACCCAGTCGTTCCAGCAACCTACCCAGGAACAACGCGAGCCACGTTAACGTTCCTCTATTTGGTCTTGCTCCGAATGGGGTTTAACATGCCAAAACTGTTGCCAGTTTCGCGGTGCGCTCTTACCGCACCTTTTCACCCTTACCTGCATTGCCTAAACAATACATCGGCGGTCTAAGTCTCTGTATCACTTTCCATGGCCTCACGGCCTCCGGTCGTTAACCGGCATTCTGCTCTATGGAGCCCGGACTTTCCTCTCCGTGTGTGGACACGCAGCGACTGTCTAGCCAGCTTCACTTACTATTCTAGCAAGATTAAGCCACTAGACTCCAAATAAGATATTCTCCTGAGCGCATGGGAACCAAAGATTGAGATCCATAGGGTAGCGTCAACGGAACCTTAACCTGCTGTTTTTCAATAGTTATTTGATCTTTATTACGAGCCAAACCATAAAAATCAGCACCGTAAAAAGAAGCAAAACCTTCGAGCTTATCGAGGGCTCCAACACTCTCGAAAGCCTCAGCATATAATTCAATTGCTGCATGAGCCGTATAAATGCCAGCACAGCCACAGGCGTTTTCTTTCACGTTTTGTGCATGGGGGGCACTATCTGTGCCTAAAAAAAACTTTGGGTTCCCAGAAATCACAGCCTCAAGAAGGGCTTGACGGTGTGTTTCACGTTTTAACACGGGTAAACAATAATGATGAGGACGAATCCCACCCTGAAACAAGGCGTTACGATTTAATAACAGATGATGCGCCGTGACGGTGGCGGCTACATTGCTGCCTGCGGTTAAAACAAACTTAACCGCTGAGGCAGTGGTAATATGTTCTAAGACTACCTTTAATTTGGGGTATTTCAAGACTAAGGGAATCAGCTCTTCTTCAATAAACACCCTTTCTCTATCAAAGACATCCACATGGGGGTCGGTGACTTCACCATGAACCAATAAGGGCAGCCCTAATTGCTCCATGGCCTCTAGTACCGCCTCAACGCTCCCCCACTGGCGCACGCCAGAGTCTGAATTGGTCGTTGCTCCAGCTGGATAATATTTTACTGCCTGCACAAAACCCGACTGTTTTGCTAACTCCATTTCCTCCACGCGACTGTTTTCCGTTAAATAGAGGGTCATGAGGGGAGTGAAGCTTGCTCCTGCAGGAAGAGAGGCCATAATTCTGTCATAATAGGCTTTTGCCTGAGCTACGCTGATAACAGGCGGCTTGAGATTTGGCATAATAATAGCTCGGGCGAAACGTTTTACCGTATCAGGCAATACAGCCTTTAAAAAGTCTCCGTCACGCACATGTAAATGCCAATCATCTGGGCGTGTTATCGTTATCCTTTCGCTCATAACCTCTCCTGTTTATCCCCGTATAATTTAGTGCAAATATTAACATAATACCTTATTGCAAATAAGAAGTATTCTCGTTTAAGATAGAGGTATGAATACTATTTATCGAGCCAGTGAGCTGAAAACCGGAGAAAGCGCTGTCATTAGCGAAGTTAGCCTTGATGCCACCACGGATCCACGCTTGGGGGAGGACTGTATTCGACGCTTGCTTGAACTAGGCTTTATTCCCGGCGAATCGGTAAAAGTGATCCGCAAAGGCTTTCCCTATGGTGATCCTATCGCCTTTCGTATTGGCACTTCCACTTTTGCTTTGCGCGCCAAAGAAGCGCAGACCATTAAAGTAGGCTTACCTCAATCATGAAAAACGCCTATATTGCCGCTCTCGTTGGAGCCCCTAACTGTGGAAAAACAGCTCTCTTTAACCAACTCACAGGTAGTCGACAAAAAGTCGCTAATTACGCTGGGGTGACCGTGGAAAAAAAAGAGGGGGATTTAAATTGCCCTTCAGGTCAAAGAATTCACATAATTGATTTACCCGGAACCTACAGTCTTACACCCACCTCACTGGATGAATCCATTACCCGCCGCGTTGTCATGGGGCAACTTAAAGATGAAGTGGCCCCTGATTTACTAGTATGCGTGGTGGACAGTACCAATTTACGCCTGCATTTGCGTTTAGTGTTGGAGTTGACCCGTCTTAAAAAACCCATGGTCTTGGTGTTGAACATGATGGATGTGGCAAGAAGCCAAGGGCTTCAGATCGATGTCAAAAAACTCTCCCATGAACTCTCTATTCCCGTAGTGGAATGCATTGCGGTAGATAAGCAAGGGGCGCATGATGTAGTGGATTTTCTTGATCAATGTAACCTTGCCGATCATCAGAACGCCCTGTTACCTTGGAAGGACCCCACCACTCACGAGCTACAACAAATGCAACACAGAGTAAGAGAAATCATTGAGCTTACCTGTGATGAATCCATTAGACACGAAGGGGTTACTGAGCGCTTAGACAACATCATCATGCATCCCGTCTGGGGAATGCTGATTTTAATGTGCGTGTTATTCTTCACCTTCCAGGCGGTTTTTAGTTGGGCCAACTTACCCATGAAGGCCATTCAACACGGTATTGATTGGATCAGTATTAGTGTTAATCATTGGCTACCACAGGGGTTACTGAGGGCTTTACTCGTCGATGGAGTGATTTCAGGGGCTGGCAGCGTCATCGAATTTCTACCCCAGATCCTGATTTTGTTTGCCTTTATCCTAGCTCTCGAAGACTCCGGTTACCTACCCCGTGCAGCCTTTTTACTGGATCGAATCATGGGGAGCGTAGGCTTATCGGGTCGCTCATTTATTCCTCTTCTATCAAGCTTTGCTTGTGCCATTCCCGGGGTCATGGCCACGCGCACCATTCAAAATCCACGGGATCGTCTTACCACTATTTTGATTGCGCCTTTAATGACTTGCTCGGCAAGACTGCCGGTTTACGGACTACTCATCGCCGCCTTTATTCCCCATAAAACCGTCATGGGACTCTTTAATCTGCAAGGGTTGGTCCTATTTTCTCTCTACATGGGTGGCATTGTATCGGCCATGTTGGTGGCTCTTGTTCTTAAAAAAACCATTGGTCGCCGTCACTATCAACCCTTAATGATGGAACTGCCCGCTTACCGCCTGCCCCATTTACGTAATTTAGCCATGGGCTTACTGGAGCGTGCGGAAATCTTCACTTCACGGGTAGGTAAAATCATTCTACCCATGATGATTATCCTATGGTTTTTAAGCTCTTTCCCGGGAGCCCCTGCTAACGCCAGCAACCCGGCCATCAGCTATAGCCTCGCGGGTAAACTGGGTGAATTTTTGCAACACATTTTCGCTCCCATTGGCTTTAACTGGCAAATTTGTTTAGCTCTTGTGCCAGGACTCGCTGCCCGAGAAGTGGCAGTCGGAGCATTGGGCACTGTTTATGCCTTAGCAAGTAGTGGTGGAGAAGTGAGTACCTCTGCGTTAGCGCCGGTACTGCATCAGTCCTGGAGCTTAGCCACTGCTTTATCGTTATTAGTATGGTATATTTTTGCGCCACAATGCGTGGCAACGTTAGGCGCTGTAAAACGGGAAACCAATTCATGGCGTATCCCGTCGATTATGCTAACTTACTTATTTGCTCTGGGATACATTGCTTCTTTCATTACTTATCGGCTAACGCTGATGCTGGGAGGTTAATATGTGGGATTCAATGATTACTATGGTTATTGTGGCTATTGCGGCAGTTTACTTAATTCGTCAGTGGACAAATAAAAGTGCTTGTCATGGCTCCTCTGCTTGTAACAACTGCCAATCTTCCAAGGCTGAAGAAGAGCATAACCACTGCTAAATAACACTCATCAATCCCTTGATCAGATAATTACCAGTGGTGAATAATACTAGCCACAATAAGGATATTAGTGAGTACGTACACCATCACAATACCACTTCTAATTAAGGCAACTTTATCCGCCTCTTTATTATCGCCAACTGCCTTCTCTCCTAATGCCTTAGCCCACAAACGCCACATACCCCTCCCCCATTTATAAAGTCACGTATAACTCACATTAATTAAAGGATTTCCCCCTGACACTCAGATTTTTTATTCTCTCCCTTAGCCTACGAAACTTACTCCAACATTAATTTCACCTTGAGTGGTAAATCGCCCAGCGCTACTTACGTATATTCTGCCATATTCCACCATACTCCTAACTGTAGAACAATCAGATCAGATTGACGCTCTTCAAATAGTTGCCTTCCCTATAGGTAACCTCCTAATTGAATCAGTTACACGACAGGTATAAAGCGAATCAATACCATCGGGCGTTGGAAGGCTGTCCAGCTTCTCCCATTTAAAGCCTGTGCCCTTATAGAATTCAGGCCAAGATAACTTGTGTATTTTTTCAAATACCAAACGAACTCTATCAGCTTCAGTCGTCTCAAGAGAAATCAGCTCTCCAAGAATACCGAGTTATTTAAATCAAGCTGAATGTTCTTTGCGCTTCACACTTTGAGCCTTTTTTATCTTTAAATCTGCAAAATTGGATTCTTTTGCTGGGTTTTTAAAAGCCCATGCCAAAGCCTTTCCAATGCCCTTCTTCGCAGCAGCAGGCTCATGCAACCAACGTTCATTATCCGGAATAATAGTGACTGTGCAAATAACCCTAACACCTGGTTCCAGGTTTTCAATAAGCACTTTTTTACCAGCATGTTCTTTGCCAAGCGAAATCTGACCACTCGTACCAATTGATTTAACGACTTGATAGTCTAAACTGCTGTACCTATAAAACTCTCTTTTAAACACTGGCTTTGACTTTATTCTATTTTCATTCGGCATGATTACATGATAGAAAGAATATTGTACTTGTAATCATTTTTTACGTTGTTTTATTACTAGGAACGATCTTACAAACCTTGGAATGATTTAGCACGCCCCATAGCGCACTCACTTTTTAAGTTAACAATCACTGAATTTAAAGCGGTTTTTTTGAGAGTTTTTTCTGTTAATCCCATGCTCGCGAGTTCGAATCTCGCTCGACCCACCATCAATCTCCAGCAAGAATGCGTCCAGACTACCGCCTAACGAGATTACTCTACCGTTACGCTTTTCGCTAAATTACGGGGTTTATCTACATCTGTGCCACGTTGACAGGCCACATGATAAGCCAACAATTGAAGCGGAACCACATGCATAATGGGGCTCAAGATCCCTTCATGATCAGGCATACGAATTACATGAATACCCTCCTCTGCTTTAAAATGAGAGTCATTATCAGCAATCACGTATAGCACCCCACCACGGGCTTTCACTTCCTGTAGGTTTGATTTTAATTTTTCCAGTAAATTATCATTGGGCGCCACAGCAATCACAGGCATGCGTTCATCCACCAAGGCGAGGGGACCATGTTTGAGCTCTCCTGCCGGATAAGCCTCTGCATGAATATAGGAAATTTCCTTTAATTTCAATGAACCCTCTAGGGCAATTGGATAGTGAATTCCTCGGCCTAAAAATAGCACATGTTCTTTTTGCGCGATACGATCAGCCCACAACTTAAGCTGTGGCTCCAAATTGAGTACATGTTGAATTTTGTTGGGTAATCGTCTTAAGGCGTCCAAATACTCGCCTTCATGCTCCTTAGTCAAGCGCTCCTGTTCTTTTGCAATTACCACAGCCAAAGAGAACAATGCCACTAATTGGGTAGTGAATGCCTTGGTGGAGGCCACACCAATCTCTATGCCGGCGCGAGTGAGAAAAGAGAGTTCCGATTGTCGAATCAAAGCGCTCTCGGGGACATTACAAATCGTCAAAGTGTGATGGTGACCTAGGGCTTTCGCATGCTTCAAGGCCGCTTGCGTATCTGCCGTCTCACCAGATTGAGAAATAGTAACAACTAAATAATCTGTTTGCGGGACCGATGTCCGATAGCGGTACTCACTCGCCACTTCTACGACACAAGGTAGCTGTGTAATATGCTCCACCCAATAGCGTGCCACTAAACCCGCATGATAACTGGTACCGCAGGCCAGAATCATGACTCCCTTGATGTGTGGCAAAACCTCCTGCGCTGTTGCGCCAAAAAGTTGAGAACTAAAACCCAAACCCAAAACCTTCTCAACCGTATCAGTAATAGCCCTGGGTTGCTCTGCGATCTCTTTTTGCATGTAATGCTGGTAAGGACCTAACTCCACATTGTCAGCAGAGAGTTCACTAATATGGAAGGGGCGCTCTACACTCTCCCCCATGGCATCACAAATGGAGTAACCCGTATGAGTGAGCTCCACCACATCCCCCTCTTCCAGATAGAGCATTTTCTGTGTGACACTAATCAGTGCCGAGGCATCAGAAGCCAAATAGTAACCCTCTTCCCCTAAACCAATCAGTAAAGGGCTGCCCAGTCGCGCTGCCATCAATTGATGAGGTTTGTCTTCCACCATCACAGCAATGGCATAAGCGCCCTCCAGTCTTGCTAGAGACTCTCTCACAGCTAATTTAAGATCATGGTGCTGTCGGTAAAAAGAATGTACTAAATGAGCGATAACCTCTGTATCAGTTTCTGAAGTAAAGAGATAGTCCTCACTTTGTAGCTGTCGACGCAACTCTTCATAGTTTTCAATAATACCGTTATGGACCACTGCCACACCATCTAAACTGACGTGTGGATGGGCATTACGCTCTGAGGGTACCCCATGGGTCGCCCAACGGGTATGCGCAATACCAATGAATCCTGTGACCTGATGTTGATTAACCTCTTCCTCTAATTGTTTAACGCGACCCGTACTTCTGACGCGCGACAAATGTTGGTGTTGAATAACTGCAATCCCTGCCGAGTCATAGCCCCGGTATTCTAAACGTTTTAAGCCCTCAATTAAGATAGGGACAATGTTCTTCTGACTAATGGCACCAACAATACCGCACATGATCGTCACCTTACCAAAGGATATAAAACAATTATTATGTCTTAAATCATTATTAATAGGATAGCTTTTGCTGTTTACTCTTAAAGCCAATCCTGTAGTATCTTAAAAATCAATAAAGTAACTAATTTTAATATTTAAAAAAATGAGTTATAGCGGACAAAAGAAGTATTAACACGAAAAACGGCCTCATCTTTAAGGCCGTTTTATGAAAGAGAAAAGTATTATTAGTGGCGTATCAGGTAATCAAAAGCACCCAAAGCTGCGGTGGCCCCAGAGCCCATACTAATCACAATTTGTTTATAGGGAGTGTTGGTGCAATCTCCTGCAGCAAACACGCCAGGCATTGAGCTTTGATGATGCCCATCCACCACAACCTCACCAAATTTAGTGCGTTCAATGTCATTACCGAGCCAATCTGTATTCGGAATGAGTCCGATCTGAATAAATACTCCTTCTAAATCAATCTTTTTTTCTTGACCAGTATCACGTTCAATATAAATCATGCTGTTGACACGGGCGTCACCAGTGATCTCCTTAGTCTGCACATTCTTTAATACTGTTACGTTAGGTAGACTGTAAAGACGTTTTTGCAATACATCGTCGGCTTTGAGTTCTGGCATAAATTCAAGCAGGGTCACGTGACCTACAATACCAGCAAGATCTATGGCTGCTTCAACGCCACTATTACCGCCTCCTACTACCGCCACGTGCTTGCCTTTAAATAAAGGCCCATCGCAATGGGGACAATAGGCAACTCCTTTATTCTTAAATTCAGCCTCACCTGGAATACCGAGATTTCTCCAGCGCGCTCCAGTGGCAACAATCACTGTTTTACTCTTTAATGTAGCGCCGCTTTCAAGATCCACCTCTATCATGCCATTGCGACGGATTGCTTTAGCGCGCTGTAAATTCATAACGTCAACTGGATAATGTTTTACATGCTCTTCAAGGTTAGCCACCAATTTTGGGCCTTCGGTGTAAGACGTACCAATCAAATTTTCAATACCTAAGGTATCCATCACCTGGCCACCAAAGCGCTCAGCCACTAACCCCGTTTTAATTCCCTTACGTGTGGCATAAATGGCGGCGCTAGCACCAGCTGGTCCACCACCGATCACCAGGACATCAAACTCTTTACCATCAATGTCACTCACATCCGCTTGGCTGCCCATTTTGGCGAGTATCTCTTCCACGCTCTGACGACCACTGGCAAACATTTCGCCGTTAAGCATTACGGCTGGAACTGCCATAATATTTTGACTTTCCACTTCATCTTTAAATACTGCACCATCAACCATGGTATGGGTAATGTGAGGATTTAGCACACTCATTGTGTTTAATGCTTGAACCACATCAGGACAATTGTGGCATGACAAACTGATGTAGGTAACAAACTCAAAGTGTCCTCTCACTTCTTTAATTTGATCCACCACTTTGTTATCTATTTTTGGCCTTCTACCGCTTACTTGTAATAGCGCTAAAACAAAGCTTGTAAATTCGTGTCCTAAAGGGATGCCGGCGAAGGTAATACGTTCCCCCACCTGAAAACTGGGTGTTCTAATTAGTGTTGCCTGCTCCACCTTAATGAGTGGAGCCATGCTTGAGACCTCATGCAATAGCTCCATCATCTCAAGGGAGGTGGCATCAGTGCCAGCACTAACCTTAATGACAACTTCACCTTCCAACAATTGGAGATATTGTTGTAATTGTTCTTTAATACTGGACTCTAATGCCATGTTGTAACTCCTTAGATTTTGCCGACTAAATCAAGACTTGGGGTAATGGTTTTAGCACCTTCTTTCCATTTTGCAGGACATACTTCGCCAGGGTGAGCTGCCGTATATTGAGCTGCTTTAAGTTTTCTTAAGGTCTCTGACACGTCACGAGCGATCTCGTTGCTGTGAACTTCTGCAGTTTTAACCATGCCTTCAGGATTGATAATGAACGTACCACGTAAGGCCAAACCCTCTTCGTCAATATGAACATCGAAGCCACGGGTCAAAGTATGAGTTGGGTCGCCCACCAATGGAAATTTTGCTTTGCCAACAGCAGGACTAGTCTCATGCCATACTTTGTGAGAGAAATGAGTATCAGTGGTAATAATATATACTTCCGCACCTAGTTTCTGGAACTCAGCGTAGCTATCCGCGGCATCTTCTACTTCTGTGGGGCAGTTAAAAGTAAAGGCTGCAGGCATGAATATAAATACATTCCATTTTCCTTTAATGGACTCACTACTCACCTCAACAAATTTACCATTGAGATAAGCTTGGGTTTTGAATTCAGGTACTGGTTTATTAATAATAGACATAATTTTCTCCTTTACCACTTGATTAATTTAACTAAATAAAATTTAGCTTAATAAAATATAAATAGATTATTGGGATGACACAATTAAAAAGGTTTAGAATAAGTCTAAACTGTAGCCAGTTTATGACTTTACTACACACCTGTCAAGTCAAGTTCAACGGATTGTTAGCGCAAAGTAGTAATGTCCGGTTTCTCCCAAATAGAAATGTCCGCTGGTAGTTAAACTCACGCTGTTAGAAACAGTGGCGGATATTTTGAAGATGGACAAACTCATGAGTCAAAAAGAAGTGAAGCGAGCCCAGATGCTGGATCTGTTGACAGAGGGCAAAATCGACCAACAGGAAGCCGCGCGGCGACTGGGTATCACTACCCGCCAGGTGCGCCGCCTGACCCGGCGTTATCAGGCAGCGGGGCTGTCCGGACTGATCAGCAGGAAGCGCGGCAAGGCATCGAATCGGCGGCTGGACGATGCCATCTGCACGATGGCCATTGATCTCATTGGCGCGCATTACAGCGACTTCGGGCCGACGCTGGCCTGCGAGAAGCTGGCCGAACTGCATGAGGTAAATCTGTCTGTCGAGACCACGCGCCAGCTAATGATCAAGGCGGGCACTGGCACCCCAGGAAAGGCGGCTCCATATGCGCACACCCGATGCGCGAGCGTCGCGCCCGCTTCGGCGAGATGATCCAGATCGACGGCAGCCCCCACGACTGGTTTGAAGACCGCGGCGAATATTGCACTCTGCTGGTATTCATCGACGATGCTACCGGACGGCTGACGCAACTGCGCTTTGCACCGAGCGAAACCACGCTGGACTATATGCAGGTGTTGCACGATCATATTCTGGCGCACGGCGTACCTGCGGCGTTGTACTCTGACCGCCACAGCATCTTCCGCATCAACGCCAAGGAGTCCGATCCGGAGGCCGAAACACAATTCTCGCGTGCGGCGCGCGAGCTGGGAATCGCATGCATCCACGCGCACAGCCCGCAGGCCAAAGGACGCGTGGAACGCGCCAATCAGACCTTGCAGGACAGGCTGGTCAAGGAAATGCGACTGGCCGGCATCAACAACATGGACGAGGCCAATGCGTGGTTGCCGGGCTATATCGAGGACTTCAACAGGCGCTTTGCGGTCGCGCCCAAAGACCCGTCTGACGCGCACCTGGCCTATGCCGGAACACCCGCCAGCCTGATGCGCACCCTGTCGGTTCAAGTAACGAAAACGCTCTCAAAAAACCTGTCTTGCCAGCATGAAAACCAGTTGCTGCAGGTCGAAACGACGGGCACGGGTCTGGGACTACGGGGCGCGAAAGTGACGGTGCATCGGCACTTTGACGGCACGTGTGAACTGCTTTGGAGAAAACGCGAATTGACATACAGCGTGATGGACAAACCGGAACGACAGTCGGCGGTGGCCGATGGCAAATCGGTCAATGCACGAGTCGACAAGGCACTGACTCGGCGCAACACCGGACACAAGCCTGCAGCCAATCACCCCTGGAGAAAAATGCCCGTCGGCAAATCCGCCCACGACGGGCAGCGCGCAACACCGTAGCGCAAGGGAAACAGCAAAAGCGGACATTTCTACTTTGCAGGAAAGCGGACATTTCTATTTAGCGTTGACAGTCAAGTTCAACGGATTGTACCGGATTCGAGGAAAGGGTAACTCAAAAAATCGACTCGTATTCTAGATTTACTCAGAATCCTTGTAACACAAGGATTATTGGACAACATAACGAAGCCTAGCAACGAGAGCAGTCGCGCCGATAACTGTGTCGACCACCAGAAATGCATGCTATCGGATTCCAATCAATGGGCCTTGACCAGTGGTGTCACGAAAAATGAAACCAACAAGCGCCCCAGATTCTATAAATACAGGTTACAGCTCAAGATAAACAGACAATTCCTTCAGTGCTAGCTGATAGACGTCGCGTTTAAACTCTATAACAGTTTCAATGGGTACCCAGTAGTCGTGCCAACGCCAAGCATCAAATTCAGGTTGATCACTGGCGCGCAAAGACACATCTGAATCTTTGCCGACCAGACGCAATAAAAACCAAATTTGTTTTTGTCCCTTGTAGTTGCCACGACAATCTCGCCGCACCCATTGCTCTGGCACGTTATAGCGTAACCAATTTTTGGTTCTACCTAAAATCGCCACATGCTGAGGGAGAAGCCCAACCTCCTCAGTCAACTCTCTATACATGGCTTGTTCAGGAGTTTCACCATGCTTTATGCCTCCTTGCGGAAACTGCCAAGAGTGCTCTCTGATTCGTTTACCCCAAAAAACTTGGTTTTCAGCATTACAAAGGATAATCCCTACGTTAGGTCGGTATCCGTCCCGATCAATCATGGTCCTATCCTAATTTAATTTAATCAACTATGACTATTGTTCCACATTACGGAATTCCTATCAATTTATGTGTCTGAAGTGATAGATGCCACTCGGGGTGATCAAGACAATAATCAACAGCAATCTTGAGGTTTTGTGCCTGTTGCGGACCATCCATTGGTTGCAACGAAAAATAATCAAAATCCAAGGAGGTATAACGAAGAGGGTCAATATGCTGTTGTGGAAAAATTAACTTTAACTCATGACCTGTTGTTTGCTTGAGTTCTTCTTGCCCCTTTGGACTGACACAAATCCAATCAATTCCCGGTGGTGCAAGGAGCGTCCCATTCGTCTCCACAGCAATATAAAAGCCTTTATCATGTATTGCGTTAATCAAAGCTACATCCACTTGTAAGAGTGGCTCCCCTCCCGTTAAAACCACCCAAGGTTTTCCTGTTCGGCGCTCGCCCCAACACTGTTCAATCGCGCTGGCTAATTCCATAGCCGTGTTGAAACGACCTCCTCCTACCCCATCTACTCCCACAAAATCCGTATCACAAAAGTTGCAGCGGGCTTGATTTCGATCCTCTTCCCGCCCAGACCACAGGTTACAGCCAGCGAAACGACAAAAAACAGCTGTTTTGCCCATTTGTCGCCCCTCACCCTGCAACGTTAAAAACATCTCTTTGACGGAATAGGCCATCTTATTCAACCCATAGAGAAAGCGGGGAATACTCTTGTCGCACCCCCTCTTGCGGCGTCTGCCATAGACTCAAACGAGTCACTGTAGGTAAAGATGTTATAGCTTGCTGACTTAACCAGTTCAAACACTCCAGGGAGCTCCCCGAACCAAAATAATGGTGTAAGGGCTGATGATCTAATTGGTCAATCCAAGGAGCGAATATCTTCTTAACATCACCAAAATCCTCTACCCACTGAAAAACATTATCTAAAGAAGAGCTAAGTCCCACACGCAAAATATAGGTATGCCCCAGTGTAGTATGACTATTTTGCTGAGTGGCGCTATCAAAGGAGAACTCTTTCCAAATATAAAAATCTTTCCCGTTATAAACAGAGCCTGTGGAACGGGTTTCAAACACCGTTACTTCACTGACGGGCGTCGATAACTTATTAAAATAATGCCAAATCCAATGGGCAAGCATTTCGCTGGTAGGGTTACTCAACCCCTCTATCTCGTTGAGTAACTGATGATTAAGCCTTGCGTATAATTCACCCCATACCTGCCTTACCTGCTCCTGTTTAGCGGGAGCACAATAAATAAGTACTTCAAAACCATGGCCATGTAAGCGACCACACTTATGATTGGCTGGCACATGGGGTAAATAATGAGCCGCCTCAAAACGTGAACGAAACCAAGTCTGAATGTCACCTTGAGAGAGGTAAGTTAAGCCATACTGGGGGCCTGACCACAATTGTAGTCGCTGTAATGATGAGTTATCCAATCGTGACCGGAACCAAGACAACAAACCCTCGTTATCAGGGCAAGCCATATAATCATTCAAATAAGAAAGATCCAAATACTGACATAGTTTAGTGAGCTCAACCCATTGATCACTCAAGCCTGTGTATTCAATTCTAAAACTATGCCCGTGAAGTCGTGGGGTGGGATGATTCGCAGCCACCGTATGACGGGCTGCCTCAAACGCCCCTGCGCCAAGATATAAAGTACGTTGCATCATCACTTACTTTCCCACCAAGGGGTCAATCATATGTAATTCCGCAAAACCCTTGTTCCGCAACAAACAAGCATCACATTGGCCGCAGGGCTGTCCCAAAATACCCGGATCATAGCAACTCGTGGTGAGAGAGTAATCCACCCCTAAAGATAAACCCGTTTCAATAATTTGTTTTTTTGTCATAGCCATTAAAGGTGCATGAATAGTCAAATGACTCTTACCCTCAACACCAGCGCGGGTAGCAAGATTAGCCATCTGTTCATAACTGCGAATATATTCTGGTCGACAATCCGGGTAGCCACTATAATCCAGAGCATTCACGCCAATAAAAACATCTTCTGCCCCCAATACCTCAGCCCAGGCTAGAGCAAAGGACAGAAAAATTGTGTTTCGTGCCGGCACATAAGTAATGGGAATACCCTGCCCCATCTCCTCCACCGATCGATGCTTCGGAACGGGTTCTTGAGTGGTGAGAGCGGAGCCACCAATTTGACGCAAATCAAATTGCACTATACTGTGCTCCACTACCTTAAAATGTTGAGCAATACGTTTTGCTGCCTCCAATTCTATCCGGTGACGTTGGCCATAATCAAAACTCATCGCATAAGGAAGAAACCCTTGCTCTTTTGCAATAGCCAAAACTGTGGTGGAATCTAAACCACCGCTTAGCAAAATCACTGCCGGTTTATTCATCTATCTTCTTCGCCAATATTTAAGGAATACCCAAGCCCCCAACATACCACCTAAATGAGCAAAATGTGCGACTCCCGCTTGCGTTCCTGCAACACCTTGGAACAACTCTATGCCGCCGTAGAGCGTAGCAAACAGCCAAGCCGGCATTGGGATAGGAGGAATTAAAAGAATCACTGTACGCTTTGGGAAACATAGTGCGTAAGTTAACAACAAACCAAATACCCCCCCTGAGGCACCAATGGTTGGAGAGGGTTCTCCACCGACCAGTGAATAGAATATCATTTGAAACAAAGCCGCAGAAACCACCGAGGAAAAATACAGTTGTAAATAACGCTTCTCACCAAACACTCTTTCCACATCGGCCCCGAACATATAAAGACCTAACATGTTCAAAAAAAGATGATTGATGCCGCCATGTAAAAAAGCATAAGTGATTATTTGCCAAGGTTCAAACTTTGGATAGCCAATAAAACCAGGGGGTACGGACACCGGCCATAAGGCTAACCACTCAATAGGAAGAGTAGTGGCTGTGAGGGTTTGTATAAAAAAAACAATGACATTAATAAAAATTAATGTACGCGTTACTTTTGGGACAAAATCAAACATGGTTACATTTTTTCTCAGTGCGATTTAGATAAATACTCATTAATAGCGTTACGTACACCCAACTGCTGAATACGATCGGATAATTGATCAGCACGGACAACTTGATGTTGATCCATCTGCTTAATCAATTCTGACTTACAACGTTGCGCTTGCCCCACCCCCATCAATACAGCACGCTTACATAAAGCAAAAGCGATGATGTTATTTTTTTGTACACCAAAACCCTGTGCATAGTATATGCCGATATTTGCTGTAGCAAGCCCATCACCCATATCCGCCGCTTTTTCAAACCAAATGTAAGCGTCTCTATAGCTCTGAGGGACTCCTTCACCCTGTGCATACATTAAAGCAAGGTTATTATCTGCATCAAGATTACCCAATTCTGCAGCACGCTTATAGTACACCAGAGCCTTCGGACTGTCCGCTTTTACGCCAACCCCTTCACTAAAAAGAAATCCGAGGTTATTTAAAGCAACGGGGTTATTCTGTTGGGCAGCCTTATTGAACCAAATAAGAGCATTATTGAATTCATGTTTTTCTCTGAAATATGAGCCTAACCAATTTTGCGCTACAGAGTCCCCCACATCAGCGGCACTTTTAAGTTGTTGTAACGCCCCGGCATTACCTTTATATGCTTTAAAGGCCAAGGACTGAGCCTCTTTATTTTCCAAGGCTTGCAAATCAATAGATGCGATGAATAGATAGAAAAAAACCATTAACCCTTTAATGTTTGGGTATCCCATCCCAACCCCCTCGAATAATAAATAATTATATTTAATGTTTTTAAAGACCCTCTGATTACCATAGACATCTTAAAAAGAAAAATGTTTTAAATCAGCAACATTAAAACTAATTTTAATAGCTAGGCAGTTACAATATCATAACTATAACCTTGTTATCCTACACTCCCTGAGGGTTATCCCTATATCCGTAACAAGTTACAGGAGGAAATCTTATAGTCGGCATCATGCTTTGCCAGAAATTGCGGAGAACTTTCCCTTGGTATCTTACCCTAACATCGACCCGCAGCAGTTCCCTCATTGCTGCGAAAAAAGGTGACTCTCCACCCTCAACCACCCTCTGCACCCTAAACGGTGAAAGGTGCTCCATATTGCATCATTTACTCCCTCATACCCAACAGAACGAGAGATACTGCGAGATCATTGGTAAGTCACTTCAGTGGTTGAATCATTCTTGAGCAATATGAAGAATGAACGAATCAAATATCAAATTTACGCCATATAAGGAGGAAACCAAATCGTATACTTGTAATGATATCGAAGTGTTCTGTAATCGAACCCACAGGTGCAGCTATTTAAATCAACTGATCCCGATGGTTTTTAAGAGGTTACACACTGTGGGTAGCCCACTGAAAACCGAGAAACGTCTTCAACAGTGAGGAAAACCCATTATTCGTCTTCACCCAACTCCGGATCCCAACCATTCTTGCGAGCCTTTATAATTGCGTCGGCATACAATTTGGTATGTTTTTCCCGTAAGTCATCTGGTAGGTGACTAGGTATATGCGCATAGGGTTTCCAAGCCGCATGGACCTTTTCATACAAATTCTGCATTTGTGCAGCACTCCATCCCTCGCAGGTTTGTGTTTCAGGCAAAATACCAAATAACCATGCATCACGCACAATACGCCCCAGATGGGTTAGTCCGCCTTTGTTATCTTTATCAACGCCCGCATATAATTTATTTTTCATTTAAATCCAGTCTGATCTAGTGGCTACTGGTTATTATGTTCACCTAATCATATTTCATTATACAATTTAACCTGAGTCGAAAAAGCTACCTAAGTCATTTTTAAATATGTAATCTGGATAAACATGGCGTTAAGATATTGGTAGCTTGAACCCTTTCGTGTCCACTATTGACGACCTACCTCATTTCAGTCCCAGAATTGAGAATAAATACCCCATGTCATAGCAACTCCAAACAACAGTCATACGCTAGTCGGTCGCAACAGGTGAGACTCGTTCCCACTGGGCAACAGATACTCGACGGTAGACGCTAACGTCCTCGTCAATCTGGAACAGGTGTAACCAGCCATTCTCAACCAACTGACGAATCAATTCATGGCGAGCGATGATGGCATCCATGGCTGCCTGAGGGGCCTCGATGAAGACGCTCAGTCGCATCGGTTCATGAACCCAATTCTTGCCGTCATGCAGAGACTGAATGGGTAGACCAACGCGCAAATCACCGCCATTACCCTCCAGCACACCGATTGCTCCGCCTGTTATGTTGTGTAGTACCTTATTTCCACTGCCGAAGAGTTTATTATTAACTACTGAGCCGTAGTACTGCATGTTGATCCAGTTTGTTACCACCATAGGCGCGGTCATGATCAGCTCTAGAATCTGAAAACCATTGTCAGCTTGCCACTGATAATCGTGAAGAAAAGCTCTTCCACCCAGATCCATGCAAGACGTGCGTTCCCGCGGCGCGACAATAAAGGCAGCATTATTGGCCAGAGCCCACTCCGGCCGCACTTGGGACCAGTCAAGGCTACGTTGGCGCACATTAGCCTCTACTGCTTGGTCAGTCTGGCCGGCAATTCCCAGTAATACTGAGCGTTGCATACGGGTCAGCTCTCCTGCTTGCTCTAGCAACTGACGGAGTTTCTCCAGATCATGCAGTAACTGATGGGGTACGTCATCGGTATCGAATAAACGCACCTTGTCAGTGGTAGTATCGTGCAAACCAGCCAGGAACCACGTGTCTTCAGGGATGACAATGCCTCGTTGTTGCAAATCGCGCCGCACTGAAGGTTGATTGAGCAGTGCAACCACCACTCGGGCGCTAGCTTCGCCAGTTTGTCCAGCGCAGGCGCCACAGTCCAAACCAGTGGCATGGGGATTGTTCACAGTGGAGCTACCATGACCAGCCAACAATACTAAACGCCCAAAATTGTCTGTCATCGACATTGCACGCAGGATACGCTCGGCATGCCCAACCCAATCAGACTCTGGTATTCCTGAATCTTCATGGTGAGGGGAGAGTTGTGCCTTGGGGATCTCTGCCAACGAAGGTTCTATGCGATCGAGAATACTCAGGTCGAGACCCTGGGTATATGGATCTGGAACTGGCCTGCTCCAGCCTAAGCTGTCTGTCAGCAGCTTAGGTGCGTACATTAACCCAGCAGCTTCAACAAAGGAGAAACAGGAGGACGCCGAGAGTTTAAAACCCTTCCACGCTTTGAATAAACCAATACGACGGCGCCGCTTAGTCAGCGCATGATTTGTCTGCTGGTCGCCATCCTTCATCTTTTCGTATATGCGATAGGCCGGATTGAAGATGACTGGCACATGGCTATGACCGACACTGGCACCCAAAGGAACATACTCGATAAAAATCCCGAAGAAACCGGCAAAACCGATGGTCTGCACCGATGGCGCCACAGTCTCTAGGCAACGGCGAAACACTTCGGAACGCACATCAATACAGAAAACAGCCTGGGCTGCTGGCCGAGTTTGCTCCCCCTTACGTGGTGGATTATTGAGGCTCGATATTATAGTACGTTGAAAGCCAATTTCCATGGCGTTAAGCATAATACGATCAATCTCTGCTGCTGCTTGGCGCTTAGCAGAGGGCGGACGCATACAGGCAGCCAACATCTCTCGCCACCGCGCTACCAGAGCTACCGACTCTTTTTCCCTAAACAGTAATACATCCCAAATCAGACGGATTGCCAATAGGTCGACGATGGAATCGTCCCTCTTACCGCCCAGTTCTGCCTGCCAGCGCAAGTAACGGGCCCAGGCCGCCCAGCCACCGATGCTCAATAGCGAGGCATGCAGATAGCGTTCCATTCCTTCCTCTGGGATACCCAATTGGGTAACGGCCCAAGCGATGGCGGTACGCGGATCTGCAGGCAGCAAGGCGACTTCCGAGCGGAAGTGTTGCAAACCCATCATCGCGGGACTGCGATCAATAGCGGCAGCTTTGAGCCAGGATGCATACAGAGACTGGTCTCGCCAGGGCATGGCTACGATGGCTTGACCCAGATCAAAGTAGGCAGCACAGTGCAGGCTGATGCGCTCAGTGACAAAACTTGACCAAAGTCCACCCTCCACCTGCTCTAGTACTTCGCTGACCGAGGCCATACCCAATCTGGGTCGGGGCGCCGAGGCTGCCAGAGTCCATTCAACTATGGATATATCAAGCTGGCTACCACAGCGAACGATGGCTTGCTGCAGGTCTTCTCGCGAAATACGGCCTTTTACCAATTGCTCGCGGTAATAATCACGCGGCATGTAAAGATTAGTGCCGGTAATACGAGCCAGGGTGTCGGAGGCAGATTGGAAACTGTGGTCGCTTAGCCCGAAAAAAGGATTAACGGCAATGAAGTGTTTTAGCGGCCACAGCGGTGCGATCCTCCCGCAAGCTGCGTCGATACATCTGTTCAGTTCTGCGGTATCGGGAGCCATCAGTTTATCCGACTGGTTTTTTAGCATTCGTTCTGTCTTAGTTCCTAATGAAGGATCTTCGAAGATCGCTCTCTCAGTCCCGCTCTTGGCGTTAATAACGTTTGTGTTCATGATTATCCTTTGTGAGATCTTTCTGTGGCAAAGGGTGTGGATAGGTTGCCCTGAATCGGCGTAGGGCTAGGCCATACTCGTTGCAATAACCTGGTAATGTATACGTCAATGTACAAACCGTTATAGAGATGCATGTAAAGTCCGTCAATCCATGACGCTGGGGCATATTTAAGAAGTTTCTGCAGCATCAACAGAGCTAGAAAAATACCGACGACGACAAGTGCCAATACTTTTTGGAAAGGCCCTGTCGTATTTTGTATGGGTAACACGCTATCGTGTAGGGCTATATCAAACAGGGAATGCAGGCTGAAATAGATTGTGCAGACTAAGGCACCCAATCCCAGACCGCGTAGCAAGAATAGGCCGTTGTCCATCACGCTGGCCGTTTGTAATAATAGTTGAGTGATAGCGATCGCGACGATGCTACCTGTAGCGATCAAGGACGGTTGTGACTCTGGTGTGATACCAAAGACCGCTCCCACACTTACTGTCATGGACAACCCGGTTACCAGAGCAATGAGCAGGCGTCCAAATCTGAAGTCTCCATTACGGGTCACTATGGTGGGTGCCCGAAAGGCGTCCACGCCACTACCAGAGGCAAGAAAGGCATGGGCCTTGTAAAGGGAGTGGGCTACTAAGTGCAGCATAGCTAGGCTATAGAGTCCGAGTCCGCACTCTAGAAGCATGAATCCCATCTGAGCAGTGGTAGACCAAGCTAACGACACTTTAATGCTAGTCTGGGTGAGCATTACAAGTGAGGCTAAGGCAAGGGTAACCAGCCCGATAATTGCCAGAGTACCGAGTGCGAGTTCAGACTGGGACATAATGGGACTCATGCGGATGATTAGAAAAGCACCTGCGTTGACAATGCCAGCATGCAGTAGTGCAGAAACTGGCGTAGGCGCCTCCACAACCTGGATCAGCCAGCCATGGAGGGGAAATTGGGCAGACTTGAGAACAGCGCTCAGTACGATCAGCATAGCTGCACACTGCAAAGCAAGCGGGAGTGATCCTTGCATCCTTCCCACGCTGCTTAATAAGTTCGAGTACTCCAGACTATGTAGGGTCGACCCGATCAGAATAATAGCAGTGAGATGGCTCAGGTCACTGATCCGATTAGCGATAAACTTCTTATGTGCAGCTAACTGAGCGGCACGACGCTCTCGATAGAACATTAACAGCTGGTGTAAGCATAAACTATTGGTGATCCAGGCTAGCCAGAACATGAGCATGTTGCCCGATATGATTAGAGCTAGAATGGTGCCCAGAGTCAGGCTAAGCCACTTGTGAAAGCGACCCTGATTGAGATCTCCATCTAGATAGTTCCGAGAGTAGCGGGTCACCACGGCGCCAACGAAGGAGACTAAAACGAGCATGATAACAGTGACAGTATTGACATAGGCGGTGATGGAAAAGGCACCGATATTTCCCGGGAGGTCGATAGTGTAGAGGGTCCAAGTACGTGCCCCATCGACGCTGTAGACTACCGCAGCCAATAAGGCGCAAAAGCAAGCTAACCAAGCAAGATTTCCGTTCAGGTGCGCCATGAATTTCGGACGCTGGTTGGCCCAAGCAGTCGGTATCAACCCCGCCAACAGTAAGACTAATGGGGCCAACAGCACCAGAGCAGGTGTAAGAAAGGTAAATATGGATTGCATGACAATCTCCGTTTGCAATGTTAAAAAGGGCTAAAAAGCATACTTCCCTGATACCTTGGGGTAACGGAAAGTATTCAGTAATTGCGTAACACAAAACGTCAGCCAAGTAGTATCTCTGATTGAAAACTGCTCGTTCTGTACCTCAGTAATCAATTTAAACAAAACTAATTTTTCGATATTCATCGTGTCAAGCCCATATAAAGCATAGGTAACTTCTCAGGTAAGCGCTGCACGTGATCTACCACCATATAATTTCTTGCACCAAAGATACGCGACACATACTGATCAGAACGAGGATCAAGGCTTAAGCAATAAGTCAATATTCCGTTTCGTGTTAATTCCTCTACTGCCTTTTTTGCATCGAAACGTAGATACTGTGGATCGCGTACATCATTGTCTGCAGGCTCTCCATCAGTAATGACCAATAATAATTTTTTGCTGCTGGGTTGACGTTTCAGTATCGAGCCTGCATGGCGCATTGCCGCTCCCATACGAGTGGAAAGTTGTCCGCTCATGCCTGCTAGTCTGGCCTTGGCATGGTCGTTATAAGACGCACCGAAATCCTTGTAACGGAAATATTCAATATCATGACGACCATTTGAATCGAAACCGTGTATCGCAAACGGATCGCCAATCTTGTCCAGCGCATCAGCCAGCAGCACAGTCGCTTCACGTGCCAGTTGCAACACGGTACTTTCCGAACCCATCACAGCATCATTGGTAGACTCTGACAAATCGATTAGTAGTAGTACTGATAAATCACGAACTTTGCGAACGTTGCGTATCATGATGCGGGGATTGGGTTGTTCGCCCCTCCGCATTTCTGTCATCGCCAGCACTGCTGCATTCAGATCGATCTCATCGCCATCTTCCACTTTACGGATACGTTGCACCCCTTGCGGCTGCATAGCTTCGATGAGGTGCTTCAAACGACCGATGATGGGTTTATGCTTAACCACGATGTCGTTAATAATTTTCACATCACCCGGCTTTGCACGTTTTTCCAACACGGTGCACCAGTCAGGCCTGTCCAACTGCATCTGGTAATCCCACTCGGCATAGTGATAGGGTTCCGGAGGCGGCTCGCGACCTTCCTGCTGGTTAATACTGGTAGTTTCCTCATCACGAAAGAATTCGCTTTTCAGAACCCATATTTCATTGGCATCGTCACCTGCACCCGGTACGTCGAGCGCATTAATCATTTCCATTACGCTGACCGTTTTGCGTATCTGATGGGAATTCATGCCGGCGATAACCTGGGTAGTCTCGCGTATATCCTCAAACTCCCACATATAGCGGTTATCGTCGCGATAGGGGATGTCGATCTGATCCTTGGACTGGCTGTAAGTAACGCCCAAGAGTTGTAATTCGGCTGCCAATTCCTTACCGATTTCTATGACCCACTCCGTCACATTGTCTTGCTTATTTTTCTCATTAAATAGACGAAGCCCGAGTGTCACCCAGGCATGGTTGTCATAATAATGTTTATCTTGCAAACGTCGCGCCAGTCTCTTCATCAGTTCAACAGAAGTTTCACCAGACTGTGGCGTGGCGGTATGCAATTCCGACCAAGTCTGCCGGAGACCTGGAAATTTTTCCATTGCCAGTTTTTCAATACGCGCATCCTCAATCAGACCACACAATGCCTTCTGTAATGCACTCAAACCGGTATCATCAAATTGTTTACTGGTATACACCTGATGGCAGGCCGCATGGGCAGCACTGGCACGATACAATTCGATACCAGTGACACGTTTTTCTTCGCCCTCTACCGTGGTATAAACGTAGTCATCATAGGCGTCGGGTAAGTGTATGATGTAACCATCAATATAAGGTTGATAACCTTCGCGTTTTTCAAAGTCTCCGCTGGTAGGCCGCATAAAAAAATCGCGCGCCCACAGCGCACGTAAATACATGCCGATGCGACGCTGCACGTCGATAAATAGGGTGCCCTTACGCTCCTTTTGCAATACACTCATGGATTCGAGACTATCCAGACTGAAGTATTTAAGCTGATCTTCAAAATTGGTTTTATGTGCCTGTGCTCCCCACATGATCCAGCGGCGCAAACCGCCCAGCGTAAGCTGGCTGAGCAATACATCAAGGTGATCTAGCATCGGTTTCAAACCGCGCGGTGCCTGTGCCAGCAGAGTATCCAGTAAATGCAGATAAGAGCGGAAAAGTTCGGGATCGCCAAGTCGTGCTGCTGCCACCGGGCTACTTGAAAAGATGGCAGCAATAACCGAAGCACTGGTTTTGGAATACATCTTGATGGTTGTGGCCAGTAAATCGCTGATCGCATCCTCGCCCAGTTCACGCGCTACTGCTGGTGCGCTTTGGATAAATGACACGACCAGATCGGTACCACGACCCAGGGATTTGAGCCCCGTTGCTGCTTCAAGGAAATATTTCTCGATGCCACGCGAGCTAAATACACGAGCAGCTTCACCCCAAGAGGCTCGTAAGACTTCGCCTGCGTGCTCTCCGAGCTCTTCCAATATATCCTGATAATTTTCGAGTTCAACTGCCATGCTAAAGCTCCTATGGTGGTTGAGGCTAACTGTTCATTTTTTGTGTTAAAAGAAAGTGTTAGTTACAACATCTAGCGCATCCCGCCTATCCAGCTCACCATCAATAGGCTGCACCAGTGTCACATCGAGGCCGAATAACAGATTTATGTCACTTGCAATCAGCTTGTCTGCATAAATCAGCATACGGATAGAGATACCTTTTTCGAGACTATGTCCCTTTAATTTGCATGCATGCTTGGTAAATGACAGCGGTTTATTAGTGGCATTCAGAGATACCTTGGTGTCGTATTCAACAGTTTCTACCTCGATATCATTTGACGAATAATTAACATCAAGTGGGCAAAAACGCTGTTTGGAGGACTGTTTAAAATGTTTCATTAATGACTGATAATCGGAGTGATAGACACTTAGCAACCAAAAATCCGGATGTGCATGTATTAGCTTGCCCTTTTTTCCCAGGGGCAATATGCGACGTACGTTGATCAAAGGATGTATCACAAAAGTAGTGTTCTGGCTCGCTTCGGCCACTTCATCCCGATAGAAAATTTCTCCCAATCTGGCTACGACGGTCAGTGGTCCATCCTGAAAGCGTGTGAGGGAAGTATCAAATAGCAAATAACCAACTGGATTCGATGGGATCATGTCTTCATTACAGGTTAGGATAATCAATGGTCCCTGCAGTTTCCATCCCATATACTCTACAAAACGTGACCTGCCGTATCCAGTCAGCCTTTTCAATATCATTGGTATGCGCGCAGAACCATCTGATTCACATAGGTCAATCTCGTCAGCTACTACACCATAGTAGTGTTGTGTTTCGATGTTGTACTCGGCAATAACACTCATGATTATTCCTGATAATTAACACTAGATTTAGTTTTTTCTGCTACCGAATTTACTACGCGGCTGAACAGGAAATCCAAACAGACTTCTAGTCTGGCCAGATACGTTCCGGATGCAAAATTTCATAGTTAGCATCACTATCTCTGACCGGGTCCTTAATCTTAGTTTTCGCAGGTGTGAGTTTGCTCATACTTTCAGAAGTTTTTGCTGCCACCTTATGCTTAGCTAAATCAAGAGTTTTTCCCTGTTCCATTACTTGACGTACACCTTGCGCTAGTTTTGAATTTGTTTTTTTTACTGACATAAAACCTCCTTGATGATTGCATCAATATCTGCTGCCGCCTGCACACCGCGTTTCCCTAAGCCATAGACACTTTGACCTTCAATCGCGGCAGTACGATAAGCGGCTCGTCGTTGCATAGATGCAGCCAGTACCGACACATTAAACACTGCCACTGCATCGCGCATATCGCGTGACAACGCATTTCGTGTCTCTAGCTGGTTCAGGACCAGATGCGCGATAAGGCCAGGATTATGTTTTTTTGCTTCGTTTACTGCGGCTATCATATCCACACTGGCCCATAAATCCACCGGTGATGGTAATACTGGTATCAACACCTGATGCGCCATGCGCATAATGGTGGTAACTGTTTCATCCTGCATTGTGGGGGGGCAATCTATAACTACAAAACGATGGCTATATGTCAATCTTTCCAGTACTATCATAGGATTACCGACCAGCTGAGAAACTTCTGGTAAACACGAACTGCCACCCCCCATCCTCACCCAATGCGTAATCGAACGCTGTGGGTCGGCATCAACCAAATGAACAGTTCCAGTTTTTGATAAACCCGAAGCGAGATTCAACGCCAGCGTTGTTTTGCCGGTTCCGCCTTTCTGGTTGATAACAGCAATAATGCGATTAGTCATTTCTGTTCTCCAAACAGAAGTATAAAACCGAGAAGCAACCTTACTTTCTCATGGTTAGTTTCGCATCTGTCCTGCTAGCTTTTGCATATCCAAGATAAATGAGGAATCGCGTTCATGCAGTATGGTTTGCCCAGTACCATCAATACTTATATTGACGTAAGTTTTTCCAAAACTGACATCCGGATAATAGTCTTCACGTTTTGAAAGATCGGCTAATTGATCTAGAAACTGCCGAGTCTCGCCATAACTACCAAAGTCGAAACGCTGATTAAACGCTGCCACGCGTTCCGATCCGGATTGGGTAACAGTATTGTTTTCTTTTATCAAGTTCATGCCTTTCTTCCTTTTCGTTGTGTCGACAGTAAACCTTCAAGCTCACCTAAATGACCCATTTCCTCTCGCATGATTTCGTCGAACAATAACTGCGTCTCAGTGTCACGTATACGTGCGCAATATTGTGATGCTTCTTCATATAAATGTATGGCTTCAATTTCAAGCAATCGGTTGATCTGCCACATTTCCTCCACGTTACGTCCCGTCCGAACAGGTGGTAATAGCGTGGCATTGGAAGGGATACCCAAAACAAGCATTCTCTCCATTAGACGTTCTGCATGTATCAACTCTTCTTGCACATCCTTGCAAATCCGTTCGCTCATTTCAGCCATTCCCCACAGACCGACCAGTTTAGCTTGCATCAGATACTGCTGTATTGCCGCTAGTTCATGACTGAGGGCGCGTCCCAGATATCCTCTTAATCTTAGGTCGGGCTGCATGTAAATTCCTTCATTCAATTCGTCAATATGGCTTAGGTCAAGTCGCCGTCAAGACCGCTACGTCCTGAGTCAGGGCTAGCGGGCAGGATGTTTTCAACCTCCGAGTGCACGCGAGCTATAATGTGCGCTGCTACCAAGCCATCACCAACACGCTCGCATGCGTCAGCACCAGCACGCACCGCTGCGTTGACTGCACCGGTTTCACCCCTCACCAGAACGGTGACATATCCACCACCAACAAATTGACGACCGACCAGACGAACTTCCGCCGCCTTCGTCATCGCGTCCGCCGCTTCAATTGCCGGCACCAAACCGCGGGTTTCAATCATGCCCAGTGCTACTCCATTTACGTTTGCCATTTTTAGTACTCCTTCCTCTGGTAAATATATGTTCAAATTATTTTTAATTATTTAGCAACCGTATCGGGCAAGATGTTTTCAACCTCTGAGTGCACGCGAGCTATAATGTGCGCTGCTACCAAGCCATCACCAACACGCTCGCATGCGTCAGCACCAGCACGCACCGCTGCGTTGACTGCACCGGTTTCACCTCTTACCAGAACAGTGACATATCCACCACCAACAAATTGACGACCGACCAGACGAACTTCCGCCGCCTTCGTCATCGCGTCCGCCGCTTCAATTGCCGGCACCAAACCGCGGGTTTCAATCATGCCTAATGCTATTCCACTTACGTTTGCCATTTCCGCTCTCCTTGATTACATGAAAAAACTACTTATTTACTGCCACCGGCATTCCAAAAATCAATAATTCCGCATATTGTTAGATCTGTCAGTGTCGTCTTATCACCTGTTGCAATACGTGCTGCAGAACCGCTTGTTGTTATCACCCACTTGCCTGGTGGTACCCCGACCGGGTCACACGCTACATTGAGTTTTCCTTGCATATCCTCTACTACTCTCAACGATGCATTCATCAGTCCCGGCGCACGACGGGTGGCCACTAGGTCTGACACTACGCGCATGATTTCCATGTCAGCCTTCCGACCAGTGATCGATGATGCCGATGATGGTCAAATCACTAGGAAAGTCTTTGCTCCCTGCAGCTTCACGCGCTGCAGAGGAACCTACGCAAATTACCCAGTCACCTGGTATACATCCCACTGAATCGACCGCTACCTGCCGTGGTCCACCGATTTTCTCTCTGACTACCAGCAAAGGGCGATGCCCCAGCTCTTTTATGCGATTGGTTGAAACCAGAGTTTTTTCTACCTGACAAATCTTCATTGCTTACTCCTTAAAATCGGTTATGCCGCAATTGCTTCAACCAACTCTATAGGGCTGCCAGAACGTTTGTCTTGGACGGTCAAGCTAAACACCAGTAAACCCTTTTCTGCTAGATCGAAATAACGCTTTTCAATTGCCTCCCTAATACGTTTGCAGCGGTCCGCAGAGCGTTCTCTGCATCCTGGCACCCGGCTGTCATAGCGATAATGGATGGCAATCGGTATAGGTAAACCATGCTTTATATTTAGCTTCTTAAAAATCTTGATACCCACATCCATATCCGGTGCCCCTTCTTCAATAGTATGTAAATGGGCAAGATAAGCGAGATTACGCATCTGAAACTCTTCAAATCCCTCACCTACATTAATAAAACGTTCTGCATGACCGATATCCTTATAGCGACCGCCCCAATTGCTGCATACATACTCAATCTGGGAGAGATTGTTAATTAACAGTGAAGCAATCAGTCTGCGCATACCTTCATGGGGCTCTCCATTACCAGCTCCCCAACCTGTGATCGCACTGGCTTCTAGAATGGCACGGTGCAATTTAAGTCTGGCAGTGCTGGCATCATCATTTACAGTTGCACGGTACAAATCTATGTTGTCGACAAACCGGTACAGACTCATTTGTCCGTCGGCGTCCGGGATATGTACTTTGATAGCGTCAGTATCTGTGTCTACACCGATCAGCAAACTGTCCACCGACGCACCGCAACAAAAGCTATTTTCAATTGCCTGACGAAATTCATTCAATCGTTGCAAAGCTGCTTCAGCTGCATCAGCTGCATTGCTGCCATGGGCAGCACAACCTTCCTGTTTTGGGTTGGAACTGCTCCAGTGATAAACTGCTACTTTAAGATATCGTGTACCTGCATCTGCAGTTACCGGACGACCTTCCCGGAAACGCATCAATTCTGTTTCTATCCAGCGTTTGACGTTAGCCTCTACATCAAACATTGCTCCAGCATAGGATTTGCGACTATGTACCGCACCATCTGGCAGACGCAATATGTAGCGTACAAGCCCTTTAAGACGCCCATCTGAGCACGGTGAAATATCTACAGCGTGATAGCCGCTATCCAGGAAAAATGACATTGCTTCGTCTGTATCCTGTTGTGGATTGTTGTGCCTAGCCTGCGCTGCCAACAAACGCAACATGCGCATTACACTCTCACCGTACAAAACCCGCATGTCCAAGTCAGAGACCCAAGCATCTGCCAGTATGTCGGCTGGTAATTCAAAGCCCATCTGTTCGAGTGCTATGACTTGTGCACGCTGTTCAAAATCAGGTTCGTGCTGTAAGCTCGCAATACGTTTTAGCACCTGCACAATGGCATCAAAGCTATTTTTTATCTTCAGTTCATGCGCCAATAATTGCTGATTCTCTGACTCGTTGGTGAGTGGGTGACGACACGGTCTACCTGAATCTGTTGAACATGCCGGATTACCCGACACATCAGAATCATGCAAAAGTTCATGCGCTGAAAAGACTTGCCGCTGAGCACGTGCCTGCAACACTCCAGCTGGCGTACCCAGACCATAAGGAGGGCGAGTAGTTATATGAAGTGGGCTTATGCGTTGCCCTGGGCGATTTCTCGTATTCATCTCAGCCTGTTATCTGTTTGTGTGCCTATACACTCTCTGTTATGACTTATCAACCTCGTGCCCCGCCGGAATATGTAATGGCAGAACCTTTGGCATCACTACCACTGCTACCGGTGACTTTGCTAACTGGCAAATCGGGACGTTCACGTTCCTTAAATTGTGTAGCGCTGATCATCGGTTTGCGAGGCTCTCCGCGCATAGTCTGATTACGTTGGGAAAATGCACCTTCTGTACCGGTTATGCTTTCATTGCGCCTCCATGCGGCGCCAGTAATTGCAACCCCTCCCTCTCGACCATCACCCGTCAAACGATTGCGTGCAGAAACCGAATCTATTGGTGTAGGGTTCATTGACGACATAATTGGTGTCGAACCATCCTGATAACGAAACTCGGGCGTACCTGAAACCAGACCAGCTGCCAAATTAACCGGTCCAGTGATTCGTCCAATCGCGCCATATGCTGTACCGCTAATTTTATTTACACAACTTTTCTGACTGCTTCGCGCCGGAGTAATAATGCTGAAAGTCCTTTGTGCAACAACAGGAGACCGCTCCTCAGGCATTTCTACATGGGGTACATTTGCAGGGCCACGGGCCAATGGATGCGGATTATTATTCACAACGGACTGAGGCTCGCTCTGGCTTTTTGTTGAGTAGGGCGTACCACTCAATGTTATATGTTCGCCACGTTCTGCCCCCGTCACTTTGTTTCCACCGTCAATTCTTGAGCCAGTTCCAGCATGGGCCCCACGGCTGATTATCAGTGCACGTGAGGCAGCTTGTTGTGTCGCATCGCAAAACGATTCAAATTGGTCCGAACCGGTATACTCCGTACCAGAAATCGCCAAACAGCTACCTTGCTCATCACCGGTCACTTTTACACTGCGGCCAACTTCCGTACCGCTCACCCCTAATCCGGTACGTGTAGCCATTATTCCAACCTTGAGAGGTGCAGGCTGGGTGATGATTGATTCAAGTTTATCGGTGCTTAAGTATTCGTTACCTGTGATGGCCTTATTTGCAGCCACTTCTGTACCGGTTACTTTATCTGCACGTCCCCTATCGATGCCACTCACACGTTGTCCTCTGCTTGTCATTCCTACACCGACTTTAGCTGGAGGTGGAAAAGGTGTCGACGAACACAATGCAACATACTGTTCCGCGCCAATATATTCGGTACCGGTAATATCGCGACAAGTACCTGACTCGAGGCCGGTTATTTTATTGTTACGCTCCAGCTGTGAACCGCTGACGGTGGTGCCACTCAATGTCGTGCCAAACTCAACTTTGTTTGCTGTCGTATCCGGGCGTAGGCGACCGGAAGGACGGCAAACAGGATCATTGCCGCGTCCGTTCTTACATAAATCAACGCGGCGTGCACGGGCAGCAGCACGGCCTGTCAATTTTTCATTGGCTGCAACTTTCATATCCATCACTTTCACGGCTTTTTTTCCCTGATTAGAAAGTGCGCGACGCCGCTCCTGGCACAGTTTGCGGACTGCTGAAGCAACTTGACCCACAATTGAACTAGGTTCCTCCGTCACAATTGAACAGAGCTCATCAATAGCTTCTTCGTGCTCAGACTCTGCTTTACCCTCTGCGTTTTTAAGTCCACCAGCCGTTTCAGTTATTGATGCAATTTCTGTTACTGGAGGTATGGTTATCGTTTCAACTGGTTTGTGTACGGTGCTGATTGCCGGAAGAGAGCTTGCCGTTGTCATTACGCTTGACGACGTTTTAATCTGCCCAAGCGCTGTTTTTCCACCGCGTGACATTGCTTCACGTCTTGCCCGTGATAAGGCCTTACCTGATGCGCTATCTAATGTCGAACTGGCCGTATCAGATTTACTGTTTACCGTTAAATTGCTCATGCTCTCATCCTTCCGTAATCATTCATTACTTTCGCCAGACTTGCTCTATCCAGCGCAAAAAGCATTTTCTGAATAACCTTGTTTTTATCTTTGCCGCTTTTCTTCTTTTGCCGCAAAGTATATTCACAAATGTTTTTTTAATTTATATGCTGTGGCTGAATCCGATCCAAACGAGGCAGTTTCACTGTTCACCTTCCGCGAAACACCACAAAGGAAGTTCCTTGGCTTTGCGAATAGTTATCAAAACCGATCAATCGTACGTGGTTATTCGGGTGTGCTCGGTGACATGCTTCCAATTCAGCAAGAACCACATCAACCGATTGCTCACCAAACATTGGCAGTTTCCACATGTACCAGAAATAAGCATCGGCACGAGCTGGTTCTACGTGCTCAATTCCAGGATTCCAGCCTTGCTTGATCAGGTAACTGATCTGATTACGAATTTTTTCCGGTGTCAGCGGTGGTAAGTACGAAAAGGTTTCGTATTTGGGTGTGGAGACATAATCATGTATTTCAGCCATTTCTTATTCCTTTCTAGTAAGC
Source organism: Ferrovum sp. JA12 (assembly GCF_001431705.1). NCBI lineage: Bacteria > Pseudomonadati > Pseudomonadota > Betaproteobacteria > Ferrovales > Ferrovaceae > Ferrovum > Ferrovum sp. JA12. Next base: position 763,074 of record NZ_LJWX01000001.1, on the reverse strand, counting down.
GGCGTCAGCCTTTTGGCCGCAATCCGCAATAGTTTTATAAACTTCTGTCAAAGTATGTTTAACGGTTAACCACGTCCAACTTGTCTACCGTATCAAATTCGAACTTGATTTCTTTCCATGTTTCCATTGCTATTTTGAGTTCAGGGCTAGACTTGGCGGCATTGTTTAGAATTTCCTTACCTTGACGCTCAATATCTTTGCCTTCATTGCGCGCTTCCACACAAGCTTCAAGTGCCACCCGATTGGCCGCAGCTCCAGCTGCGTTACCCCATGGGTGACCCAATGTACCACCACCAAACTGTAAGACTGAGTCATCACCAAAGATGTTGACAAGTGCCGGCATGTGCCACACGTGAATACCACCAGAAGCTACTGGCATTACTCCTGGCATTGAACCCCAATCCTGATCAAACATGATGCCGCGTGAACGATCCTCGGGTATGAAGGATTCGCGCATCAAATCTATCCAGCCAAGTGTTGCGGCGCGGTCACCTTCTAGCTTGCCAACGACTGTCCCTGAGTGCAGGTGATCACCACCGGACAGACGTAGAATCTTGGTCAATACGCGAAAGTGAATACCGTGGTGTGGGTTACGGTCGAGTACAGCGTGCATCGCGCGGTGTATATGAAGCAAAATACCGTTCTTACGGCACCAGTTGGCCAAACTTGTATTAGCTGTGAATCCACCAGTGATGTAATCGTGCATAATTATTGGTGCGCCAATCTCCTTTGCAAATTCAGCACGTTCAAGCATCATTTCGCAGGTCGGTGCTGTTACATTAAGGTAGTGTCCCTTACGTTCGCCAGTTTCAGCCTGCGCAGTCAGTGTGGCATCCTGCACAAATAAGAACCGGTCACGCCAGCGCATAAACGGTTGACTATTAACGTTTTCATCATCCTTAGTAAAGTCCAGGCCACCACGCAGACACTCATAAACTGCACGACCATAGTTCTTGGCTGATAGACCCAACTTGGGTTTAATCGTACAACCTAACATGGGGCGGCCATATTTATTCATCCTGTCGCGCTCTACCTGAATACCGTGTGGTGGGCCACCACAGGTTTTTACATAATGCAGAGGAAAACGCACGTCTTCGAGACGCAAGGCACGAATCGCTTTGAAACCGAACACGTTACCCACAAGCGAAGTAAACACGTTTACCACGGAACCTTCTTCGAACAAGTCGATTGGATAAGCTACAAATGCATAAAAGCAGTTGTCATCGCCCGGTACGTCCTCAATGCGATATGCGCGTCCCTTGTAATAGTCCAAATCGGTCAACAAATCGGTCCACACCGTGGTCCAGGTACCTGTCGAAGATTCAGCTGCAACAGCCGCTGCAGCCTCTTCACGATCGACCCCCGCCTGTGGAGTAATCTTGAAGCATGCCAAGATATCCGAATCCAAAGGGGTGTATTCTGGCATCCAGTACGTCTGCCGATATTCCTTAACACCTGCCTCATATTTTTTTGCGGCCATGTTTTTCTCTCCTGGTGCTATTGTAAAAAAGCGTATTAAACCGTCATACATGTTCCGACGGATTGGCTTCATTGTGGAATAGATAAATGATTACTAAAAGTTAAATATTTTAATTGTTATGATTAACTGTTATTAACTTAATAACTGGTTGGTTTTTTGGTAATCTAACTGAGATACTTGGCCATAATTTGTTTAACCACAGGCTAAAAATGTTTCTTACCCAACAGTTGGAATGAATTGTGATTTAAGTTTTTAATTAATAAAAAATAAATTTATTTCCTTTCACCATTAACTAAAGTTTAATATCAGTTATGTCTATACTTCACGCAACCCTACATCAGCTAAAAATCTTTGATGCCGTTGCACGACATCTGAGTTTTGCGCGTGCTGCCGAAGAGTTACATTTGACACCGCCTGCACTTTCCATACAGGTAAAGCAACTTGCTGATGTGATCGGCCAGCCACTGTTTGAACAGATCGGCAAAAAAATATCATTAACTCCCACAGGGGATGTGGCTTGGGCTGCCTGTCGAGACGTATTAGAGCGTTTGGAGCAACTTGGTCAGGAATTGGCTGCACTTCAAGGACTGGAAAAAGGTAGCCTTAAACTTGCCACGCTCGCTACGGCGAAATATTTCATCCCGAGACTATTGGGGAGCTTCTGTACAAAGCATCCTGGCATCGATGCTGCCTTGTTTATGGGAAACCGTGAGGAGTTACTGAAACGGATAGCCCGCAACCAGGACGACATTTATATTCTTGGTCAACCACCTGAAAATATAAATGTGATATCAGAATCATTTGCTGACAATTCTCTCGTTATAATCGCTAGCCCTACACACCCCTTGGCACATGAAAAGAATATCCCACCTACCCGTTTAAAAGGCCTTCCATTTATTTTGCGCGAATCAGGATCGGGTACAAGGCTTGCAACCGAAAACTTTTTTGAACATCACGGAGTTCCACTCAAAATGCGCATGGAACTCGGCAGCAATGAAGCCGTTAAACAAGTTGTTGTAGGGGGACTTGGTATTGCCGTACTGAGCGCTAGCACGATACACGCCGAATTATCAACCGGCGAACTGGTTGTGCTTGATGTGAAAGGTTTTCCGCTTAAGCGTAAGTGGTATATGGTTTATCCGGCGGGTAAACATCTTGCTCCTTCTACTAGAGTGTTTATGGAATATCTGCTAGAAGCCAATCATTTGCATGGGGCTAATATACCGTATCCGAAAACTAATATTAAAAGTACCCTAAAAAAGAAGAATAAAGAAAAATTATAGAAGACGTATAAATAATGATTAATAAAATATTTACTAGATCAGCGCTGTTGTCTTCCGCACGTGGCTCGACCTTCATGTAAATGATTTTGTTTCGCTAATTATTAGAGATAAGAATCATAGGGGTCATAGATCAAGTGGAAAGCTTAAGGAGAAACTGCCAGTTCTCAATATTGGATTTGCCCATTGACATCCTCCCCCTGCCTAAAGGCAGGGGATTCCTACTGCTTCTACCCCGGAGGGATATATAACTTCGGTAAGTTCCTGTCGCTGACGGCTTTGCTGCACCGTTCACTGGGTAGGCGAACCGGGTATGCCTAGCCCTTAGCCTATTGATGACTGCATTAAGGACTGCGTTCTGCACATACCCGCTTTCGACGCATTCAAACTTGGTGGGTGATTTGCGATTCTCGGCGGATACATGGTCAGTAGCCGGACATGTCCGACTAGTAGTGCGTGGATCATTGACAAGGATATCGCCACCACGCCAACTCTGCTTGCTTTCCAACTGGCGGCGAAATTCGTCCTAACCCTAATCGAGAATCGACTTGTTCAGTCCGAACTTAGGCTTTAACGCTTCACCCTGATGCTTCAATCGTGCCTGTTACCGACATGCTCATGGTCGTGACTTTCAAGTCTTCAATAACAATCATCATGTGGTGGTTGCTGATGAAGATAGAAGTCTGGTGGAGAAACTCGTCCCGGGTATGGGCTACCCATTGATATAATCGTGATGTTCTTGGTTTCTATTTTTTCCAGTTGCTACTGAACTTTATTTTGCGACTCAAATAACGCTGATATTTCCCCAGCTTTACAGCATTCTTGCGGAAGGCATTGACCGGCTCACACATTGTGCCATCGGAGAGCGTAGCAAACAGCGTAATGCCTGCATCAAGTCCAACAATGGACGTGGACGGATGCACCGGCTGTTTAACCTTACGCTTTGCCAGCAATACAAAATACGGTAATGTTTTTGATCACCCCTTCGACAGCGCACTCTTTCGGTAGCGATCCAGCCCAGCTTAGTAAGCCGGTTGCGGCTATTACCAGTATTGAGTTCGCAACCTTGAGGGAAACAAAAACTACTGCTGACGCCCTTCTTTTTGACGGTCGGACAGTAGCCACGTTTCTCGAAAAAGTTTTTGTAGGTTCGCACCAAGTCTTTCAGCACGATTTGATATCACCGGCAAGGGGCTTCCTTGGGTCACAAGATATCAGATTCTTTTTTCCAGACAGAAAGCCACTTATACATATCAAAATGATTAATGACCTGCGCGGTATCTTCGCCGTTGTCTGTGCCGACCTTGAGGCGGATCTGATGGAATTCGACGGCGAGCAGGATGATGCTTGTCTCCTAATAAACTATCTGCCCAAACTGGCGCTATCAATTCTGACGAACAGTCTCAAAAGGGTGTCCAGTCGAATGATTCGCAAAAAGGCACTATCCCTGTGTCCACGAAAAACCATGGGGAGGGTATTGTGGTTGTCCTCGTGTTTTTCAGGTTCTTGCAGCGGAGCACTGATTGCCATCATTCTTGAATATATTGAGCAACAGCAATCCCCTGAGTAAGCTGGCAACATGGACATCTATGTATGTAGAAACTCTAAATACTGACATACGTTACTTTAAATAAGAAAGGCGAACCATTAGTGACTTTTATAGACAACTAGATATAAAATAGAGCTGAAAATTCTCTTTTTAGATCTTGGCGGCCCGGATAAAATCGATTAGGGCTGGGGGACGTTCTGAGGGGTGTGTTGTCCCCATCAACAACGCTTACCACGAGAATTGGACTGACATAGCATCACTGATATAGAGCCTAAGAACTGCTATCTCACTACCCTCTTATTTACCACCATTCAATCATGGGTTGATTCATTATGCTACAGATTAGGGTAATGCCTTGATTGCAGGGTAAGCCGGTGACCTAGATCACATCTTAAGTGAGCACTATGAACGTTACGTTAAACAGCTGGCGTTAACCGAGAGAGTAGCGTGAGTCCGCTGTGCTTTGTTGATAGAAAAAAACTGTCAAACAAAAACGGATAACTTATTCGCCACAAAATTGAACAATTCTATTTATTGCTAACAGCATCCTCTGAGCAAAATCCTTATCCTAAGGAGTCACTTTTACCTTCAAGCCTAGCAGTTCAACCCGTTTCGCCAACTGATTGAGCCATTCTTCACTTAACCTACCTATACGCGAAGCATCTGGCTGGTAAGATGGTCGAGCAAGGCTATAGAGTAGAACTCCCTTAAGGGGCAGAGAGTGCTGAAGGGCTTTCTCAAGTATGTTTAACCAACTGGTTATCTCTCTCTCAGAGGGGGGTAGTGTATCCCAACTGACCATACAAGTTTGAATCCAGGTTGGGCATAAGGTAGCCACCTGAGTTAAGCGTGTCACCATCAGTTCAGGATCAAGATTAACTTGATTTATCCTTAAAATATCCTCCTTATCTCCGCGGTCACATTTAAACCATATTTCTGCCAAGCCCTTCTTCGCCATTGACTGAAAAGCTCTTTGAACTCTCGGTTGGTGACTAAAACTTCCATTGGTAATCACCACGATTTTGACCTGCTGAGTTAGTCCATAGAAAGCCAAAGCCTCCTCGGCAATAGCCACAGCCTCTGGAAAGAGTTTTGCTGAGGTGGGTTCGCCGTTCCCTGAAAAAGCAATATCATTTAAACGCCTTAACTCAGGGTCCACAAAACGCGCCATAAAATCGCCATTAACCACTTGATCCAACATAGTAAACAACTCTTGTCGTAATAACGAAAGATCGGTCAAAGGAGCTTTCCCACGCTGAAGATTAGGTACTTGGCAATATACACAAGCCCAATTACAGGCACTATTAGTATTTAAATTAATGCCAATTGAGACCCCTTCCGAGCGTCTTGATACAACAGGATAAACATAGGTCATTCCTGTTACGTCACGGTTATGGTCTTCAAATGTAAGATGTTTTTCAGTCTGAGTCATTAAGTTTTAAGTCAATAATAGGGTCATTAAGGAATTATCATGCCATCGACCACCACTTTATCGCAAACCATCCACCACAGCTATCGAATGATGTAAAATAGAGTTTTTTGTATTAGACGACACTGAAATCATGGCACTTATAGTTCAAAAATATGGTGGAACATCCGTTGCGAACCCTGAACGCATCAAAAAAGTCGCAGAACGCGTCGCCCGGTTTGTCAAACAAGGTCATCAGATCGTGGTAGTAGTATCTGCTATGAGTGGTGAAACCGATCGGTTAATTAAACTTGCCAAAGAACTTCAGGACTTTCCTGATCCACGTGAATTAGATGTCATGGTATCCACCGGTGAGCAAGTGACAATTGGCATGACCGCTATGGCTTTAATTGCTATGGGTATTAAAGCTAAAAGCTATACAGGGTCACAGGTACAAATTCTCACTGATGAGGCACATACCAAGGCGCGGATTCTTGATATTGATGACACGAAAATTAAAGCTGATCTAGAGGCAGGTTATGTTGTGGTGGTGGCAGGTTTCCAAGGAGTCACGGATCACGGCAGTATTACTACGCTTGGGCGCGGTGGGTCTGATACCACGGGTGTTGCCCTAGCCGCCGCACTCAAAGCAGATGAATGTCATATCTACACGGATGTTGATGGGGTATACACCACAGACCCAAGGATTGTGCCTGAAGCACGACGTCTTGAGACAATCACCTTTGAAGAAATGTTAGAAATGGCCAGTCTTGGCTCAAAGGTCTTACAAATTCGTTCGGTAGAGTTTGCTGGGAAATATAAAGTTAAACTCAGAGTACTTTCTAGTTTTGAAGATAACAATGACGGTACATTAATTACGTTTGAGGAAAACAATACTATGGAACAACCCATTATTTCTGGCATCGCTTTTAATCGTGACGAAGCCAAATTGTCGTTACTAGGCGTCCCTGATCGCCCAGGGGTGGCTCATGCCATTCTCTCTCCCGTGGGAGCTGCCAATGTGGATATTGACATGATCATTCAAAATATCGGGGTTGATGGATCCACAGACTTCTCTTTTACGGTTCATCGCAATGATTATCAAAAAGTCTTAGATTTGTTAAATAACTCTATTAAGCCACAAACAGGTGCGAGGGAAGTTCGTGGTGATAATAAAATTTGCAAGGTATCACTGGTTGGGGTTGGCATGCGCTCACACGCTGGGGTGGCAAGCTTAATGTTTAAAACTCTCTCCGATGAAGGCATTAACATTCAGATGATTTCCACTTCAGAAATTAAAATTTCTGTGGTCATCGATGAGAAATATATGGAATTAGCGGTACGTGCTCTGCACAAAGCATTTAACCTAGAGAACTCTGTTACTGTTTAAGTTGAAATACTCTGGTAGAATATTGTCTTTAACGAGTGGGAGAGATGGCCGAGTGGTCGAAGGCACTCCCCTGCTAAGGGAGCATGCGGTCAAAAACTGCATCGAGGGTTCGAATCCCTCTCTCTCCGCCACTGGTTAATAAGCTATATAAATCAATAAGTTAAATCTCATCAGGCTCCGCACCCCCATCGGGAAATGAGTATTTATCCAACACCATTAATTACTCCATTCCAACCACATAGAGCAAGACTCCGAGTCGGTGATTGTGACAATTCCTGAAGCTAACAACCCATCCAGCAATTCTTTTCTTTTTTTATGTAATCCTTCGGTAATACCATTGAATTTGGAAAACCGCCAACTCCGAGTAATGGCTCTCTAAATAAAATCGAGTCCCGTGAACAGTCACTTTTACTGGACTTTATTCAAATAGAACGAGTAACTGGGGAGTTTCAACAACAACTCTATGACCACCTGTTTCACCACATGCCAGAGAATTACTGTTGATTATTGATAAATGTATTCTGGACTTAGCAAAGTCACTGCCTTGATTAAATACCATGGGGCATTAACGATACAGCGCTTCAATGATCGCGCGGCAGCTGATGAACAGGCGACTGAATCATCTGTCTGAGTGAAGCCATGAACACGGATTCTATTGCGCGTAAGAAAAAACTCACCCGCGAATCTATAATTGAAACGATTAAGCGGATTAAATATCTGGGTGGGGCAGAGTTGGCGGCAAAGAGTTTCCCATTGTGTCGATCAATGCTGCGGGGTCAATGTCACGGTACAGGTCATTCCTGCTACGATATTGACGTTATTGGGTATGCTATCTATTTTGATACGCACGGGGACACGTTGGGCGAGTCTTACCCAATTAAAACTGGGATTTACGTTGGCTAATAATCTTGAGCCAATAGGGTTATCGCGATCATCAATGCCGTGAGCAATGCTTTCCACATGCCCTCTCATCGTCACATCGGTTCCCAAGAGATTAATTACTGCCCTATCTCCCAGGGCGATACCATGAACTTTGTTTTCCTCAAAGTAACCGTAAACCCAAAAAGAATGCTCATCAATCAGTGCCAGTGTGGCATTACCTGTGTGAACGAAGTCCCCAGGCCGCAGTAATAGATTGGTGACCCAGCCATCCACCGGAGAGCGCACATGAGTGCGCTCAAGATTCAGATTAGCTTGGCTGAGTTCTGATAAGGCTAACTCATAACGAGCCTCAGCGCCCTCCACTGCCAATTGAGCATTATCTTTATCCTCAAGAGATATCACTTTTTCATCCACTAATTGACGACGCTTTGCTTGAGCTTGTCGTAAACGCAGGTCTGCTTTTTTTTCAGCAACATTCGCTTTAGCCTCCAGCACAGCATTGCGATAACGCTCAAGGTCTATATCAAAAAGAATATCGCCGCGCTGAACGTGTTGGTTATCTTTAACATAAACGGCGGTAACAAGGCCATTGACATCCGGAGCAATATTAATAATATCTACACGAATGCGGCCATCCCGGGTCCAAGGTGCTTGCATATAATGAAACCACAATGTGCGCAGAAAAAAAGCTGCTACCAGAACCACCACTAGAGTGGGGAGAATTTTTTTATAGGATTGAAAGGATAGTTTCATAGTTAATTAGTAAATCAATAAGGCTAAAAGAGAAAAGATAACAGCAAACAATGCTGTCCTAAATAAGGCAGGATGCCAAATCATTTGATAGAGGCGGGTGCGAACAAACTGCTTATCAAGATAAAGCATGATTATTCCAGTGATCACGAAAATCAATACCAGAGTAGGAAGTTCGGCGCCCATGAACACTATCTCTAATTTCATCATAGGGCATCTCTTGATTGGGTTAACCATGATTGATGGTCTACCAAGGCGTGCTTGAGTAAGCGCAAATCTGTTAAGACCGGCAAATTAGCCGATACCCTATTTTGATCAAGATACCTTAGCGTATTATCGATACACTGTATGCTTTTTGTGAAATCATCAACACTGAGAGTATTAAATAAATTTGCCACTGACTGGATCACATGATCAAAGTATTTTTTTATCCTTTCATCGGTGAGAGTCATCGCTGTGTGTTGAAGATTGATCATTAAATGACCAGCTTCAATACAGATATAAAACCACCCCAGCAGTGTCTGCTCGGGTGTGGTCACCATTTTATGGGCACCTCCAGAGCGGTATAGAAGTTCTCGTGAGGCCCTTTCAAACTTCTCTCGACGCAACGCCTCTCCTCGGACAGAACAATTCACCACTAATTGTCGAAGCGATTGAATTGTTTTTTTCTGCAACCAGCTATTACTTTGTAAATCCATTAATTGATACATGACAGAGGAGCACAATAAACCTATAAAGTCTGCCAACACATCATTCATGAAGCTAAGCTGATTATCTTGGTATGTTTTACCAAACCCCAAGTGACTTAAGTAGACAATAAATATGCCACCTCCTAATACAGAGGTGTCAGGTTTTGCGGTAAAAAAGCTGGCGATCATAATTCCTGGAAGAATAGCCAGAATCAAGGTAACAACATCCTGTGCTTCAACAAGTAAACTACAATTAACCCAATATCCCAGTAAAGCACCCATGAAACCACCCATGAGAAACTGGGCAACTGTTTTGGTGGGAGTTGGACTGGTGGCAAATAAGGTGGTGGCGACCACAGCCATAGTAATCGCCTCAATACCAGATGGCCAAGCAATCTGGATCCAAATTAGAGCCATGATCAACAACACCAGGGCGCCACGTAATCCACCCAAGGCTGCTGCCATAGGTTCAAAGTGGATGTCTATAGAAGAGGAATCCATGTCATGACTATTGGCACTTAAGGTACTGTAAGTTTTCACATGCACACATAGTTCTGAGATAAATCTCTGAAGTAGTGCCACTCCCGTTTGAAACTCTTCCTTGTCCGACGACTCACGAAGGCTCTCTGGCACTGAAATAAAATTAAACTGTTCTTTTAATGATTCTAATGACTGAAGTACTTGAGCAGCTTCCCTTTCATTATGAACTTCTTTGCCATTCACTCTCATGGCTGTACCTATCTGTGTATAGACTTTTTCTAGAGCAAGAGCAACCGGATGCACTCCTAATTGAAGTAAACGATGAATAAGTTGTGTGAAGGTGTGATGCGTGGTGGCAAGGGACATAAACTCTCTATTCAGTTGAGTTAGTTTAAGTCGTAGAGTTCGAGAGGCATCACTCTCTAAGGCCGAGGAAGCTTGATAGGATTCCAGTCTAAAAATATCATTCATTAATTCCACTAATGATGCTGTATTTTTTTTGGAACCTATTTGGTGACTGAGTAGAATGGTAAAGTCAATAAAACGCTTTTGAATAGCCATCACAATCACATCACCCATTCTACGGGGGAGAAGAAGATCACTCACAATCGTGGCACATAAAAGACCCACTGTGATTTCAGAGATACGGTTCATAGCAAGATTGAAACTAAGATCAGGGTTCACCGTAGCAGGTAAACCCACTACGCATAAGGTATAACCTGCTAGCACAAAAGCATAGGATTGATGATCGCGCAGAATAATAGAGCCTGCCGTACAAATACCGATCCACAAGGCCATGCTAATAAAAAATAGAACCGGTTCTTGGGCAAATAGCCCCACCAATATGATTGACGCAGTAATCCCCGCCACACTGCCAATGAGGCGATAATAACTTTTACTTAACACCATACCAGAGTGGGTTTGCATTACGATAGCTACGGTAATCAAAGCTGTTCTTGGCTGCTCTAAGTCCATAGCAAAAGAACCTAAAAGAGCCAAGATGGCAGCTAGGACAACTTTGCTGATATGAATGAGGGTAAAAGATTCTTGTTTAATCCAATGTCTTATTTCATCAGGTATCCATTCTCTTGTTGTGATGACAGTCATTGACTTCCTCCGCCCAACGCTCTCATGAGTTCCGCATAAGCGGTTAAACGTGCTTGATCAATTTCCACCATACGCTTAGCTACTGTGAGGTAGTTCTGGTTATTACTTAAGACGGATTGGTAACTGGTTAATCCTGCTTGATAGGATTCTTTGGCAAAAAGAAGTGATTGTTGTCTTTTGTATAATGCTTTCTTTAGTTCTTGTTGTTGTAAGTTCATACTGTTGAGTTGAGCTAAACTATTCGAGATTTCCTTTAAGGCATCTAGCACTCTTTGATTATATTGATCCACCGCTAAATCAAATTCAGTGGTAGCTAAATTCAATTGACCTTGACGAAGTCCCCCATCAAATAGGGGTAGAGAAAGGGCTGGTCCTACCCCCGCCATGGCACCTTGGCGGCTTAATAATTGACTAAAACCAATGGCTTCAAAGCCAATAAAAGCAGACAAATTCACATCAGGATAAAAAGCGGCTTGAGCCACTTGTATTTTTTTTTGCATTTCATGAAGACGAGAGAGTGCGGCGCTTACATCTGGTCTGTTGGCAATGAGGTGCAGGGGTAACGACGAAGGAAGTTCAAGATTAGTATGCAATGTCAATGTGGGTCGTTTGAGTGAGTCCAAAGCTCCGGGCCCCTGTCCAATCAGTGCTGCAAGGGTTGTTTTGAGTAATTGAATACGCAAATTAAGGGCGGAAATGGTGTTGTTGATAATTGGTAATGAGGCTTCATTGTCGTTAACTTTTGCCGTGGATCCCATCCCCACTTGCTGTCGTTGGGTTTCTATCGCAATTTGTTCTTGTGTGTCTTTAAGTTCTTCCTCAGACAAATCTTTTAACTGATAGGTGGCCGTTAACTCAAGATAGAGTTTAATAATAGCGCTATGAAGCTCTATCACCATCTCCTGTCCGTCAAGAGCTACTGCCTTGGCCTCGTCCACTGAAGCTAACCACTGATTTTTACGTTTTTTCCATAAGTCTAAATTATAGGAAAACGTTGTAAATATACTATTGTTCCAATAAGTGCTTCCCGCCCAAGGTGGAGGAATAAATTGTAACGCCGTGAATCGCTCTCGGTCAGCACTGGCATCTACGCTAAGATTTGGAAGTCGTTGGCTTTGATACAGGTTCGTGACTTCTCTAGCAAGCTCAATTCTGTGATGAATACTGTTAACTATTTGGCTACCTTGGCCCGCCTCCTTTAATAATTGATTAAGCTGTTCGTCTTGATATAGAGTCCACCACGTTTGTTCAGGAGGAGCGATTTGCGCATGATGCTGGAGTGTCTTGCCAAGAGTTAATTGCTCAACCTGAAGGATTGTTGAGGAGGGAGTTACCGGCTGATAGGTCGCGCACCCTGTTAAGAGTAATAGGGTGAGACTAAAGAGTAATGGGGATAGTCTTAGCATGGCTCACAAAAATTAACCAAGTAACGCAAGATGGTTAACCAGTTTTTTTAAGGTCTGTAGCATATCTTGGCGCTCCTCTAGGGTAAGTGTTGACATGAGTGCATGCACTTTCTTGTTGTAATCAGGTACCGTTGAGTCTAACTTTTGTAACCCCAGGGTGGTGAGTTGTATGACATATTTTCGTCGATCCTCAGGATCCTCTACCCGTGTCACAAAACCCTCTCGCTGTAGGCTATCAATAAAACCTGTCATGCTGGCTTTGGTCACTCCCGCTTTTTCTGCAAGATCAGTGGGAGAGGAGCATAAATTAGGTTGTCTTAGAAGAAGAATTAAAATCCACCATCTGCCCTGCAATAACCCATATTTTGCTAAGAGTTTATCCAGCGCTTGTGAAATATCTGAGCCGGCTCTGAGTAGCACAAGAAAATCCACGATAGCTGTAATATTAATATCAGGATAGCGCGCAGTAAATTTTTTTAAACTTTCACTGGTAGGTAACTCTTTTAACAGTAGCATAATTGAAGTCTAGATTAATTGTTAGCTAGCTAATATTATGCTACCTTACTGTTTAACTGTCAATAATGATATATCTTCTTTAGCGAAGTTTTCCGTGTGTGGACTCAAGTAGAGAGGTAACAAAAAGAACTGGCTAAAAAAAACGGATGAAATCATGTTGATTTCACCCGTTAGTTTTACTTCCAAATATGGCGCGCCCGGCAGGATTCGAACCCACGACCCCTTGGTTCGTAGCCAAGTACTCTATCCAACTGAGCTACGGGCGCAAAGAATAATATTCTATCACAGCCAAAAAAAATCGTATATATTCCTCTCCAAAGCTGTTATCACAACATGGTCATATCCAGCTTCTCCCAAATAGACATGTCCCCTGGTCGGTAAACTCACGCTGTTAAAAACAGTAGCTATTATTTTGAAGTTAGATAAATCCATGAGTCAACCAGAAGTGATACAAGTCCAGATGCTGGATTTATTAATGAAGTCCAAATAGACCTCATCCAGATGCCAGGTATCACCAGCTACGAAGGATTTCATCGTTGACCACCACGCCTCACTCAGACATCCTCTTCTCAACATCACGGTAGCGGAGGTAAAACCGGAAATACAGCAAGACGCATTAGCCGATGAGTCAAGGGGAAAGCGATGACGGTGGGAGCAGCAGTCTGTAATCGTGACAACCTTTGCATCAGATTCTGGTTAACATGACAATACCTGCTCGCCCTGTCCGAAATCCTTCTATTTTAGACGCTATCGGCGCAATAGAACTGGGAACCCACATAAGCCGCAATCCAAGATTTTTCCGGCACTGGGTCAAATAACGCCAATAACCAGCGGGCTGAGAATTCTCATCAGCCAACACGAGAACGGGAGCGACGGAGACGTCGTTTTAAGTCCCCTGGTGAGGCACAGTGGTTTCTTTCCACGTTTTCTGTCATTAACAATCATTTTCGCCCTGGCCGGCATCTACTGAAAACAGTGCATTACCGTGAGGTGATGGGGCGGCGTTTTGCAGATTGGCGTGATATTTGTGCACTGGAAGCAGCCTGAGGTGACCGATGAGGAGTCTATTTCGTCCAAGATCAGTTAACTTGACAATACCGTCAACACCAATGGCTATGTTAGTATAAGCTTATTCATTCTATGATTTATCACTGACATTCATTTTTAAGGGCCTATGGTTCAGAGCACAACTCCGATTACAGACATTCCTCTTATTCAACATCCTTTGCGTCTGATGTTAAGCAATGCATTGCGCCAAAATACTGTTTTAGATTGTTTGAACGATGAAGAGCTAGGTGAACTAGAATCGTTGTTGGTCATCGCTGAAGTTAAAAAAGAGGACCTCTTATTAGCACAAGGCTCTGTTGAAATGGAACAGTACTTTGTTCTTGAGGGACTCCTTAAACGAGTAGTAGCAAATCCTGAAGGAAAAGAAATGATCTTGCGTTTTGCTGGCGCTAAAGACATTGAAACAAGTTATGCCGCTTGGCGCCTAGAAACCCCTGCCCCCTACAGCATCCGAGCCGTCACTAAAGTGCGTGTTGCCAAGTGCCCAATGCCCCAATGGGCAGAGTTGATGAGTCGCCACCCACAGCTTAAACACGATTTTGAGTATGAAGTCATGCGCCTGATGAGTGAGATTATGGCGCATACTATTACGCTACATTTGTTGGATGCCACAGGCAGAATGAAACGTTTTCAAAGAAAACATCCTGAACTCGCTACGTTAATCCCTAAAAAGGATTTAGCCCTTCATCTCAATATTTCACCGGAAACGCTAAGTCGTTTGCTACACCAAGAATGAACTGTCTATGTTTTTAAATTAGCGGTAGGATTCAGGTTTGCAATACGACCGCTTTCTGTGCCTGCGGCTTCATCAATAATGGCGTTGATAAGCGTGGGAGCTTTGCTTGTCACGGCACGTTGAATAGCTTGCATCAGCTCTTCTGGGGTTTTAACATAAGCGCCTACTCCACCAAAGGCCTCCATCAGTTTCTCATAACGAGCGTCTTTGACAAATACCGTAGGAGCCACATCACTGCCACCACCCGCATTCACATCGGTGCCGCGATATACCCCATTATTATTTAACACAATCACGCATATTGGCAATTGATAACGACAAATGGTTTCCACCTCCATCCCACTAAATCCAAAGGCGCTATCTCCTTCTATCGCTATCACCTGCTCCCCCGTCTCAATGGCAGCGGCCACAGAAAAACCCATACCAATACCCATGACACCCCAAGTCCCCACATCTAAGCGTTTTCTTGGCTGGTACATATTCACAATGGAGCGAGTAAAATCTAAGGCATTGGCTCCCTCATTAACAAGGATTATCTGGGGATTCTCTTTAACAATATCGCGTACCACTCTCAATGCACTATGAAAAGTCATTGGCGTTGGATTATTAGCTAAGGTATCAGCCATTTTTTGTATATTTTTATTTTTCTTCTCTTGTACCGCATTAAGCCATGCTGTGGGAGGCGTCGGCCAATTGGTATCAATATGAGCCAATAATCCCTTGACACAGGATTCGATATCGCCCACCAAAGGGGCTTCAATCGCCACATTACTATCCATTTCAGTGGCGGCAATATCAATTTGAATAAAGCGTTGCCCGCCCCACTCCTTGAGCGAACTCCCTCCCCAGGTTTTGCCTTTGCCATGGGAGAGTAACCAATTCAGTCTAGCACCAATTAATAACACCACATCAGCTTCAGGCAACACATAAGAACGAGCAGCTTGTGCTGACTGTGGATGATCATCAGGCAGTATTCCCTTAGCCATAGACATCGGTAAATAAGGAATCCCCGTGGTTTCAATCAACCGTTTAATCTCCTCATCACACCTCGCGTACGCAGCCCCTTTACCTAATACAATTAAAGGTCTTTGTGCGGATTGTAATAAATGTATAGCTCGCGCAAGAGCTGTGTGATCTGGTATTTGCTTGGGCGCTGGATCCACCACTTTAATGAGTGATTTTCGTGCCGCTTCCTTATCCATAGTTTGGATAAGGAGCTTACCGGGTAAATCTAAATAAACTCCTCCTGGGCGGCCCGACAGGGCAGCTCGAAGGGCACGCGCAATTCCCACACCGACATCTTCGATATGTAAAATACGAAAGGCGCTTTTACACAAGGGTTTAGCTATGGCGAGCTGATCCATTTCCTCATAATCTCCTTGGGCGAGATCCACCACCTCTCTCTCGGAGGAGCCAGAAATTAAAATCATTGGGAAACAGTTAGTGGTGGCATTGGCTAAAGCGGTTAAGCCATTCAAAAAGCCCGGGGCAGATACCGTTAAACATACACCAGGCTTAGCATTTAAAAATCCAGCAATGGCAGCGGCATTACCAGCATGTTGTTCGTGACGAAAAGAGATGACCCGTATTCCTTGAGCTTGAGCTTGACGCGCTAGATCAGTAATGGGGATACCTGGGACGCCGTAAATGGTATGAATATCGTTTAATTGAAGCGCTTGAATCACCAAATGAAAACCATCAATGAGTTCATCATTGTCAGCGCTCACTTGCCCTTTAATATTAGTTACTACCGCCTCAGGAATCATTTTCATCACCGACGCATTTTAAAAAAATATGTGATTAGTTTTTTAAGTATTCGGTATTTTTCATTTAACCTCATTGACCAAAGTCAATTTTTCACCCTATTGATAATAGCCATTGACTCTCATCAAGAATTCATGACCATACCCTCTTGAATGGCATAAGTCTTGATGAATTCATTAGCCGTTATTTTTTTACCCTCCTCATGCTTGAGTTTAAACACTTCAATGTATCCTCCCTGTGCTGTAATTTTAAAACTCACAGGGCCGACCTCTGTTATCTCACCGATTCGGCCATGCACAGCACCAAAGGTTCTAAAAACCTGTTTTTTAACATCAAACAACTGAATTTTTTTATCTCCCAAGAGCGTCCAGGCACCCGGGGCAGGATTGCAGCCGCGAATTAAGTTGTATAAGTAATCCACATGACTATACCAATTAATCCTGGCCTCCATAGTTCGACACCAGCCCTCATAACTTGCTTCACCCTCATCTTGTATAACTTCTTTATGCCTCCCCTCAAAGATCAGATCAGCGGCCTCCACCATGGCAGCCACTCCAAGTGGGAATAGGGCATTAAAATAAAGACTGCCCACCGTATCATGATCACCGATAGCCACATGTTGTTGAAGAATAATCGGCCCCTCATCTAAGCCGTCGGTAGGTCTAAAAATAGTGAAACCCGTTTCCTTATCCCCATTAATAATTGCCCAATTAATGGAGCTCGGTCCACGATGCTTAGGTAATAAGGAGGGATGATATTGAATGGTACCGTACTGAGGAATTGACACAAAATCAGGAGGAGCGAATTGCACAACATAGGCCATGATACCTAGGTCAGGGTATAAACGACGCATAGTCATGGTAGCTTCTTCACTTTTGAGTGAAGCAAACTGATATACAGGAATACTATTATTCTGTGCAGCAAGACGGAGGGAATCGGCCTTTGTTCCTTCCTTCTCTGGCGCGCAAAATACCCCTAACACCTCATCACCACGTCCTAAAAAAGCGTCGAGAACACCCTTGCCAAAGTCTTGTTGCCCTATGATGACGACTCTCATCACGCCTCCTGTCATTGACTGATATGTAAGGATAATAAAATGAGAGTAAATTGAAGAGGCTCCAGGGTCATTGACACAAATCAATTACACAAAAAATAATCAATAGAAATCAATGAGTGCTCAGTACCGAGATAAGATCAAAGATGAAGTCTCTCTTCGTATTGGTGATCAACTGCAATACCTCTGACGAGCCGTTGACCAAGAGGGAGAAGTCATCGACCTTGTGGTGCAGACATGGCGAAACAAGGCAGTCGCTCTCACGTTTTTCCGAAAACAGCTTGCGGGGAAGAAGAAAGTACCCCCCGATGCATCGTAACCGATAAACTGGTGGGCTATACAGTAACCAATGTGGAAGTGCTGCCAAGTGTTGCGCGTATTCGGAATAAGTGCACCTCCAACTGGGTTGCAAATTCTCATCAGCCAACACGAGAAGGTAAATGTCGAAGTCGTCGTTTCAAGTCCCCTGCTGAGGCACAGCGCATTCTGCCCACATTTCCTGTCATGAGCAATCCTTTTCACTCTAGCCTGCATCGGCTAAAACAGTGCATTACAGGGAGGCGATGGGAGTGGCGTTTTGCAGATTGGCGTGATGTTTATGCACTGGAAGCAGCCTGAGGAGATCCGTAAGAAGTCTATTTTGTCCAAAATCAGTTAACTTTGACAATACCCTCAAACCCACTAGTCTTGGTGTTGATTTGTTTGATCAATAAAGTGGCTTCGCATAGGCGCTAGAATAAATTTAGCGGCAAATCCTGCGCCTATGGCTATGATGGCTGAGACCAGAAAAACCCGATTCCAATTGCCGCCTTGGGAGAGAAGGGAGGCAATGGGGACAATCAGTGCGGCGGTACCTTTAGCTGTATAGAGTGCGCCAGCATTCCCCGCCGCGTTTTGTATGCCGAAAGTATCAGCGCAGGTTGCTGGAAAGATGGAGAAAATCTCGCCCCAGAATAAAAATACCATTGGCGCAAATATCATAAACATCACAGGTTCATGGCCAAAGTTCAGGAGTCCTAACAAAGCGAGGCCCTCCCCCACAAAGACCACGAACATGGTATTTTCTCGACCGATGAAATCAGAAATAAAGCCCGTAATAGGTCGCGTAAATCCATTACACAAACTATCCAAGGATAAGACCACCGTTAATAAGGGTAAGGTGCCACCAAAGAGCGTAGAAATGGGTAGCTTAGCGATACCATAATCTGCGGCAATAGGTTTCATTTGTGCAGTGGCCATCAACCCCCCTGCCGCAACGGCAACAAACAAAGCATAGATCACCCAGAAAACAGGGGTTTTAATCATCTCTGAAGTAGTAAAGTCTTGCTTCACCGAAGCCACTCTCCGAGAAGCCACTGTGCCCTGTGGTGGCCGGGGGCGAACAAGTAATAAAGCCAATACAAAAATCACTACGCCTTGGGCAATACCAAAAAACTGAAAGGTATGTTCATAGCCTGAACGTTGAATCATATTAGCAATGGGAATAACCGTGATTGCCGCTCCCGCGCCAAAGCCTGCCGCCGTCAAGCCAGCAGCGAGGCCTCTCTTATCAGGAAACCATTTCAAAGCATTACCCACGGCAGTGCCATAGACGCATCCTGCACCGATACCAGAAACCACAGCCGCCACATAAAAAGCTGTCAGTGAATTACCATGGGCGTTCATCACCCAACCTATAGCCGCTAATACTCCTCCTGCAGCAATCACCGGTCGAGGCCCAAAACGATCCACAAGCCATCCCTCAACAGGAACAAGCCAGGTTTCAACCAGTACAAAAATCGTAAAAGATACTTGAATAGCAGCCTTACCCCAATGGTATTTATTGTCAATGGGGTTAACAAAAAGGGTCCAACCATACTGGAGATTAGCGATCATTGCCATGCAAATGACGCCAAACAACAATTGCATCCAGCGATTATGCAACGCAGGTTGGTGTGGGCTACTTGTTGCCAAGAAACGATCCATCATCACCCATTTCCTTCTCGCAAATTTTTTCTTATTATGAGGTTTATAGATCAGTGCGTTAAAGATGCTTTATCAACATAGCATGACTTACTCAAAAAAATAAGTCCTTGATATAAATTAACAGTAGTCAAGAAAATTAAGGGGATAAATTAACGAGTGATGGAAGAGAAAAGGCCGAGGACAAAAGAGGGAGAAGGGATCCCCGGCCTTGTGAAACTAACCGTGATAGGCGCCCAACTCTTCATTCATGAAGGTAAGAGCATGCTTCATAATAGGTTTTAACTCCTCATCACCATGCTCTTTGATGTAATCAAAAAAGGATTGTTGCATACGTTTTTCCCAAAAACGCTTAATGTGACTTGCCGCATCGCGGGCAGCTTGTTCCCGGTCTGGCATGGAAGAGAAAAAGTCGCCAATGGCATTAGCCATTTTAATTAAATGGTGCGGGTTCATCATGATAACTTTACTCCTTGTTCCTCTGTGATACGCTGTGGGTGTGTATAAATAACCTGTGAATGACTACGACTAAAACCCACTAAAGTTAACTGGTATTCATCAGCCATTCTAATCGCTAGGGCAGTTGGGCCTGAAACCGCTACTAAAATGCCAACTCCCATTTGAATACTTTTTTGAACCATCTCATAACTTGCTCGGCTCGTAACCAATACTGCACCATGTTCAAAATCATAGGCTTGTTGAGCCATGGCGCCAAAGAGTTTATCCAGTGCGTTATGGCGACCCACATCCTCACGTGCCAACATGATTTGCCCTCTGGCATTGACCCAGAACGCTGCGTGGGTAGCTCCAGTTATTTGCTGCAGAGGTTGAAAGTGCCTCATTTCCTCTAACGCTCTTTGCAAATGATCATGGGCCAGAGTAAAAGTAGTATTAACTTCTGACATGGGTTTAAATACCTGGGCAATACGCTCGGTACCACACAACCCACACCCAGTCCTACCAGCCAAGTTTTGACGACGGCTATCCAAAATAGCAAAGCGCTTTTCATCAATATTCACAGCCACGCGAATTCCAGCCTCCAATTCCTCAATGGCCACTGATTTAATCTGATCAACGCTTTTAACGATACCCTCTGTTAAGGAAAAACCAATAGCAAAGTCTTCCAAATCCTGCGGCGACGCTAACATCACCACAAAGGGAACGCCATTGTATTCAATACCAATGGGCGTTTCTTCAGCGACAATATCCTCAGTTTTTTCAACCTGCTGCCCGCGCAAACGGATCACTGCCACGGACTCAGTGGTGTGAGTTTGTTCAAGAAGGGGGGATAAACTATCCATTATTTAGCACCCACTAAGCTGTCAGCTTGTTTACGCTCACGCAATAAACGCAATTGGTTGTCATTAAACTCTTTGTATTGTTTTTGCCACTCAGAGGGCTGTTTCACTTTCATTACCTGAACTGCAGTGACCTTATATTCAGGACAGTTTGTGGCCCAATCAGAGTTGTCAGTGGTAATGACGTTGGCTCCTGACTCTGGAAAGTGGAACGTGGTGTAAATGACACCAGGCTGCATTCTTTCAGAAACGAGGGCCCGTAACACTGTCTCACCTGAGCGTGAAGCAATACCCACCCAGTCACCAGAGACGATTCCTCGCTCTTTAGCATCATCGGGATGAATCTCTAAACGGTCTTCATCATGGAAATGAACATTTTCTGTACGTCTGGTTTGCGCCCCCACGTTGTATTGAGACAAAATACGTCCCGTGGTCAAAATCAAAGGGAATCGTTTAGTAACGCGTTCTTCCGTTGGCACATACTGAGTAATGATGAAACGACCTTTACCGCGGACAAAATGATCCACATGCATTAAGGGAGTCCCCTCAGGATGATCATCATTGCAGGGCCACTGTACGCTACCCAAACGATCCAACTTTGCGTAGTTAACGCCTGAGAAGGTGGGTGTTAAGCGTGCAATCTCAGCCATAATTTCACTTGGATGATGATAGTTCATTTCGTAACCTAAGGCTTTAGCAAGAGCCACCGTGACTTGCCAGTCAGCAAGACCTGCCTTGGGTTCCATCACCTTTCTAACCCGTGAAATACGACGCTCTGCATTGGTAAAAGTACCATCTTTTTCTAAAAAGCTTGAGCCAGGTAGGAAAACATGGGCATATTTTGCCGTCTCATTCAAGAAGATATCCTGAACGATCACACAATCCATGGCTCCAAGGGCAGCTGTGACGTGTTGTGTATCAGGGTCTGACTGAACAATGTCCTCACCTTGGCAATACAAGCCCTTGAATGATCCCTCGAGAGCCGCGTCAAACATATTGGGAATTCGTAAACCAGGATCTCCTCTTAAGGAGACTCCCCAATCTTGTTCAAACAGTCCACGGGTTGTGTTGTCAGACACATGACGATAGCCTGGGAACTCATGGGGGAATGAACCCATATCACAGGATCCCTGTACGTTATTTTGACCGCGTAAAGGATTAACCCCCACCCCTTCACGACCGATATTACCCGTGACCATGGCAAGATTTGCAATACCGATAACGGCCGTAGAGCCCTGAGCATGCTCGGTAACACCCAAGCCATAATAGATAGCAGCGTTACCACCCGTGGCATATAATCTTGCGGCTTGACGTACTAAACCTGCAGGAACTCCGGTGGTAATTTCCAAAGCTTCAGGACTGTTTTCTTCCTTAGCAACCCAATTACGCCAAAGATTGAAAGACTCCATATCACAACGTTCGCCGACAAAATCTTCTTTAACCAGACCTTCCGTGATAATCACGTGAGCTAGAGCTGAAACAATAGCCACATTGGTACCGGGTCTTAACTGTAAGTGATAATCGGCTTTAATATGGGTGGTACTCACGAGCTCAATGGCTCGAGGGTCAATAACAATTAACTTTGCCCCTTCGCGTAAACGTTTTTTCATACGTGAACCAAATACCGGATGAGCATCGGTTGGGTTGGCACCCATGACTAAAACTACATCAGAATACTCGATGGATTTAAAAGTTTGTGTCCCAGCAGAAGTTCCATAGGTTTGTCCTAAACCAAAACCTGTGGGGGAATGACAAACTCTAGCGCAGGTATCCACGTTGTTGTTGTGAAATACCGCTCTAACCAATTTTTGCACTAGGTAAGTTTCTTCGTTGGTACACCGTGATGAGGTGATACCTCCAATGGAATCAACACCGTATTTCTCTTGAATGCCACGCAATTTTTTAGCAGCGAATTGAATGGCTTCATCAAAACTTACTTCTTTCCATGGGTCAGTGATGTGTTCACGAACCATGGGTTGCAACATACGGTCTTTATGAGTGGCATAACCCCAAGCAAAGCGCCCTTTAATGCAAGCATGACCTTCGTTAGCTTTACCGTCTTTCCAGGGAGTCATACGAACCACTTCAGAGCCTTTCATGTCCGCTTTAAAACCACAACCTACCCCACAGTATGCGCAGGTTGTAATGACACTATGCTCTGGCTGTCCTTGGGCAAGGATTGTTTTTTCAACCAAGGTGGCGGTTGGACAGGCATCCACACAAGCACCGCAAGAAACACACTCGGAATCCATAAAAGCTTGACTTTCACCTGGTGAGACGCGTGACTCAAACCCTCTCCCAGAAATAGTTAAAGCAAAGGTCCCTTGAGTTTCTTCGCAGGCCCGCACGCAACGATTACATACAATACATTTTGATGGATCATATTGAAAATAAGGGTTAGAGATATCTTTATCCGAATGAATATGATTTTTTCCCTCATAGCCATAGCGCACTTCACGTAGGCCCACTGCCCCTGACATATCCTGTAATTCACAATCACCGTTACTGGCACAGGTCAAGCAATCAAGGGGATGATCGGAGATATAAAGCTCCATCACCCCGCGCCGTAACTGACCTAATTTGGGGGATTGTGTACGAACCACCATGCCACTTTCAGCGGGGGTAGTACAAGAAGCTGGAAAGCCACGTCTTCCTTCAACTTCAACGAGGCACAAACGACAGGAACCGAAGGGCTCCAAACTATCTGTGGCACAGAGTTTAGGAATTTGCGTGCCAAGCTCCATCGCCGCACGCATAATTGAAGTGCCCTTCGCCACTGTAATGGGAAAACCATCAATGGTCAGAGTCACTTGTTCTTGAGAGTTAACTTCTGGGGTACCAAAATCTATGTCATGTACTGATACTGTATCCATTTCGCCTCCAACTTAAGCTGCATGCTGTTCGGTTTTTGCTACATTAAAATCCTCTGGAAAATTATCCAGAGCTGACAAAACTGGGAAAGGAGTCATGCCACCCATGGCACACAATGAACCATTGAGCATGGTGTCACACAAATCTCTTAATAATATAGTTTGCGTCTCAGCCTGTTCTGGGTGGGCTTGAATCTTAGCAATGACTTCCGCACCACGGGTTGAGCCAATGCGGCAAGGAGTACATTTACCACAGGATTCCAACGCACAGAACTCCATGGCATATTTTGCTTGTTCAGCCATATCCACAGTATCATCAAAGACCACTACTCCGCCATGACCTAAGACTGCCCCTTTTTGAGCCAAGGCCTCATAGTCCATGGGAATATCCAGCTTATCAGCAGGAATATAAGCCCCTAATGGCCCACCTATTTGAACGGCTTTGATAGGGCGTTTTGAGTAAGTGCCGCCGCCATACACATCAATTAATTCTCGAGCCGTCACACCAAAGGCTTTTTCAACAAGTCCACCACGAGCAATGTTACCCGCCAATTGAAAAGGGAGCGTTCCTCTTGAACGCCCCATACCAAAATCCGCATAAGCTTTAGCTCCCTGGGCTAGTACATAGGGAACAGCAGCCATGGTTAACACGTTATTAATAATAGTAGGACGGCCGAACAATCCCTCAAGGGCTGGCAAAGGAGGTTTGGCGCGAACAATACCACGCTTTCCTTCTAAACTCTCTAACAGCGCCGTCTCTTCACCGCACACATATGAACCGGCCGCCTTACGAATCTCTATGTCAAAAGTAAAAGAAGAGCCAAGAATATTTGAACCAAGATAATTAGCAGCCAAGGCGCGTTCTACCGCCTCATTCATAGTAGCCACTGCATGGGGATACTCTGAGCGAATATAAACATAACCCTTGGTTGCCCCCACCGCAATTCCAGCGATGATCATGCCTTCAATGAGCATGTAAGGGTCATCTTCCATGACCATACGGTCTGCAAAAGTGCCAGAGTCTCCTTCGTCAGCGTTGATCACTATATATTTCTGCTCTGCTTGAGCTTGCATCACTGTACGCCATTTAATGCCAGCAGGAAACCCAGCACCACCGCGACCACGCAATCCCGAGTCTAATACTTCTTGCACAATGTCAGAGGGCTTGAGTGTTATGGCCTTCTTAAGCCCTAACCATCCTTGATGTGTCTCATAATCCTCAAGTGACAAAGGCTCGGTCACCCCAATACGAGCGAAAGTGAGTCTTTCTTGGTTCTTTAAATAATCAATATCCTCAGTGACCCCTTGATACAAAGGATGCTCTCCAGCGTGAAGGAAGTTTGTTGAAAACAAATCAGCAACATCTTCTACGCTAATGGGGCCGTAAGCATGTCTTACCCCTTCCACAACCACTTCCACTAAGGGCTCTAGCCAAAACATTCCGCGCGAGCCATTGCGTTTTATATCGAGATCCACACCAGAGTCCTCCGCTAAACGAGCGATCTCTTTTGCTACCTCGTCAGCGCCAGCTGCTAAGGCCGCCGAATCACAGGGTACGTAAACAGTATGTTTCATAGGCTCTCCTTGGCTTGCTTGATCCACTTTTCTAGTTTCTCAGTGGTAGCATGAACTTTTAATTGACCATCAATCTCCACAGCAGGCCCTGTAGCACAAAGCCCTAAACAAAAAGCATGTTCCACATGCCAATCATGGTCATCAGCCAACAGGTCTGTCATTTCTTTGGTAAGTGTGCGACACCCCCGAGCTTGACAAGCCTCTGCCTGACATATCGCTAGAGTATGCTTAGCTGGTGGGGTCTTTTTAAAATGGTGATAATAAGTGATCACCCCGTGAATCTCGGCTCGCGATAAATTGAGTAGGGGAGACAACTCTGTGGCAGTTTGACTTGGAATAAAACCAAGACTGTCTTGGATATGATGCAAAATAGGTAAAAGCGCCCCTGGCACATCATGGTAGTGCTCCGCCGCTTGGCGTATTACTGATTCATATTGAAATTCGACGGTATCCAAGGATTCCCCCCACAATAAATGATAAGTTGTTGCATATAATTGCAAATATATCTTGACACCAAATACAACAATAACGTAATGTTTTCTAGGTTATTCCTAATAAATCTAGAAGTCAATTGCAATTAAAGAAAAACTTATCCTAGCTATAATTGCAACTTATTTCAATTTTAAAACGATTGTTTTATAAGGAGTTACACACTTTGAGGATCAATATCCTTCCTGAGTTCCATTTATCCTCTAATAATGGCATTGATCATTTTCCCTTATCCCGTACTTTAAAGCTTTTACGAGCTATTGAAACCTTAAATAACATGAAAGAGGCCAGTCAATCCGTGGGGCTCTCCTACCGACACGCCTGGAATTTGCTTGAGCAAGCGCAAGAACTCTTTGGCGGTCCTATTTTAGAGAGCGTCCCTGGTCGCGGTTCAAGGCTCACTGAGCTAGGGAAAAAACTGGTTTGGGCGGACAAACTCACTGAAGCCCGTTTAGGGCCATTGTTAGAGAGCATTAGTTCTGAGATCAGCGAGGATATTGAAGCTTTAACGAGACGCTCTAGACGAGTGCTACGTCTTTTTGCCAGCCATGGCTTTGCCGTAGCTCTACTAAATGACTATTTAAATCAACGGGGTATTGAATTAGACTTTAACTACCGAGGAAGCCGAGAGTCCCTTGATGCCTTTAACCGACAAATTTGTGATATTGCCGGCTTTCACGTCCCCTTAGGTGAACTTGAACAACCTTACTTAGACCTCATCAACGTCCCATTACCAGAAGACATTCGCTATATAGAACTCGCAAGGCGTAATCAAGGACTGATCGTAGCCAAAAACAATCCTAAATCCATTCGCCACATTGAGGATTTGTCTAGACCTGACGTGTTATTCGTTAATCGACAACCCAGTTCGGGCACACGACTCATCTTGGACATGCTATTGGATAAACATCAACTGGCCGTTAATTCCATCCAAGGATATGGCAATATAGAGTACACCCATGCTGCAGTGGGAGCCTACATTGCTAGCGGTAAAGCCGACGTGGGCCTTGGTGTTGAAACTGCCGCCAAGCTGTTTGGTCTAGATTTTATTCCCTTATATGCAGAGCGTTATTTTTATGTTTGTAACGAATCCTTGTTAAATGATAGCCGCTTCACTCCTATCCTATCAACTTTGTACGATGCTGACTTTTTGCAAGCCATGGGCCAGTTAACCGGCTATAGCGCCCAATACACCGGGCGAATCACACAAACAAAAGACACCTTCGGCCATGACAATCATTAAATACGATATCACCCAGTCCTTAAATAGCATTAAGCGGGAGGACTGGCAAATACTCTGTGAGGATCACCCCACACTTAACTATGACTTTCTAAAAGCCATGCATGACAGTGGCAGCGTGAGTCCCAAAACAGGTTGGGCTATGCTCTACCTGAGCGCTTGGGCTGACCAGCGTTGTGTTGGTGCTATTCCCTGCTATCTAAAAAGTCATTCCTATGGAGAGTATGTGTTTGACTGGGCTTGGGCGGAAGCTTATGAACAAATCGGCCAACCCTACTACCCCAAGCTACTGATGGCCATTCCTTTCACTCCTGTAACAGGACCCCGAATTTTAGGACGAGAAAACACTATTCGCCAACAACTGGTAGATCGCTTACTGGCCCTGGAGTCGGATTCAAATCTCTCTTCAATCCACTGCCTGTTCCCCCGCGAGGAGGATTGCGATCTTCTCTTGCATAAAGGTTTTTTAACCAGAGAGGGCGTACAGTTTCATTGGCATAATCAGCAGTACCAAAACTTTGATGACTTTCTAGCCACCATGAGTCATGACAAACGTAAGAAAATCAAACAAGAAAGGAAAAAAGTTCAGGCACAGGGTATTACCTTTAATTGGTTAACAGGTCGAGAGATTACTGAAGAACATTGGCGGTTCTTTGCCCAATGCTATCGACACACCTATCAAGCGCATAGCTCAACGCCTTATTTAAACCATGATTTTTTTACTCACTACCATCAAAGCGGCTTGCCAGAGTGCTGTTTAATTGTGGCCTATGAAGCGGGACAGATGATTGCCTGCGCCCTGAATCTCTTTAACCAGGAACGAGCCTTTGGGCGTTACTGGGGAGCCATCAAGTATGTGCCAGGACTACATTTTGAAACGTGTTATTATCAAAGTATTGAGTTTTGCATTCATCATGCTATAGGAGTTTTTGAAGGCGGCGCTCAAGGAGAGCACAAACTAGCTCGGGGCTTATCTCCTGTGCGAACCCAGTCCCTGCACCATTTACGCGATCAACGATTTCAACAGGCCGTGGAAGATTTTCTGATTAGAGAGGGCAAACACATTGAGCATTACCATTCAGAACTCAATGAGCATGCCCCCTTTAAAAAAACCTCACCTACTAATTAGCCCGTTGTCCAAAGAGTATCTTTTTGGACTCTTCCGTAACCGTTGGAGCGCTGTTAATGTCTTTGGCTCTTGCATAAGCGTTGACAGTGGCAGGACGCGCAGCAATCTCCTTAAACCAACGCTGTAAATGAGGAAAATCGGCTAAGTTTTGCTGTTGTCGCTCATGGGGCACAATCCAAGGGTAAATAGCCATATCAGCAATCGTATAATCGTTACCCGCCACAAATTGGCGATCAGCAAGTCGTTTGTTAAGGACCCCATAGAGGCGGTTGGTTTCATTGATATAGCGCGTCATAGCATAGGGAATCCTTTCTGGGGCGTATTGAACAAAATGATGGTTTTGTCCCGCCATAGGACCCAAGCCGCCCATTTGCCAGAACAACCACTGTAAGGTTTCCGTGCGCTGACGAATATCTTTACTTAAAAAGTAACCTGTTTTTTCACCCAGATACCATAAAATAGCACCGGACTCAAAAATTGAAATCGGCTCTCCTCCGCCTTGAGGGGCATGATCCACCAAAGCCGGAATACGATTATTGGGTGCAATTTTTAAAAAATCAGCCTTAAATTGATCTCCAATACTGATGTTAACGGGAACCAATTGGTAGTTTAAACCTGTTTCTTCTAGAAACATGGTGACCTTGTGGCCATTCGGTGTGGTCCAATAATACAGATCGTAAGTCATTCATTCCTCAATATGTTTTTATCATAAAGTTTAAGTTTTTATTATATTAACAGACCTTGTCCATGAAAATCCTCTTGAATCAGTTAAAAAAGTGAGGTAACGTAATCAGTTAGATTCATTTTGGAGCATACAATGACTAGTTTTGAACTACCCAAAGAATCTCTAGATCAACTGTTTATCACAGCTAGAACAGCTCATGCTTTTAAAGCAGACCCTTTACCTGAGGGAATATTTGAACAGCTCATTAGTCTCACACAGTGGGCGCCCACAGCTTTTAACTCATGCCCTGCCCGATTTGTTTTTATTACTTCAGAGAAGGCTCGTGAAAAACTGATTCCAGCCCTCTCGGCGGGAAACGTTGCTCAGGTACGCTCAGCACCAGTGACAGTGATTGTGGCTTATGACACAAAATTTTTTGACAATTTACCTGAATTATTTCCAGCCTATGATGCCAAAGCACTCTATGACAAGAACCCGACACTCGCTGAACAGGTCGCTTTTCGCAATAGTAGCTTACAAGGAGCCTATTTAATCATGGCTGCGAGAGCGCTTGGTCTTGATGCGGGACCTATGTCAGGTTTTAATGCTGAAGCAGTGAACAGTACTTTTTTTGCTGACGGCCGCTTTAAAGCTAACTTTTTATTAAATTTGGGTTACGCTGATCATTTAGCCACCCACCCCCGTGGTCCGCGACTAACCTTTAGTCAGGTGTCACAAATTTTATAACGCAATATTAAATAGTAATTTGGAGGTAAAAGATGACTTGGAGCGCTCTGAATAGAGAAAATACCATTGCTGGTCCTAAATTCAACCGATGGCTTGTACCGCCAGCGGCCTTAGCAATTCACCTTTGTATTGGTATGTCCTATGGTTTTTCCGTATTTTGGAAACCCATGGTAAATCTATTACCTAACGCAGATGCTCTGGCCTGCAAAAACCTAAGTACGTGGGACATGTTGTTTACCACCACTTGTAATTGGACCATTCCCATGGTAACTCCCATTTTTGAACTATTTATCGCGGTATTAGGCATTGCTGCGTTTATTTGGGGCGGATGGTTGGAGCATGCTGGTCCTCGTAAAGCTGGTTTTATTGCTGCCATAACTTGGGGTGGAGGCTTGGTTTTAGGTGGAATTGGTGTCATTAACCACCAACTCTGGCTTCTTTGGCTAAGCGGCATTGTTGGAGGGATAGGGCAAGGATTAGGTTACATTAGCCCCGTTTCTACCTTAATTAAGTGGTTCCCCGATCGCCGTGGCTTAGCTACGGGTTTTGCAATTATGGGGTATGGTGGTGGAGCCATGATTGGCGCTCCTCTGGCCGTTGCCCTGATGAAACACTACGCAGCCATCCCTGGCATTAACAACGTGGGTTTAACTCTGATTACCATGGGTATTCTTTACTTTATCATCATGTCCTTGGGTGCTTTTGGTTTCAGAATTGCACCAACAGGATGGAAACCCTTAGGTTGGACCCCCAAAGATGATGGTGGTAAAAAATACATGATCACCCAAAATCATGTGCATTTAGACAAAGCTTGGAAAACACCTCAGTTTTGGTTGGTATGGGGGGTTCTGTGCTTAAATGTGACGGCAGGGATTGGGGTCATTTCTATGGCAAGTCCTATGTTGCAGGATGTATTTGGTCCACATTTACTTGGCTTAGATATTTCATTTGATGCGGTCTCACCAGCGCAAAAAGCAGCTATTGCAGCCTCCGCCGCTGGTTTGGTTGGTTTAATCAGCTTATTCAACAGCTTAGGTCGTTTATTCTGGGCGTCAATGTCTGACTTCTTAGGTCGTAAATCCACCTATGCGGTGTTCTTTATTTTAGGTATCGCTCTTTATATAGCCATGCCTTCCATGGGTCACCATGGCAGTGCCGGTCTCTTTATAGTAGCAGTATGTGTGGTTTTATCCATGTATGGTGGAGGGTTTTCTACAGTACCAGCTTACCTCGCGGATTTATTTGGCACTCAAATGGTGGGGGCTATCCATGGTCGCTTACTCACCGCTTGGTCCGTGGCTGGAATTGTGGGACCTACATTAATTGCCAGTTTGCGTCAGGCTCAAATTGATGCTGGGGTTCCCCATAACTTGGTCTATGACCGTACTCTCTATATCCTAGCTGTACTCCTATTAGCTGGTATGGTGTGTAATTTACTGGTTCGTCCTGTGGATCCTAAATACCACATGACGGAAGAAGAATTAAAGGCAGAACGCTCAAAAGCTCATGAGCAAACAGCAGGAAAAGTTGCCGTTGAAGACACGGCTAGGGGTTCACTAGGCTTAGGCGGTGTCATCGCCTGGGCTGCCGTGGGAATTCCCTTTTTAATCGGTGTATTCATCGCTATTCAAAAAGCAGCCAAATTGTCCTAATTAACACGTTAATCGAGCCCCGCTAGAAACATTGCTAGCGGGGCTTTTTTATTTGATTGGCAGATTATCACCACCGGGCAAGATGGAGGGGACATTTATTCACCATAATGTACAAACCAAGTTGGCAGACCTTCGCGAAGGCTCACCGTAGGGAATCTTCTTGGATTCCAATGGGGAAAATCCAGTTACCACCAGTTCGACGTCCATACGAGTAGCGATGGTGTGTCAAGCAAGAGGCAGAGTTCAGATTCGCCCAACTCAGGTCTGCGAAATAGGATCTGCATCAGCTTCTCAAGATTGATTAGGGCGTAGCCGCGGGTATCCGTTACGGACAATAAGGCCCAAAAGCGTCAGTTGTTGAAGTTGAAAACTCTGACCTTCCAGCCGGGAAAGTTAACGGCTTGTTATTCTAAAACAGTTGCTGCAGCTTGTTGAGTTGTATCTCGATTTCCTGCAACTCTTTATCGGACAATTGACCAAAGACCTGTGATAAATACTCAAGATGCGGCTGAAAGGTCGTGTTAAAAGTTTTTTCACCAAGCTCTGTCAGCTTAATTAAGGTGCTTCGCTTATCTTTTGGATTTTCCACGCGCACAATCATCCCCTTTACCTCGAGGCGATCTAACACTCCCGTTAAGGTACCCTTGACCATTAAGGTTTTTTCACCAATCTCACCACAGCTCATGCCTGCTGTATTACCTAAGGTTGCGATCACATCAAATTGTCCAGTTGTTAAACCAAGGCTTTTTATATGGCGCTCAGAAAAGTTATCAAAGGCTTGATAAGTTCTCACTAAGGCACGAAGTGTAGGAAGAAATTGACTCATAGCAAAAAATCATCTTTTTAGTTAAAATGGTACGAATACGTACATTATAAGGAGTTTTAAATGCCCTACGCAATCGATCTTGAAGCAGGGAAAGAATATTGGTTTTGTACCTGTGGTAAAAGTGGCACTGGACTCTGTAATGGCGCCCATCAGGTCACAGACAAAACGCCCCATCACTTTATCGCGACAAAAAATGAAACTGTTTATATTTGTGGTTGTGGGGAAACCTTTAATAGTCCGTTTTGTGATGGAACCCATAAGGCGTCCACACAAGGGGTTATTTAACACAATTTTATAAGGTTTAAAGATAATGCGAATTTTACATACCATGCTACGAGTAGGACATCTAGAACAATCCATTGCCTTCTATCGCGATGTATTAGGCATGCAAGAGTTACGCCGCCGGGATTACCCTGAAGGGAAGTTCACCTTGGTTTTCATGGGCTATCAGCCTGAATCAGAGGGCGCAGTCATTGAACTCACCTATAACTGGGATACCCACTTTTATGATCTCGGTAACGGCTACGGCCACATCGCCTTGGAGGTGGAAAACGCCGAGGAAACCTGTAACAAAGTTCGCGCTCGTGGCGGTAAGGTTGTTCGTGAGGCAGGGCCCATGAAACATGGTTCTACCGTGATTGCCTTTGTGGAAGACCCGGATGGTTACAAGATTGAGTTTATCGAACGGCGCTCTCACTTAAGTGACTGAGCGCAAGCATAAGCGCTTGACCAAGCCCATTGGAAGTTATGTCCGCCTAAATGACCTGTCACGTCCACGCATTCTCCAATAAAATAACATTGAGGAATTACCGTGGAGGCCATGGTTTTACTATCCATCTGATGGGTATTAACCCCCCCAAGCATCACCTCAGCTTTATTCCATCCCAGGGTGGCCTTGGGGTGGAAGATCATATGTAACAGCAGCTCTTTCAATGAACTGCGCTCTGTGCGAGTTAATTCAGCAAAGCGACGTTGCTCTAGTTGACATAGGCTGGTTAAATGTTTTGCTAAGCGTTGCGGCAGATATTGCGCTAAGACGTTCTCTACCCATTTGCCTCCTGCCGACTCCATCATTTCCTGCCAGTGATGCTCCTCTAAAAATGACACCTCAAGCAGTTCATTCTCACGCCAATAGCTGCTGGCTTGCAATACAGCCGGGCCTGATAACCCTCGATGGGTGAATAACAAGTCTTCATTAAACCGAGCCACCCCATAATGTTCCTCGGGTCGGCCTGCGGCGATGCTAACGGGTACGCTTAATCCTGAGAGTTGAGTGAACGAACTCTCCGACTGATCAGTCAAAGAAAGGGGAACTAAAGCAGGCCTTGGCGTGACAACCTCCTGCCCCCACTGCTGAGCAAAGCGAAGGGCTCTATCGCTAGCACCAATTTTAGGCACAGGCAAACCACCCGTCGCCCATACCAGAGCATGGCTCTTGACCGAGCCTTGAGTGGTTTTAATGTGCCATTGGTCTTTGATGAACTGACAGTTTTCCACACTCACAGGGAAGCGAAGAGCAACTGAATGATTAAGGCATTGTTGTAGCAGTAGATCGATAATATCTTGGGCAGAGTGATCGCAAAATAATTGCCCACGATGTTTTTCATGGTAAGCGATACCCGCTTGCGTTAACCAGTCTTCAAAATCCGAAGGGCGGTAACGTGACAGGGCACTTTTAACAAAATGAGGATTACTGGATAAAAAATGTTGTGCGCTAGAATAACGGTTAGTAAAGTTACAAAACCCCCCACCACTAATTCGAATTTTTTCTCCGATTTTACGAGCGTGATCCAAGAGCAATACCCGTTTGTGACGCAACCCCGCTTGACCTGCGCAAAACAATCCCGCAGCCCCCGCGCCCACCACCACGGCGTCCCAAACAATTTCGTCATTGCCCTGCATGAATCCTCCTCAAACAGGATAGAATAAGCTATGAATGCTCCTTCTGAAACTCTTTTTTTTCAATCTGAGACACCCTTTATACAACTGTCTCAACCCTTTGTTGAAAAAGTCACCACACAGCCACTCCCGCAACCTTATTGGATCACTTGGAATAGTCGCCTTGCCCAGTCATTACATTTATCTCTGACCCCCACTCACCAGTGGCTGAATGTCTGCGCAGGACATATAGATCAAGCTTGGTGCAGTGTGTATTCAGGACACCAATTTGGAGTGTGGGCGGGACAGTTAGGCGATGGCAGAGCTCACCTCTTAGGTTCTGTTCAAGGTGCCCAGGGTCATCCTTTAGAGATTCAAATAAAAGGAGCTGGACTCACTCCCTTCTCACGCATGGGTGATGGGCGTGCAGTGCTGCGTTCAAGTATTCGCGAATATTTAGCCAGTGAAGCCATGGCAGCCCTACACATTCCCACCACTCGCGCTCTGGCATTGGTGGGCTCAAACCTAACCGTGCGTCGTGAGCGCTTAGAGACTGCAGCGGTACTCACCCGTCTTGCCCCCAGTTTTATTCGTTTTGGCCACCTTGAGCATTTTGCCCATCGCGGCCGTATGGCTGAACTCGTGAAGTTACTGGATTTTGTGATACAACATCACTATCCACAAGTGTTAGACAGTGATACCCCTTATATTGATTTATTTGAACAAATCGTAAGTCACACCGCCCGACTTATGGCCCAGTGGCAAGCGGTCGGGTTTTGTCATGGCGTGATGAACACAGACAATATGTCCGTACTGGGTATCACCCTTGATTATGGTCCCTTTGGTTTTTTAGATCATTTCGATTGGCAACACCGTTGCAATCATACGGACCAACAGGGTCGCTATGCTTATGATCAACAACCCCAAGCGGGCTACTGGAATTGTGCTGCCTTAGCCTCTGCCTTTTGGCCCTTAATTGCCGATGAAAACCTCCTGGCGGATAGACTAGAACGCTTTCATGAACGCTACCAATGGAGTTATTTGCAATTGTTTAGAAAGAAGCTAGGGTTACGTCAGGAGCAAAAAGATGACGCTACATTAATCAAAGATCTACTCGATTCATTACATGCTCATCAGGTAGATTTCACTCTATTCTTTCGCCTATTAAGTGACCTGACGCTGGCCCGCCCTGAGCTGGATAGCTCGCTTTTTGCTCCCCTTAATAGATCAATTAGCCTCTTTAACCTGTGGCTTGCCCGCTACCGCCAACGGTTGCATCAAGAGGAGTCTATAGATCATCTACGTCAGCCTCAAATGAAGCGCACTAACCCACGCTTTATATTGCGTAACTACCTCGCACAACAAGCTATTGAGCAGTCTATGGAGGGGGACTTTACCATGGTAAAAGAATTAAAAAGTGTGTTGGACACTCCCTTTGACGAGCACCCAGAGCATGAGGATTGGGCCGCGCTACCTCCCTCATGGGCGAGCGAGATCAGTGTCAGTTGCTCATCCTAACGCCATGCCAAATACCTCCTCCCTGCCAGCTCACACTCCACGCCACTACCGCTACTATGATCTCATCATGGCTGCCTTTGTGTGCATTTTACTGTGCTCTAATTTAATTGGTGCTGCCAAGCAAACCTATATCACCTTACCGTGGATAGGAACTCTCACCGTGGGGGCGGGGGTACTATTTTTTCCGATCTCCTATTTCTTTGGTGACATCCTCACCGAAGTCTACGGTTACGCCCGAGATCGCAGAGTGGTGTGGGCGGGCTTTGTGGCGTTATTATTCGCCTCCCTCATGGCCATGATTATAGTTCACCTCCCTCCTGCACATAATGCTTTCATGGCTACTTTCCAAGGGCAACTGGAAGGAGTTTTTGATAATGCTTGGCGCATAGCCGTTGCCTCTATTGTGGCGTATTGGTGTGGCAGTTTCTCTAACAGCATTGTCCTCGCTAAAATGAAGGTTGCCACTAATGGGCAATGGTTATGGATGAGAACCATTGGCTCCACCGCTGTGGGCGAACTGATTGACTCTTTACTGTTCTACGCCCTAGCCTTTTATGGCGTTTGGACCACCCATGACTTAGTCCAGATTGCGTTGTTAGAATATACTCTTAAAACACTCTGGGAAATTCTTGCCACCCCTCTTACTTACTGGTTAGTTAATCGGTTGAAGGCGGCTGAAAAAGAGGATTACTTTGACCGCGATACGCCTTTCACACCCTTTTCTTTGGATGTATAAAAGTGCCTGAATTACCTGAAGTTGAAGTCACGCGTTTATCACTACTGCCCCATCTCATCAATCATCAGGTGGAGAGAGCACAAATCCTCGTTCCAGCATTACGCTATCCTATAGATAGCGAACTCAGTAACAAAATAGTGGGCGCCACCATCACCGATATTGAGCGACGTGCAAAGTATCTCACCATTAAAACTACCCAAGGAAGCTTAATGGTGCACCTTGGTATGACGGGGACTCTCACCATCAACGCTCCAGGGACCCCTTTAAAAAAACACGATCATGCCTCATTTACGATTGGACAACATACTTTAATCTATAACGATCCCCGTCGTTTTGGTGCGTTAATTTGGGCAGAGCCTAATGAAGAAGAAAAGCGTTTTTCACCATTTTTTAAGAAATTAGGCATTGAACCCTTTGCTACATTGTTTAACGGTGACTATTTATGGCGTCATGCTCATACGCGAACCCAAGCCATTAAACCTTTATTATTAAGTGGGGAAATAGTGGTGGGGGTAGGTAACATTTACGCCAGCGAGGCCTTATTTAAAGCCGGTATTCTACCTCAAAGAAGCGCTAAACGAATCGCTAAAGAGCGCTATCACACTCTTGCCGCAACCATTCGAGAGACTCTGCATGAGGCCATTGAACTGGGTGGCAGTACGCTAAAAGACTTTCAGCATGGAGCTGCGCAACAGGGCTACTTTCAAATCCATCATCAAGTCTATGACCGGGCTGAACAACCTTGTTACGTCTGTCACACCCCCATTCGCCGCATCCGCCAAGCGCAACGCTCCACTTTTTATTGTCCTCAATGTCAACGATAATATGATATGACCTCACCTATTACCCTCTTAAGCGATCTGGATATTGCCCGTGCCTTAGCTCAACACTTAACACATTGGAGCTATCATCCCCCTGCCCTATGGCGCAAATGGTCTACCCATAACTGGCAACAGTCCATGGATCTAGCCCTTAAAATTAGTGCCATTGCTGAACGCTTAGACCATCACCCGAATCTTACTATCAAGTATGGGGAAGTTATTCTAGAACTATATAGTCACGATGTGACAGGGATTACTCAGCGAGACTTGGAGTTCGCCCGTATGGTTGAACAAAGTATTTAACATCATACCCTAGATAACTACTCGCTATGGATCGCGGCAATAGTTTTTGGGTAAAGCTCGTTTAATTCTTGGTTGTTAGATACGGTAAAGCCCAGATCACGAATTAAACCATCTTTAACACCGTAAACCCAAGCATGCACATTCACCTCTTGGCCACTGTTCCAGGCGTCTTGAACCATAGTAGTTTGACAAACATTGAGCGCCTGTTCAATAGCATTATATTCACATAATCGGTCGTAGCGTTCATGCTCGCAACTCACTGCGTCGATAAACGACTGGTGCTTGTCATGCACATCACGGACGTGACGCAACCAATTGTCAGCTATCCCAATACGCTGACCAAGCAGTGCAGCATGAACACCGGAGCAACCATAATGACCCACAACGATAATATGCTTCACTTTTAACACGTCCACAGCAAACTGAATGACCGATAAGGAATTTAAGTCCGTATGCACCACTACATTAGCCACATTACGGTGAACAAATACCTCACCCGGATCAAGACCCGTAATTTGATTGGCAGGAACTCTCGAATCTGAACAGCCGATCCATAAATACTCTGGTGCCTGCTGGGTGGCCAAATGACTAAAAAAATCAGGGTCTTGGGCTAATACCTCACTGACCCACTGACGATTATTATGAAATAGATGTTCTAGTGATTTACTCATTGGCCTAGTTTAACATGTGCGGAGGAAGGAGACTCAAGACTACTTAGTTATCTTAAACCTAGGCCCCCGTATATTGCCAAAGATAAGCGGCCACGAGAGCGCGCCAAGGGCTAAATTGGGCTAGCCAATGTTCCGTTTGTTTGTCTGACACATCATCAGGATGTTGCCACATGATTTGCAGAGCACGGCGCAGGGCAATATCACCATGTAAGGAACCATCAAGATAACCATAACCACGAAGTAGTCCATAATTGGCAGTCCAAGGACCTATGCCCTTAACACTTAATAACTGATGACTGAGTTCGTGCATGTGCCTAGGGTTATTACCATCTAACTCATCTAAAGAGTGACCTTGAGCAAAATCACATAATCGTTTAAGTGTTTCAGCCTTGGCTTTTGGAAAACCAATGGCTGATAAATCAGCTACAGATATGGCTGACAAGGCCACAGCATCTGGATAACAATACAAACCACTAGGAGTAGTTAGATCACAAAGCTTAATCATTCGGTGACGTAATTTAACAGCTGCCTTAACGCTGATTTGTTGCGATACCACCGCCCAACTTAGCGCCTCAAACACACTGGGAGTTAAGGCAAACCTTAAATCAGTGCCCATAGTAAACAACGGCTCTAATAGCTCACTACTTCCCCATTCTTGAGCAAAGGCATGAATGGGTTGGGTCAGGCCACACATTCTTTGAACACAACGTAAGAATGCAGCATTTGAATCGCGCTGAGGATGGCCGCCGTATTGAATACTAGCTGTCACTTGATGATTCTGAAAATTCAGCATTAGCTCAGCAATTGATCCGTACCAAACGACCCCCTTGCGTAAACTCTGACCGCTGACTACTTCTGCTAAGGCCTCCTCATCTCGCTGATGATAGGGCAAAATATCAGCAATTCGGTAACCTGAAGGCAGAGGCAGAATTAACTCGTGCCTAACACAATAAGAATCACTCAAGACTACAACCCTAAATCAGAAAGGCCAGGATGCTCGTCAGGGCGGCGCCCTAAGGGCCAATGAAATAATCGATCTACGTCATGGATTGGTAAATCATTAATACTTGCAAAACGGCGCTGCATCAAACCCCATTCATTAAATTCCCAGTTTTCATTGCCATAGCTGCGAAACCATTGACCCGAGTCATCACGCCATTCGTAAGCAAAACGCACTGCAATGCGGTGATGGGTAAAGGCCCATAATTCTTTAATCAATCGGTAATCAATCTCGCGCGCCCATTTGCGTGTTAAGAATCCATGAACCTCAGTTCGTCCTTTGGGGAACTCAGCACGATTGCGCCATAGCGTGTCCTCTGTATAAACCTGAACAACGCGATCAGGGTCACGACTGTTCCAGGCATCTTCCGCCATTCTGACTTTTTGTTTAGCAGTTTCTTCATTAAAGGGCGGAACGGGAGGCTTGGGTGTTGTCATAGATTCTCTCTTCTCAAATAAAAATAGACACTCTGAATAGTTAAAGTTCAATAGTTAAAAGACATATGATACCCCTATTGTAATGGGCACTTAACATGGTTAGCTATAAGCTCTCAATACCCGTCGACAGTTTTACCGTATTTCACCACGTAATATTACTTCCGAAGTAATCTGACAAAGAGTCTTACCCAGACATTCCAATCACTGCAATGTTAATTCAAAAAACAGTCTTAATCCCTTTTAATTCAGGGCTGCATTTCTAGACGCACAAATCTTTGATGATGCTAGCATCACCGGCAGTCTTAATCCCTTTTAATTCAGGGCTGCATTTCTAGACGCACAAATCTTTGATGATGCTAGCATCACCGGCAGTCTTAATCCCTTTTAATTCAGGGCTGCATTTCTAGATGGCGATGCCGTCGTATACAACAACGCTGTCATTTGTCTTAATCCCTTTTAATTCAGGGCTGCATTTCTAGTTAGCAACGCCAAGGTATTTGATGATGCACGAGCGTCTTAATCCCTTTTAATTCAGGGCTGCATTTCTAGTTAGCAACGCCAAGGTATTTGATGATGCACGAGCGTCTTAATCCCTTTTAATTCAGGGCTGCATTTCTAGATTGCTAGCGACAATGCTAGCACTAAAAAGCAACAACACTATAATCATGACCAACCCTAGAAGCATTGCGTATCGATTCAATGGCATGCAGAATGCCCCCAACCAAGGCCACCATGAAATAAACTAATATCTAATAACAATCGTTCTACGATTTGATATTTATGTTGATGGCTCGGTACAGAAAAAAATAACAGCCAATATCAATTAGTTGCTATATTAGGTTGGCGGAAGCGGTGAGATTCGAACTCACGGTGGGGTATCAGCCCACGCTTGTTTTCAAGACAAGTGCCTTAAACCGCTCGGCCACGCTTCCAAACTGACAGTGATGTGTATTACTTATTAAGCTCGCTATTCTACACTTATTTAATGCTTTTCGTCTAACACTTGAATTTTTGATGTATCATCCCTACTTGCAACTTATCAGACTCTCACGTAGTCTTAACTAATAATAATAACACTTCACTGATTTAACAATTACTGCAAGGAGTTTAATTATGGCAGGATCCTACAACACTTATACCCCCTCTGGACAACTGGACACGATGACTCACCGTGTGTTGAGAAACACCTACTGGTTATTGGGTTTATCCATGATTCCTACGGCCATTGGCGCGCTAGTAGGTATCAATATGAGCTTTTCTTTCATGATGGTATCGCCCATCCTCTCCAGCCTGTTATTTCTGGGAGTGGTCTATGGTCTATTCTTTGCTATTGAAGCCAATAAATACAGCTCAACCGGGGTATACCTACTGTTACTTCTTACCTTTATTTTAGGGGTTATGTTAGGACCCTTGTTACAGTTTGTATTGCATTTTCGTAACGGTGGTCAACTGATTACTTTGGCAACGGGCGGCACTGCCGTGGTCTTCTTTAGTTTAGCGGGGTTAGCGGGTACAACGCGTCGCAATTTTAGCGGTCTTGCCAATTTCCTCATCATCGGCTCCATTGTGCTCATGGTTGCAGTGATAGCTAACATTTTCTTGCAACTTCCCTTAATGCAAGTGGTACTGTGCGCTGGATTTATTCTCTTCTCGTCCTTAATGATTCTCTTTAATGTGAGTCAAATTGTGCATGGCGGAGAGACTAACTACATTACGGCTACCTTAAGCTTGTACATTAATATTTACAATATCTTCACCAGCCTGTTGCAGTTGCTAGGCATCTTCGGTGGTGAACGCGACTAAGCGCGCTCAAAAATAGCCACTGATTCAACATGGGCGGTATGGGGGAACATATTCACTACCCCAGCCGCCCTTAACTTGTATCCCTGTTGATGCACCATAACCTGAGCATCACGGGCCAAGGTTGAGGGATTACAGGACACGTATACCACCTTCTTCGGTAACACCTTGCCCAGTGAATTCACCACCGCTATGGCCCCATCCCGCGGCGGGTCAATGAGTAACTTATCCATGGGCCCCAACTCGGAAAAACTCTCTTCCGTCACGGTGAACAAATTCATGGTCCTAAATTCAACCAAGGATCTGAGGCCATTAAATTCAGCGTTATGATAAGCGCGCTCAATTAATTGTGGGTTACCCTCAACGCCCAGCACCCTCGCCCCTCCCCTCGCAATGGGTAGCGTGAAATTACCTAAACCACAAAAAAGATCCACAATACGTTCACCTGGCCGGGGGTCAAGGTGAGTCATTGCCCTTGTAACCAGCGAGCGATTGACCTGCGGGTTCACTTGGGTGAACTCTGTGGGGGAAAAGGGCATGGTAACGCCAAAGTCAGGCAAGCTATAGGTTAATCCTGGAAAATCCAGCGGATAAAAAGCTTGAGCGCTATCAGGTCCTTTGGTTTGAAACCAGATCACGAGATGATGACTATCAGCAAAAGCTTTGATCAGATGTTCATCTTCATGGCTTGGTAACGCTAAGATACGTAATACCAAAATAGTGACTCGCTCCCCTACCGCCACCTCCACCTGGGGTAATCGATCATGGATAGATAATTGAGTAATCAACTCTCTCAGTGGATCAATTAAACAACCAATATGGGGGGGCAATATATGGCATTCATGCATATCCGCCACAAAGCTCGAGGATTTTTCATGAAAACCCACCAATACCCCACCTTTTTTAGCCACATAGCGGACGGATAAACGAGCGCGATGACGGTACCCCCACTCGGGACCGTAGATGGGCGGTAAAATCGTTTCACTTTTCACTTTACCGATACGCTCAAGGTTATCCTCAAGAATGCGTTGCTTAAAAGCGACTTGAGCATCCGCTTGGGCGTGCTGCATATTACAACCCCCGCACCGACCAAAATGTGGGCAACGCGGTGTTGTTCGGGTGGGGCTAGCCGCGAGAATGGTGTCAATTTGGGCCAGATTAAAGGCGGTTTTTTCTTTGGTAATAGTGGCCTTCACTCGCTCATTAGGGAGCGCTCCATCCACAAACACCACCTTACCGTCTAAACGCGCCACGCCCATGGCTTCATGATCCACCGACTCCACTAACAGCGTTTTAGTGTGGCGGGACAAAGAGAGTTTTTCTGCCATGAATTAATAAGGTCCTAAGTCGATAACAAGGGGCGCCATCCCACCTTGGCGACGTTGTTCAAAAAAATGCTTTAAAGTTACTGTCACGGTCTCAAAAGCCAAATCCTGCCAAGGGATATCCTGCTCATCAAACAGTCTTACTTCACTGCTCTCAGAGGTCACTGAAAACCCCTCACTCACCATGGGAGCATTAAAAATACAGTGTACTTGATTAATATTAGCGATACTAATCACGCTGATTAATTCGCCCACCTCAATTTGTGCGGCGCACTCCTCAAAGGTTTCTCTTTGGGCTCCAGCCCTCAAGCTTTCACCATTCTCCATAAACCCTGCGGGCATTGTCCAATAACCCAACCGTGGTTCAATGGCACGGCGGCAAAGTAAAATCTGATTCTGCCAATGGGTGACACAGCCCACTACCACTTTTGGGTTTTGGTAGTGGATATCGCCGCAGGCGCCACATACGTGTCGCTCACGTTGATCCCCGTCAGGGACCGTCAGCGTAACTTGCGCACCGCAGGAGGAACAATATTTCATAGTTTTGATTACTCTCAAAGAGTGTTAAAATGAATTAAGTTAACATTTTAAACTATGCGCACACTTTTTTTTATTCTTCTCTTGTCTTTTTGTGCCTCACTCTCCTACGCTGAAGTGACTGTTGTACTTAACTCAGGGGATGGCACCATAAGTCTTATTGACCGCCATACCTATCAACCCATCAAACACTTTTATGTGGGCAAGGAGCCTCATCACCTCATGAGTCTGCCTGACAACAGTGCCCTGATTGTGGCTGACGCAGTGAGTAACGATCTGGTGTTTCTGAACCCCAGCACTGGTGAAGTAGAAAAACGTATCCCGCGCATCAGCGATCCTTACCAAATAGGTTTTAGCCCCGATAAAAAATGGTTTGTGGCCAACTCCCTGCGCCTTGATCGAGTGGATATCTATCGTGCTGAGGATTTTTCATTGGTGGCCCGTATTCCTCTGTCCTCTATGCCGAGCCACTTAGCCTTTACTCAAGATAGCAGTATGGTCTTCATTACCCTGCAAGGCAGTAACCAGTTGGCTGCCATTAATTTAAATACACAAAAAGTCGCTTGGATTATTCCCGTTGGCAACACTCCAGCGGGCATTATCATGACCCCTGATCAAGCGTATCTCTTGGTAGGAGCCATGGGGGATAACGGCGTGGAGGTGATCGATTGGCGCCTCGCCCGGGTCATTAAAAAAATCCCCACTGGAGTGGGGGCCCATAATTTTATGCCCCTTGGGGACAAGCGCCATATCTTGATTTCCAATCGTGGCGCGGATACGATCTCTATCATTGATACACAACATCTAACGCTCTCCCATACCTTCCCAGTACCAGGGGGCCCTGATGACATGGAAGTCTCACAGGATGGTAAAGAGTTATGGGTAACTTGCCGCTGGCTGCGGGAAGTGCGCGTGATTAATCTTACCAATGATCAGATCACTCATGTTATACCCGTTGGTCGTTCTCCCCATGGCCTGTTTTTTATGAGTCACGCACCCCGTCAATGAAGTACGGGTTAACTATATTGCTCCTGCTCTTACTGTCTTGCGCGGCGCAAGCCATAGAAACCTGTCAGCGTACCGTTTACCTAACCTTAGATAGCGGCAATATGGTTAGCGCCGAAAAAATTGCTGGCATATTGCAGCGCCATCATATTCTGGCCACTTTTTTTGTGACCAACAAACCCACTTACCGGGGGGATCATACGCTGGATGACAGCTGGCGCGATTATTGGTTAGCGCGTGTC
Organism: Ferrovum sp. JA12; assembly: GCF_001431705.1. Lineage (NCBI taxonomy): Bacteria > Pseudomonadati > Pseudomonadota > Betaproteobacteria > Ferrovales > Ferrovaceae > Ferrovum > Ferrovum sp. JA12. The sequence continues at coordinate 718,790 of NZ_LJWX01000001.1, read as the reverse complement.
AAAGAAGGTCATCAATTTGGCAGCCATACTTGGCGTCATGGCTATTTCAGGGGCGACCTAAAGGATGGGACAGTGCTTTACGTGACCGCTACAGGACACAGGGAGCATTTCAATCAGGCGGCCCTGTGCGAAGAGTTACAACACGTCAATCGTCGTTTTACTGAACTCACCCATCACCCTATGAGTCATCTTTGGCGTGCGCCTGGTGGCCATGTGACACCGCGCACTAACGAATTTGCTCAGTCCTGCGGTTTCTCGAGCGCAGTGGGCTGGGCCAAGGCGGGGTTTTTAGGTGATGAACTGCCCTCCGAGCGCTACCCTAACTCCCTACTCTTAAAGCGGGCTCTGGAGCATATTCAAAACGGTGATATACTCATGATGCACCTTGGTATTCAATCTCGTCACGATCCCTTTGTGAACGTCTTAGAGCCACTCATCGAGGGTCTTGAAGCGAAAGGTTTTTGTTTTAAACCCTTAACAGAACAGCCATGAACGAGCTATTAACCCCTCTTCAAGCCTTCATTTTTGAGCATTGGATCGAACCTCTGTTGGCGTGGTTAGGGCTTCAAGCTTATGTAGAAAATGCCTATGACGCACTGTATTTGGTTTTGCTTGGTATCATTGAAATAAGCCTGTTGGTGCTGGTTTTTCGCCCCTTAGAAGCCCTGCGTCCCGTAGAAAAATGGACTGATCGGCGTGCGCTGTCCTTGGATGTTCTTTATACTCTTTTGCATCGCTTGGGTTTTATTCCCTTGGCTCTCTTTTTTCTGCTCTGGCCCATCACCTACAGTCTTGACCGTACCCTGCGTATCCACGGTTTTATCCCCCTCTCTCTTGAGGACCTGTGGCCAGTACTCTCCCGCCATTTATGGCTCAGTTTTATGGCCTATCTCATTATGTTAGACTTTATCGGTTACTGGATCCATCGCTTGCAACACCGCCTGGAATGGTGGTGGGCTCTGCATGGTTTACATCACAGCCAGCGTCAAATGAGTTACTGGACCGATGATCGTAATCATTTATTGGATGACTTACTCACCGCCGCCATTTTCTCTCTTTTCGGATTATTCATGGGCGTCCCCCCCAGCCAACTGGTTATTCCCATGATGCTCACCCGCTTGGTGCAGAGCTTTGCCCATAGCAATGTCAATATTCGCTTTGGCTCATTGGGTGAAAGGCTCTTAGTGAGCCCCTATTTTCATCGTGTACATCATGGTATTGGACAGGGCAGTGAAAGTGGCGATAAAAGTTGTAATTTCGCCGTACTCTTTCCTGTCTGGGACATTCTCTTTGGCACAGCCAAATTTAATGAACCCTTAAGCGCCACGGGTATTGAAGACCAGCTTCAGGGGCGCTCCTACGGTGAGGGGTTTTGGTCACAACAGTGGCTGGGACTCATACGCTTAACCCGCGCTCTACAGGGACTAAAAGCTTAACTTGCCACTTGAAATCCTCTTAAGCATCCCCACCTACTAAAAAAATTATTTTCTTTTATAGAATTCGGAGTACATCTACTATGAGCGACAAACAGTCCATGCAGTTTCAAACAGAAGTGAATCAGCTGTTACATCTAATGATTCATTCTTTATACAGTAATAAAGAAATTTTCTTACGGGAACTCATCTCGAACGCCTCAGATGCCTGTGATAAGTTGCGTTTTGAGGCCATTAAACATCCTGCCCTATGGGAGGGGGATACTGAGCTGACAGTGCGTATCGCCCTCAATAAAGAGGAGCGCACCTTAACTCTCATTGATAACGGTATTGGCATGAGCCGTGATGAAGTTATTCATAATATTGGGACCATTGCCCACTCTGGCACCAAATCCTTTCTGAACCAACTCACCGGTGATGAAGCCCGAGATGCAGCACTCATTGGCCAATTTGGTGTTGGTTTTTACTCAGCCTTTATTGTGGCCGATAGGGTGACCCTCACCACTCGCAGAGCGGGAGCCCCCCTTGAGGAGGCAGTGCGTTGGGAGTCTCAGGGCGATGGCAGTTTTACCTTGGAAACCGTGACCCAAGCTGAACGTGGCACCACCATTGTTTTACATTTGAAAGAAGAAGAAAACCAGTTCCTAGAACCTTGGGAAATTAAAAATTTAGTGCGTCGTTATTCAGACCATATCCAACTGCCGATTGTGATGAAAACCGCGGAAGAGGATGAAACCCTAAACCAAGCCAATGCTTTATGGGCGCGCTCTAGGCAAGAGATTACCGATGAGGAATATAAAGAGTTTTATAAGCATGTTTCCCATGACTTTGAGGAGCCTATGGCTTGGACACACGCCAAGGTTGAGGGTAAACAGGAGTATACACAATTACTCTATATTCCCTCACACCCGCCCTTTGATCTGTTTGATCGCGAACAACGCCACGGTATTAAACTCTACGTTCGTCGCGTATTTATTATGGAAGATGCTGAGAAGCTGTTGCCTCACTACCTGCGTTTTGTTCGTGGGGTCATTGATTCAGCGGATTTACCGCTCAACGTGTCCCGTGAAATCCTGCAAGAGTCAAAGGATATTGATGCGATCCGCTTGGGCTCCACCAAAAAAATATTATCCTTGTTAGAGGATATAGCAAAAGACAGCACGGAGCGCTATCAAAAATTCTGGAACTCCTTTGGTCAAGTTTTCAAGGAGGGGGCAGCGGAGGAACATGCCAACCGCGACAAATGGGCAAAATTACTACGCTTTTCCAGTACTCACTTAGACGATGCACAGCAAAGCGTATCGCTGAGCGACTATCTCTCGCGCATGAAGCCGGAACAAAAGGCTATTTATTACGTGACCGCAGACAGCTGGACAGCTGCTAAAAACAGTCCTCATCTAGAAATTTTCAAGCGTCACGGTATTGAGGTGTTATTACTGAGCGATCGCGTTGATGAATGGGTAGTGAGTCATTTACATGAGTTCGAAGCTAAACCCTTGCATTCCGTGGCTAAGGGAGATCTTGACTTAAGCGCCTTAGGGGTTGACTCTCCTACCATTGAAACTCAGGAGAATGAAAAACTCAAACCCTTAATTGATGCCATAACCGAAGCCTTGGGGGAGCGCGTTAAGGAAGTACGAATTAGTCAGCGCTTAACAGAGTCTCCCGCTTGTCTTGTTATGGAAGAAGGTGCCATCTCCGGGCATTTGGAGCGCCTACTCAAAGCAGCAGGACAGGAGGTCCCTCAATCCAAACCCATTCTTGAAATTAATCCAGATCACCGGTTAATTACGCGTCTTCAGCTAGAGACCGATAATGAAAAAATCAAAGAATGGAGTTTGCTACTCTTGGAACAATCTCTCATTGCTGAGGGAGGGGTGTTAGAGGATCCGGCAGGTTTCGTTAGACGCATTAATCAGCTTATTGTGTAACTTTTAACAATTGCCATTAACTCCCCATTAATCCTACTTAATATAGGGTTAATGGGGTCGTACCATGTCATTCACGGGATCCATTAAAACGCCCTAGATCCTTAACAAATAATGAAAGGGGACTTTTTCTCGAAGCTATTAGTCATCACCACCAGGCTTGTACCTATTAGAGTAAATGCTGACCAAAAGCTTTTAACCATAACAGCCCCGCCACCGTTTTGGCATCATTGATACGTCCGTCAGCAACCCACTGAAAAGCATCCTCTAGGGGAAGCGCCAGAGTTTCAAGAAACTCCTCCTCATCACGATCATGGGCTTCGAAGTGCAAGCCACGGGCTAAAAAAAACTCAATTTTTTCAGTAGAATAAGCAATACATAAATGTAACGTAGTGAGATGTAACCAGTGATCTGCGCGGTATCCCGTTTCTTCCAGCAATTCTCTCTGAGCGGCCACCAGGGTGGGCTCATGGGGCTCTAATTTACCAGCAGGAATTTCAATATAGTGACGTTGGTTGGGATAGCGATATTGGTACTCGAGGAGGACACTGCCGTCCTCCATTAACGGAATTATGGCAGCAGCACCACTGTGCACAATATATTCACGCACGGCCTCAGCTCCGTTGGGAAGTGAGACAGAGTCGCGGCGAACATCTAATAGTCGCCCTTTAAATATCTCTTCAGTGGTTAATTGTGATTCAGTGAAATCGGGGAAACCATCAAGAATATTTTTCATAATCATTATCTGAATGAACGGGTAATGGAATTCACACACAGATCAATCAGAGACTGAGGGATTATACCCAACACAAAAATAACTAAACCATTTAAGCCAATGAGAATTAGATGATCTGGTTCTGCGACCAAGGGCTCCTCAGATACAGGATCATCCATATACATCAGCTTGATCACTCTGAGATAAAAGAAAGCCCCGATCAGTGACATAATCACTGCATACACCACCAGCCAAGTATAGCCTGCGTCCAGCACTGCGCTTAACACCGAGAGTTTGGCAAAGAATCCCACCGAGGGAGGAACACCGGCCATGGAAAGCATCACCAGCAACATCATAAAAGCGATCCATGGGCTACGATTATTGAGGCCCTTAAAATCCTCCAGTCGATCCCCCTCAAAGCCATGGCGGGAGAGCAACATCACAATCCCTAAGGCGGCTATTGACACAATCACGTAAGAGGCCACGTAAAACATGGAAGCAGCATAGCCGGCAACGCTGGCGGAGAGAATCCCTAGCAGTAAATAGCCCATATGCGCAATGGTAGAATAGGCCAACATGCGTTTAATGTTGGTTTGTGCAATGGCCACAATATTACCCAGGCCAATAGAGAGTACTGCCATAATGACCAGCATGGGTTGCCAATCACTCACCATGGCACCCAGTGCCCCTACTAATAAACGAATAATAAAAGCAAAGGCAGCAATCTTGGGTACTGAAGCCACAAATAAGGTGACGGAGGTGGGAGATCCCTCATACACATCAGGAATCCACATATGAAAAGGAACTGCTCCAAGCTTAAAGCCTACTCCGGCTACCACAAACACTAAACCAAACACCAAAATGGCTGGATCAATGGTATTCGCCGCAATGGCGTTGGCCACTTCTGGAATCATTAAGGAGCCCGTGGCACCATAGAGCATGGATAAGCCATAGAGCAATAAACCGGAGGCCAGAGCAGAGAGCACAAAATACTTCATGGCCGCCTCTGTGGCTTGTTTAGACTCTCTTTGTAGAGCAATCAAAGCACATTGAGCGAGTGATAGCATTTCAAGACCCAAATAGAGAACCAGGAAATGATTAGCAGAGATCATTACCATGATGCCTAGTAGGGCAAAGAGCATTAATACAAAAAACTCTCCCTTAAACAACCCTCGTTGTTGCGAATACAAGCGGGAATAGGCAAACACAAAGCCCATGGTAATCAAAGAAAATATATTTAAAGTACGGGTTAATTCATCACTGATAAACATGCCACCAAAGGCCGTCATCGCAGTCCCAGCGCTAAGCGTCAAGACACTAATACCGGTAGCAATTAAGGATAATTGGGCCAGCACATAGGTATAAAACCGATTTTCATCATTAATCCATAGATCCAATAACAATAGCAAACACAGTGCTGTTAAGAGAACTATCTCAGGAAGTGCTGGGGCAATACTGGCAAAGGCAAAGTTCATTGATGCTCCATTAATACTTAATCGCTGACGACTGTTGAATCAACTGATTCACAGAAGTGTGTAACGTACTCGTAATTAATTGCGGATAAAGCCCCATGGCAATAATTAACACCACGATAATGGCCAAAAAAAACTTCTCGCGGGCGGTAACATCTTCTAATTGTGCCACCTCAGCGTTGGCCACTTCCCCAAAAATCACGCGTTTATACATCCATAATATATAAGCTGCCCCAAACACTAAATTGAGAGAGGCCAGTAAGGCATACCAGAAGTTCACTTTAATGGCGCCAAGAATTACGGTGAACTCTCCTACAAAGCCGCTTGTTCCAGGTAGTCCCGCACTCGCCATGGCAAAGAGCATGAGAAACGCTGCAAATACTGGCATTGTATTGGCAACCCCTCCATAGGCCTTAATGTCTCGCGTGTGCATCCGATCGTATAACACCCCAATACATAAAAACATCGCAATGGAGACAAAAGCGTGGGAAATCATTTGTAGAATACTGCCCTCAATACCCAGGGTATTAAACATAAAAATACCTAAGGTAACAAAGCCCATGTGCGAGACAGATGAGTAGGCAATGAGTTTCTTCATATCCTTTTGTATTAAGGCCACTAAGGCCACATAAATGATCGCCACCAAGGATAAACCAATCATCATACCCGACAAGGTATGGGCTGCGTTAGGGGTAATGGGTAGGCTAAAACGCAAAAAGCCGTAGGCTCCGGTCTTCAGTGTAATGGCAGCTAAAATTACCGAGCCTCCGGTGGGCGCCTCCACGTGAGCATCGGGCAACCAAGTATGAAAAGGCCACATGGCAGCTTTCACGGCAAAGGATGCAAAAAATGCCAAGAAAATCATAATCTGTACAGGTAAAGCTAAGCTTAGGGCTTGAAATTTCAAAATATCAAAGCTGCGACCCGCTTCAAAATAGAGATAAATAAAAGCCGCTAACATCAATAAGGAACCCATCAGGGTATACAGAAAGAACTTGATGGAGGCATAGACCCGTTGTGGTCCTCCCCACATACCAATAATCAAGAACATGGGGATTAGGGTCGCCTCAAAAAATACGTAAAAGAGAACCGCATCAAGGGACTCAAAAATACCATTAATTAAGCCCGATGAGATTAAGAAAGCTGCCATATATTGCGCTAAATGCTTGCGAATCACGACCCAGCCGGCAATCACCACTAAAATCGTTACAAAACTGTTTAGCAAGACAAACCACAGAGAAATGCCATCGATACCTAAAGAATAATTAATATTATAGGCTTTAATCCAGGGCACCAATTCCACAAACTGCATGCCTGGGGTAGTAGATGAAAATTGGGCATACAGCGGCAGGGTGACTAAAAAGCTTAACACCGCCCCTAACAATGACAGACTTAGGGTGAGACGCCGTACCTCGTGCTCTGTAAGCGCCACGAGACAGCCCATGATAATGGGTAACCAGATACTAAATGACAAATAGGCATGGAAATTCATATCAACCGTTCACCCTTACCCTCTTATAAACCAAAGACTCATGAGCGCAAACACACCAAAGATCATGATAAATGCATAATGATAAATATAGCCCGTTTGCAACTGCCGCAAACGACCCGCAAAACGACTTATGGAGCGCACTGAACCCATGACCATGGTGCCATCAATTAACGTGATATCGCCATAGTGCCATAACTTGTCACCCAAGAATAACGTCCCCCGTGAGAGCACTCGATCATTAAACCAGTCAAAGTAATAGTTATGGCTTAAGAGAGTATAAACAACGCCTGCATGGGCTTTGATTTTCTCGGGCAAGGCTGGCATGAATACATACAACACCGCTGCCAAGACAATGCCAGCAAGGGCTAACCACAGAGGGGCTGAAGAGAGAGCACTGATCATAAAGGCCACCGGCGTCGTGAACTCCTCCCGCAACAAATGCACCGCCGTGTGCTGGGGATTAATCATTATGGCTGTACCAAAGTAATCACCCATGATCATGGGGCCGATTAACAAATAGCCTGCAATCAAGGATGGGATAGCCAACAGTACTAAAGGCAAAGTAATCACCCAAGGGGATTCATGTAAATGCTCTTTAGTGTGATGATCCATTCGCTCCTGCCCGTGAAAGGTCATAAAGAACATACGGAACGTGTAAAAAGCCGTGATGAATACCCCAGCGGTCACAGCAAACTGCGCATACCCTGCCCCATACAAGGTGACGGTACTCAGCGACTCAATAATTAAGTCCTTAGAAAAAAAGCCGGCAAAGGGAGGAATACCTGAGAGGGCTAGGGAGCCGATTAAAGCAGTCAGATAAGTAATCGGCAAATATCTTCTAAGCCCCCCCATATGGCGCATATCCTGATCGTGATGCATGGCATGGATGACGGAGCCTGCTGCTAAAAAGAGCAGGGCTTTGAAGAAAGCATGGGTACCCAAATGAAAAATCGCCACAGGATAAGCTGAAGCGCCCAAGGCCACTGTCATGTATCCTAATTGCGACAGGGTGGAGTAAGCAATGACTCGTTTAATATCGTATTGAATAACTCCTAAAAAGGCCATGAATAGCGCAGTGGAGGCGCCGATAACTAAAATAAAGGAGCGCGCTGTATCAGAGACTTCAAAAAGTGGCGACATTCTGGACACCATAAAGATCCCAGCCGTCACCATGGTGGCCGCATGGATTAAGGCCGATATGGGAGTGGGACCCTCCATGGAATCGGGTAACCAAACGTGTAAGGGCATTTGCGCTGACTTACCCATAGCGCCGATAAAAAGTAAAATACAAATAACGGAGATTAAGGACCAGCTGTAGCCACTGATCAACATGATGTGTTGATGTATAAGCTGCGGCACCATGGAGAACACCGTGGCGTAATCCAGTGAATGAAAGTAAGCTAGAATCAAACCAATACCTAACAGAAAACCTAGATCACCCACCCGGTTGACCAAAAAAGCCTTGATGTTAGCTACCACAGCCGTAGAGCGCTGAAACCAGAAACCGATTAGTAAGTAAGACACGAGTCCCACCGCTTCCCAACCAAAGAACAGTTGGAGGAAGTTGTTTGACATGACCAGCATGAGCATAGCAAAGGTAAAGAGGGATATATAGCTAAAAAAACGTTGATAACCCGGGTCGTCTCGCATATAGCCCACGGTATAAATATGCACTATGAGAGAAACAAAGGTCACCACCAACATCATGGTCACTGTTAATGGGTCTAACAAAAACCCCACATGAAAGGATAACTCCCCAGCACTCATCCAGGTATATAAGTTACCGTTAAAGGTGTGGCCCGCCAACACATCTTGGGCAATGGCGAGGGACGCCACAAAGGATACCAATACTCCGGTGATAGTCAGTACATGACTGAGAGTTCGACCTAGGGTCTTACCCAGCAATCCGGCCAAGAGGGCGCCCACCAGAGGCGCCATCGGAACGATGAGATAAAGCGATATCATGCTCACAGCTTATTCCTTGAGTTGGTTAATATCATCCACATTAATAGTGCGGATATTTCTAAAGAGCACCACTAAAATAGCCAGCCCAATCGCCGATTCCGCCGCGGCTACCGTTAAAATAAAAAAGACAAAAATTTGCCCCGCCGTATCGTTCAAATAATGGGAAAAGGCAATGAAGTTCAAATTAACAGCAAGCAGCATTAATTCAATACACATTAATAAAATAATGACATTTTTACGGTTTAAAAAAATCCCCACGATACTGATAGCAAACAGTACCGCAGCGAGCATCAAATAATCAGTTAAATTCAAACTCACAGATCTCTCTCCGCCGGCATTTTAATGATTTTAATACGCTCTGAGGCTTTCACACCCACCTGCGCGGCCGGATCCATATAACGCGAATCCTTTCTACGCCGATGAGTCAGCGCAATGGCCGCCACAATGGCTAAAAGTAAAATCGCCGCCGCTAACTCAAAAGGATAAACATACTGGTTATACAACAATAACCCTAACTCTTGGGTATTACTCACTCCTGTGGTATTGCCCACAGTGGTCATCTTGGCAAACTGTTTACTGCTCACCACCAGCACCATCTCAACAACCATTAAAATCGCTACCCCAGCACCCAGTGGTAAATGTCTCCAAAATCCCTCACGCAAGCGATCAAGATCAATATTAAGCATCATCACCACAAACAAAAAGAGCACCATCACGGCGCCAACATAAACTAAAACCAGGGCAATTGCTAAAAACTCTGCCTCCAGCATCATCCACAGGGCCGATCCCGTAAAAAAAGACAACACCAAAAACAGCGCCGCATGCACGGGGTTACGGGCAGTAATGACGCCCAGTGCCGCCACAATCAAAATCACAGCAAAGGCCGTAAATAATAGAACAGAAGAAGTCATCAATCTCTCATTCCTTTAACGATAAGGAGCATCTTGGGCTCGATCCTGGGCGATCTGTTCTTCATAACGATCACCAATAGCCAATAATTTATCCTTGGTCATTAATAAATCTCCACGTTGTTCCCCGTGATATTCAAACACGCGGGTTTCCACAATAGAATCCACAGGACAGGATTCTTCACAAAAACCACAGAAGATACACTTGGTGAGATCAATGTCGTAACGGGTGGTGCGTCTTGAACCATCGGCACGCACCTCAGACTCTATGGTAATCGCCATGGCTGGGCAAACTGCTTCACATAATTTACAGGCAATGCAACGCTCCTCACCGTTAGGATAGCGTCGCAGGGCATGCAGTCCTCGAAAACGTGGCGACTGAGGGGTTTTTTCTTCCGGATATTGTACCGTGATCTTACGTGAAAAGAAGTGTTTTCCCGTCACACCCATACCCTTAATCAGCTCACTTAACATTAAGCTTTTAACAAACTCTGCGATGGCACCCATCATCTACTCCTATCCATGGAACCAAATATTCAGTATGGGCATGGAGCGAAAGGGGGCTTGCACCAGAATCCCCACTACCACTAGCCATACTAACGTCAAGGGAATAAACACCTTCCAGCCTAAACGCATGATTTGATCATAGCGGTAGCGTGGAAAAGTGGCTCTAAACCATAAGAACAAGAACAACACAAAGGCCATTTTAGCAAACAGCCAAAGAATACCATCTGGAATAAAGGACACAGGAGAGAGCCAGCCTCCCATAAACATAATAGAGGTGAGTGCGGCAATTAAAATCATGTTGGCATATTCTGCTAAAAAGAAAATAGCAAAGGCCATCCCTGAATACTCCACATGAAAACCCGCCACAATCTCTGACTCACCCTCCGCCACATCAAAGGGTGCACGATTGGTTTCCGCGGTGCCTGAAATCACGTAAATCACAAACATAGGAAATAAGGGCACCCAATTCCACTGCAGCAAGCCATAGGCACCTCGTTGAGAGAGGACAATGTCCGTTAAATTCAGGCTCTTTGACATCATCAACACTGTAACTAGAGCAAACCCCATAGCAATTTCATAGGACACAATTTGCGCTGCTGAGCGTAAGGCCCCTAAAAAAGCATATTTAGAGTTAGAGGCCCACCCGGCGATCACTACCCCGTAAACGCCCACGGAAGTAATGGCCATGATATAGAGTAAGCCGGCATTGACATTAGCTAACACTAAATCAGGACCAAAGGGAACCACCGCCCAAGCAGCTAAGGCTGGCATGATGGCTAAAACTGGGGCTAACACAAACAAAAAACGGTTAGCTCCGGTGGGCACCACGATCTCTTTCATGAGCAATTTAATCGCATCGGCAATCGGTTGCAGTAAGCCCTTAGGTCCCACGCGATTGGGACCAATACGTATTTGCATATAGCCAATGACTTTTCGCTCAGCCAAGGTCAGATAAGCCACCGCTCCTAGAAGAGGCAGTACAATAACGATGATTTTAAGCAACGTCCAGACGAAGGGCCAAAGAGGGCCAAAAAAGTCCATTAAAAATTGCATTAACTGATGGCCTCCACAGTAATAGTTGGGTGCTGAATAGCCAATTCCTGTGTCTCTTTGAGCCCACTGGGAATCCAAATAACCTGATCAGCCAAGTGATTATTTATCTTTAGCATTAATTGTGTTGTGCCAACACCCTGCCCAACTCGCACTAATTGCCCCTCTGTTAGACGCAGTTTGCTCGCAGTGAGCGCGGAGAGTTCAACATGACGACACTGCCCCAGCGCACTCTCTTGCAAGGGCACAGAATGACGCGTTAGTGCATCGATTTGATAGGGTGGTACCTCAGTTAAACGTTCCAGCATATTGAGGGAAGCGCGCATTTTTAAAGCTGGTAAATACTGTTTATGGTTATTTAATTTTTGTTCAATCACCGACACCCAATTGTTTTCGCTATCGCGATATACTTCCTCGAGGGTATCGTATTGATAACCAGGCAGCTCAAAGAGGTTCGCCAGCACCCGTAATACTTTCCACAGGGGTCGACTCTCACCCTTGGGATGAATAGCAGCCTTAACTGTTTGCACATGACCCGCCATATTAATAAAGGTCCCTGGCGTTTCAGTGAAGGCGGCAATGGGTAAAATGACATCGGCCCAGTTAGGCAAATCTCCCTTAAAGGCATGCATCGCCACCACAAACTCTGCGGCCTGTAATGCCTGCACAGCCCCCTGCGCATTGAGTGCGTCAAGATTTGGCTCAAGCCCTAATACCATTAGGGCTTGGCGTGGTTGGTCCAACATTTGCTGGAAATTCATACCTTGATACTGGTGCGCTCCAAGACTTCCTTGATAAGGCAGCACGCCAGCGATATAGGCAGCCATCGCGTTAGCACCTTGCGGCAAGTAGGACAAGGTGGCACCCGTTAAACGACACAGCTCTTGGGCCAAGCTCCATAACGTGGCATAGTCCTCGTGCTGCTCAGCCAAATGACCCAGCACCACGGTCTTAGGGCCATCAGCTAACAAGCTGTAGGCAATGGCTAAGGCCTCAGGACTCACCACAGCTCCCATCATGGGCGCACAATTGGCGCTAACCGACTGCCCTGATTGCTGGGCAGCGGCCTCAACTACTTGTGCTAATAAGCTGGGCAAAACACTGGGAGTGCCCACCAGCTGTTGGCCCGTAGGCATTGCCAAATCATCAGTAAAAGAGTTAATCAAGTGAACGTCAGCACCATTTTTTACGGCATGACGAAGGCGCACTGCCAGTAAAGGATATTCAAGGCGAAGTCTGGAACCCACCAACAAGACAGACTTTAATCGCGACCATTCATCAATGGCCATCCCTAACCAAGGTACCGAAGCCTCAGCATGGTCCATAGAAAAATCACGTTGGCGCAAACGGTGATCAATGTTAGAGGAGCCCAAATCACGCAGCAGTTTTTGCGCCAACCATAATTCCTCTAAAGAAAGTTGTGGGCTTGCCCACAACCCTAGAGCGTTAGCACCGTGAGCTGATTTAATTTTACTGAAGGCATCCACCACCACTTGCAGAGCCTCTACCCAATCCGCCTCACGCCATTCACCTTGGTCTTTAATCATGGGTTTTAACAAACGATCGTCACTGTTAACCGCTTCAAAACCAAAACGATCTCTATCAGACAACCAACATTCATTAATACTATCGTCTTTACCAGGCACCACCCGCACTACTTCCTTCTTCAACTTAACTTCCACCATAAGTTGACTACCCATAGCATCATGGGGACTGACACTGGGTGAGCGTTGTAGCTCCCAGGTCCGCGCACGATATCGGAAAGGTTTTGAAGTAAGGGCCCCCACCGGACATAAATCGATAACGTTACCCGAGATTTCAGAGTTAACGGTGCGGTCGACAAAGGCTAACACCTCAGATCGTTCACCCCGACCACCAACACCTAATTCCATCACCCCTGCAATCTCCTGACCAAAGCGCACACAGCGCGTACATAAAATGCAACGCGTCATTTCTGTTTGAATCAAGGAGCCTAAGTTTTTATTACTGACCACTCGTTTTTCTTCTTTAAAACGAGAGGCACTACCACCATAGCCCACACTGATATCTTGCAATTTACACTCACCCCCTTGGTCACAAATAGGGCAATCCAAGGGGTGGTTGATTAATAAAAACTCCATCACCGCTTTTTGAGCATTAATGGCGTATTCAGAATGAGTAAACACTCTCATCCCCTCAGTAGCCGGGGTTGCGCAGGCAGGCAGTGGTTTGGGCGCCTTTTCAACCTGCACGAGACACATGCGGCAATTAGCGGCAATGGAAAGTTTTCTGTGATAACAAAAATGAGGAATTTTAATACCCAACTTTCGTGCCGCATCCATTACCGTGCGACCACTTTCCACTTGGGTGGTTTGACCATCGATTTCAACTGTCACCAGAGCCATGATTACGCCGCCTTTTCAGAAACTTGTGTCGCCCCCACAAGACAATGCTTGTGCGTAATGTGGTACTCGAATTCATCGCGATAATGTGTGACAAAAGCGCGTACAGGCATGGCTGCTGCGTCCCCTAGGGCGCAAATGGTTCGCCCTTGAATATTGTTGCTTAAGGATAACAATAAATCCAAGTCGTCACTACGTCCCTCACCTTTTTCGATACGGTGAACAACACGATACAACCAGCCTGTGCCCTCTCGACACGGAGTACATTGACCACAGGACTCTTCATGATAAAAGTAAGACAATCTCTCCAATGCTCTGACCATGCAAGTACTCTCATCCATGACAATAACAGCACCGGAACCTAGCATAGACCCTGCCTTAGCAATAGAGTCGTAATCCATATCCGTGTCCATCATGATGTGTCCAGGAATAACAGGCATAGAGGAACCACCGGGAATCACCGCTTTAATTGTCTTACCCCCTCTCATACCTCCCGCCATCTCCAATAATTGAGCAAAAGGAGTGCCCAGGGGGACCTCGTAATTACCGGGGCGATTCACATGTCCTGATACGGAAAAAATTTTGGTACCACCGTTATTTGGACGACCCAAATTCAGATAAGCTTCCCCCCCCTGACGGATAATCCAGGGAATATTAGCAAAGGTTTCTGTATTATTAATGGTGGTAGGCCGACCATATAAGCCATAGGTGGCTGGAAAAGGAGGTTTGTAACGTGGCTGACCTTTTTTTCCTTCCAGTGACTCTAACAGGGCTGTTTCTTCGCCACAAATATAAGCGCCATAACCATGGTGATTAAACAATTCAAAAGAAAAGTCACTGCCTAAAATACGCTCGCCTAAAAACCCTGCCGCTCTTGCTTCGGCAACCGCTTCTTCACAACGCTCATACACTGACCAAATCTCGCCATGAATATAGTTGTAACCGCGGGTAGCACGCATCGCAAAACCCGCTATAATCATGCCCTCAATCACCGCATGGGGATTATAACGCAGGATATCGCGATCTTTAAAAGTACCAGGCTCTCCTTCATCTGAGTTACACACCACATAGCGTTCACCACTCACTTCTTTGGGCATAAAGGTCCATTTGGTGCCAGTAGGAAAACCCGCTCCGCCTCGTCCGCGCAAACCAGACTTTTTCACCTCATCAATCACCGCCTCAGCACTCATGCCACTTAATATTTTTTTAAGGGCTTCATAGCCACCGCGTTTCACATAATCATTTAAACGCCACGTATGTTCTTTGTTGTCACCTAGTTGACCTAATATCACTTGGGTCATGACTGTAACTCCTTTAACAAGTCGTCTAATTTCTCTTCACTCACAAAAGAGCGCATCTCATGGTTATTGATTAAGAGCACAGGCGCATCGCCACAGGCCCCAAAGCATTGCCCTTCCTTAAGACTAAAGAGCCCATCTGCAGTCACTTCGTTAAAGTCAATGCCTAATCGCTCCTTGAGTTTTTTACATACAGCATCCGCACCAGAGAGAGCGCAAGGCAAATTAGTACAAAGAGTAAGCTTATACTTACCCATAGGTTTAGTGTTATACATCTCATAGAAGGTGGCCACTTCATACACGGCGATGGTCGGCATACCTAAATAAGCCGCCACACTATCCATAACCTCTGTAGATAACCAACCATGCTCCTCCTGAGCAATTCTTAAGGCTGACATCACAGCCGATTGTTTTTGCTCGGGAGGATACTTGTTTATCTCGTGATCGATTTTTTCAAGGGATGCTTTAGATAATAAGCTCACCGGTCAATCTCCCCAAACACTATGTCTTGCGTACCAATAATAGCCACCAAGTCAGCAATCATATGCCCCCTCGTCATTTCATCCAAGCCTGACAAATGTGCATAACCGGGTGCACGAATTTTTAAACGATAAGGTTTGTTGGCGCCATCTGAAATCATGTAAATAGAAAACTCCCCCTTAGGCGCTTCGACACTGGCTAACGCTTCACCGGCAGGAATATGCATCCCCTCAGTGAATAATTTAAAGTGATGAATCAGTTCTTCCATATTGGTCTTCATATCCGTCCGGGAAGGAGGAGCCACCTTATGATTTTCCGTAATCACCGCCCCTGGGTTAGCCCGTAACCAATTGACACACTGGCGGATAATCAGGTTTGACTGACGCATCTCCTCAATGCGGACCAAATATCGATCGTAACAATCACCGTTAACCCCCACTGGAATATCAAACTCAAGATCTCCATAGACCTCATAGGGTTGTTTTTTACGCAAATCCCAGGCCACCCCAGAGCCCCTTAGCATGGGACCCGTGAAACCTAAGTTGAGTGCTCGTTCAGGACTGACCACACCAATCCCTACGGTTCTTTGTTTCCAAATACGGTTATCAGTCAGTAAGGTTTCATATTCGTCTACCAAGGCAGGGAAACGCTCAGTAAAGTCCTCAATGAAATCAAGCATGGAACCATGACGGTTAGCATTGAGGTGATGAGCTTTACTGTCACTGCGTCCGCCTTTATTGGCCAAATGCTGGGGCATGCGCTCTGGTAAATCACGATAGACGCCACCGGGGCGATAATAAGCAGCATGCATTCTGGCCCCAGAAACCGCCTCATAACAATCCATTAAATCCTCACGCTCACGAAAAGCATAAAGAAAGACGGTCATGGCGCCCACGTCCAGAGCATGGGCTCCAAGCCATAGCAAGTGATTTAAAATACGCGTGATCTCATCAAACATTACGCGAATATATTGAGCACGCCGCGGCACCTCAATGTGCAATAACTTTTCCAGAGCCAACACATAACCATGCTCATTACACATCATGGACACGTAATCCAAACGATCCATGTAAGGTACGTTTTGTAAGTAAGTACGGGTCTCAGCAAGCTTCTCAGTAGCACGATGCAATAAACCGATATGAGGATCAGCGCGTTCAATCACTTCGCCATCTAACTCCAGCACTAAACGTAATACACCATGGGCCGCAGGGTGCTGCGGGCCAAAGTTCATGGTGTAATTTCTAATCTCAGCCATGGTGCTCATTATCTCCATAATTATCTGGGCGCGTGATACGCGGGACTATTTCTCTTGGCACCAAGGTTAACGGCTGATAAACCACCCGTTTTTGCTGCTCGTCATAACGCATTTCCACGTAACCTGATACCGGAAAATCTTTTCTAAAGGGATGCCCGATAAAACCATAATCCGTTAACAAGCGACGTAGGTCAGGATGCCCCTCAAAAAGAATCCCAAACAAATCAAAGGCCTCTCTTTCCATCCAGTTAGCCGCTGACCAAATGGACTCAACGGACGACAAAACAGGTAAGGTATCATCTTGAGCAAACACTCTAACCCGTAAACGAAGATTATGTTCAACGGACAACAGGTGACAGACAATGGCGAAACGCGGCCCCCTTTCACGCCCTTCATATGTGAGATAATCGACGCCACACAAATCAATGAGTTGCTCAAAGTGAAACTCATCTCTCAAGATTTTCGCGGTAGCGGGCCAACTGGCAGCCTGCACTTCTAAAGTTAGTTCTTTTAAACGAATAACGCTGTTATCCAGTGCCTCAGCCAAACGCTCAGTGAGTTCCGCTTGTAAACGCTCTAATCGGACATTTATCATGATCAAGCCGCGCGTGCGATGGTAGTGGTACGGCGAATTTTTTGCTGCAATTGAATCACCCCATAGAGTAACGCTTCAGCAGTGGGAGGGCAGCCTGGAACATAAACATCCACTGGCACAATACGATCACAACCCCGCACCACTGAATAAGAATAATGATAGTACCCGCCACCATTAGCACAGGAACCCATGGAAAGTACCCAACGAGGTTCTGCCATTTGATCGTAAACCTTGCGTAAAGCAGGGGCCATTTTATTGCAGAGAGTACCCGCTACAATCATTAAATCTGACTGACGTGGACTGGGACGAAAAACGATACCAAAGCGATCCAAGTCGTACCTTGCCGCCCCGGCATGCATCATTTCAACTGCACAACAAGCCAAACCAAAGGTCATGGGCCACAGAGACCCTGTACGCGTCCAATTGATAATAGTATCGAGACTTGTGGTCACAAACCCTTCTTTTAATACCCCTTCCAGAGCCATAGCGCGACGCCTCCTAAAACAATAATTTGCCTATTCCCACTCCAAAGCTCCCTTTACCCACTCGTAAACAAAACCTACCACGAGAATTAACAGGAAGACCATCATGGCCACAAAACCAAACCAACCGATATCCTTGACCACGACAGCCCAAGGAAATAGGAATGCAATTTCCAAATCAAATAAAATAAATAGAATAGCAACGAGATAATAGCGGACGTCAAAACGCATGCGAGCGTCTTCGAAGGCTTCAAAGCCACACTCATAGGGAGAGTTTTTTGCTTCATCAGGGCGACTAGGGGCCAATAGCTTGCCTAGCAAGGGAGGTAATACTCCAATGGCTATTCCTACCAGAATAAATAGTAATACAGGCAAGTAATTTTGCACCATCACCTACAACTCCCCCTCGTAATGGTGCCGATGAGCAGACTCGAACTGCTACGGCTTTCGCCACCGCCCCCTCAAGACGGCGTGTCTACCAATTTCACCACATCGGCAATATTTTTAATTTATTCGTACGTTTTGCGTACAATTTTACACCTCTTTATTTCGGAATTTCAGAGGATTTAGAATCCGAAACCGACGGTACTTGCGGCGCCACTTTTGGTTGCGCCGGCTGAGTAATTGTCGTTTGTTGCATCACGCTAGTTGAGTCATTTGCATGACCTGAGAACCAAGTTAATAATAAACTGGTAGCAAAGAATACCGCAGCCAATATCGCTGTGGTGCGGCTTAAAAAGTTACCGGCTCCTGAGGCACCAAACAACCCTCCCGCTGAGCCACTACCAAATGCAGCACCCAGATCCGCGCCCTTGCCGTGTTGTATTAAAACGAGACCAATGACCCCGATTGCCGCTAAAACATGGACAACCCATATAACAGTATGCAACATTCTTAATTTTCCTGTACTACTGCAGACTTAGGCTGCAGCTTCAATAATCGCAATAAAATCCTCTGCCACGAGGGAGGCTCCGCCAACGAGGGCACCGTCCACATCGGGTAAGGACATCAATTCTAACGCGTTCGACGGTTTCACGCTACCACCATAGAGAATATTTAATTCCTGCGCGCTGACCCAATCTAGCGATTCAACGCGCTGACGCAAGGTCTGATGAACCTCCTGAACCTGTTGAACCGTGGCACTCTTTCCAGTACCAATGGCCCAAATGGGCTCGTAGGCAAGCACCACCTGTTGCAACTGCTCAATAGCTAAAGTATTGAGCACTGCATCTATCTGACGGGATAAAACCGATAAGGTTTCCCCTTTTTCACGCTCTGCCAAAGTTTCACCAACACACACGATGGGTTTTAGATGGTTATCAACGGCAATCTTAGCCTTCCGAGCCACCTGCTGATCCGTTTCGTGATGACGCTGACGACGCTCAGAATGTCCTACAATTACATACTCACAACCAAAGTCCTTAAGCATGCCAGCATTCACTTCTCCTGTAAAGGCACCATAACCCGTCTCAAGACTCACATCTTGAGCTCCCCAAACAATCGTGCTGGAGTGAAGTAGTTGTTGGGCTTGCGCCAGATAGGGATAAGGGGGAATCACCGCCACTTGAACAGACTGAAAGCGCGCTGACCGATGAATCAGGGAGTTAATTAGCGCCTCGTTTTCAGTTAGAGAACCATTCATTTTCCAATTACCAGCCACTAACTTTTTGCGCATACTCTCCCCTTTATGCTAATTATTAATTATCCAAATTTACCTGTGATGTAATCTTCTGTGGCTTTTTGATTGGGTTTTGTAAATATTTTATCGGTCTCATCAAATTCAATGAGTTCGCCCAGGTACATATAAGCCGTGTAATCAGACACGCGTGCAGCCTGCTGCATATTATGCGTCACAATCACAACAGTGTAATCGGTTTTAAGGTCATCTAGCAATTCTTCAATGTGTGCGGTGGAGATTGGATCCAGAGCTGAGGTGGGTTCATCAAGGAGAATTACCTCAGGTTTAATGGCAATACATCGAGCAATACATAGGCGCTGTTGCTGCCCACCAGAGAGGCCGTAACCGCTTTGATTTAACTTATCTTTCACTTCTTTCCATAAAGCGGCCTTGGTCAACGCCCACTCCACCCGCTCGTCCATTTCTGCGCGCGATAACCGCTCATAGAGCTTTACCCCAAAGGCGATGTTGTCATAAATTGACATGGGGAAAGGCGTGGGTTTTTGAAACACCATACCCACCCGCGCACGAAGCAGCGTCGGGTCACTGCGGCTATTGAGTACATTCTTCCCATCCAAGAGTATCTCTCCAGTGGCACGATTTTGTGGATAGAGTTCATGTAATCGGTTAAAGGTTCTCAATAAAGTGGACTTTCCACAACCCGATGGACCGATGAAAGCGGTAACTTTATTTGACTTAACGTCCATCGAGACATTCTTGATAGCGTGGTACTTACCGTAGTAGAAATTTAAGTTTCTCACGGAGATACGTAAATGAGGATCAATATGCTGTTGAGTCATTGGGACACCTATTTAAAACTAGCCATGAGTCTTTTGACGAAAAAAAACACGCGCTAAGATATTTAATAATAATACGCTAAAGGTGATTAAAATTGCCCCACCCCAAGCTAATTGATGCCAGTCATCATAGGGACTCATGGCGAACTGAAAAATGACCACAGGTAAATTTGCCATGGGTTCATTCATATTGAGTGAAAAAAACTGGTTGTTTAATGCGGTAAAGAGTAGGGGGGCAGTTTCACCACTAATCCGAGCTACGGCCAACAGTATCCCCGTTGCTATCCCCGCCCGAGCCGCACGATAGGACACCATAGTAATCATCTTCCATTTTGGCGCCCCCAAAGCAATGGCCGCCTCTCGTAAACTGTCAGGAACCAGTTTCAGCATATCGTCCGTGGTTCTGACTACCACCGGAATGACAATCAGTGACAAGGCAAAACCACCCGCAAACCCTGAAAAATGTCCTACCTTGGCAACATAAACAGAGTAAATAAACAAACCCAAAACAATGGAGGGGGCGCTGAGTAAAATATCGTTAATAAAACGGGTCGCAGAAGATAACCAATTATTGCGACCGTATTCAGCCAGATAAGTCCCCGCCAAAATACCAACTGGAGTACCCACTAAGGTGCCAAGACCTGCCATCAACACACTGCCTATCATTGCATTGAGTAACCCACCCATTTCACCAGGAGGAGGGGTAGAGGAAGTAAACATTTGCCAGTTGATGGCACCCATCCCTTTTATGAATAGGGTAGCTAAAATCCATGTTAACCAAAATAAACCAAAAGCCATAGCAAGGGCAGAGGCAAACATATTAAAGTTATTCACATAACGACGGCGTCGATAGATTTTACGTGAAGTAATACTCAGATGTTTTTGCATATTAGCTCTTCGTTCCCTCTAAACGGTTCATGCGCAGTAACATCCATTTGGCAAGGGCCAGCACTACCGTAGTAATAAAAAACAAAATTAAACCCAATTCAATCAAGGAGGAAGTATAAAGAGTTCCCACCGCCTCTTGAAACTCATTAGCGAGAGAGGAGGCAATACTATTGCCGGGTGCCAATAAGGAGGTTTGTAAGCGCTGCGCATTCCCTATCACAAAGGTAACTGCCATGGTTTCCCCTAGCGCTCGCCCCAAACCCAGCATAACACCGCCTACCACGCCAGCTCTAGTATAAGGCAACACCACTCGCCAGATAACTTCCCAGGTAGTGGACCCCAGTCCATAGGCTGACTCTTTTAAAACGACAGGCACCAATTCAAACACATCGCGCATCACAGCAGTAATAAAAGGAATAATCATGATGGCCAATATAATCCCTGCCGCTAACATGCCAATGCCAATAGGTGGGCCTGAAAACAGGAAAGCTAACCCAGGAATCTGACCAAAGGCCTCCTTCAATAAAGGTTGTACTGTTTTTTGAAAAATCGGGGCAAAAACAAACAAACCCCACATTCCATAGATAATACTAGGGATGGCAGCCAACAACTCTATGGCCGTACCTAGAGGACGTCTCAACCATTTGGGAGACATTTCGGTGAGAAAAATAGAAATACCAAAACTAATGGGTAAGGCGATCACCATGGCTATCGCAGAACTCACCAAGGTGCCATAAATCTGCACTAAAGCGCCAAACTTCTCTTGCACGGGGTCCCAATCATCAGAGAATAAAAAGCCTAAACCAAAGGCCTTGATGGAGGGCATGCTAGTCACCACCAAGGAGACTAAAATAGCCACTAGGGTGAGTAAAACTAACAACGCAAACAAACGAGTGAGGTTTTCAAAAACCATATCGCCAAAGCGATACAACCGCTCCTTTGAGGAGCGGTTGAGAATTGGTAAGGTTGGCTGTAATGGGGATTCGTTTAATTTCATATTATTTTTACTGCATTTTATTAACCCTGTTTCCTCAAAAACAGCCCATACCGACTGATACCAAACACTTTTAGTAAATAGATTTACCAGAAGTATCTTTAATATTTTTCCAAGACTCTTCAACCTGTTTCACCACAGATTTAGGCATTGGAATATAGTCAAGTGATAAAGCGGCCTTTGCTCCATTATTATATGCCCAGCTGAAAAACTTGAGGGCAGCTTTTGCATTCTCAGGCTTTTCCTGAACTTTGTGCATTAAAATAAAAGTAGCGGCGGTGATTGGCCATGAATCTTTTCCTGGTTCATCAGTTAAAATCTCATGGAAACCTTCTTCAGCCACCCAATGGGCATTTGCTGCTGCAGCGGCAAAGCTCTTGCTTTCAGGACTAACAAAACGACCGTCTTTGTTTTTCATAACAACATAAGTCATTTTATTTTGCAAGCCATAAGCGTATTCAACATAACCAATAGAGCCATCTTGCTGTTTAACGTAAGAAGCCACCCCTTCATTACCCTTACCGCTAATGCCAACAGGCCATTTAACAGAAGTGCTGCTGCCTACTTTGGCTTTCCATGCCTCGCTAACTTTAACGAGATAATTGGTGTAGTTGAAAGTGGTTCCTGAACCGTCAGAACGGGAGACCACAACGATATCTTCATTGGGTAACGCTACTCCTTTATTTAAGGCGGCAATAGCAGGATCATTCCATTTTTTTACGGTTCCCAAGTAGATATTAGCCAACACTTCACCAGTTAATTTTAATTCACCCGGCTTAATACCCTTAACGTTAATCACTGGAACAACACCACCGATAACCATTGGCCACTGAATTAAGCCATTTTTTTCTAAATCTGCTTTTTCCAAAGGTTTATCCGAAGCGCCGAAATCAACGGTTTTCGCTTCAATTTGTTTAATTCCCCCACCCGAACCAATGGATTGATAATTCAAACCAACGCCTGTTTTGGTTTTGTAAGCCTCGGCCCATTTTGCATAAATTGGGTAGGGAAATGTGGCGCCAGCACCGGTGATATTGGTTGCCGAGGCAGCCAATGCAAAGGACATCATGCCCAGCGTTGCTAACATTCTAGATAAGGTTTTTGACATATTCAAAACGCTCCAATCAAAGATAAAAATAGATAACTCTTGATAGATTACAGTCAGTTTGTGACATTTTCATGACGAAACCGACTCGTTCACGTTATTTATCGACCACCAACAACCGACCCAAATCACGCCAATGTTGCGATTCCATCTCAAGATTGGCTGCGCTCAAGGGATTGCGTTGCAACCAACGGGAGCTGATCTTGAGCATGTAGCCACGATTTAGGGTAATTAGTGTCATCTTAGGAACGGCCAATTGATGACGATCGCGATGAATGAGCACAGCTAAACGCAAAGCAAGTATCATTGCCCAACCAATCTCATTAGTGACCCGTGGTACCACCTTATTGAGACGGCCACGTTGTGCTTGCAATAACCCCCCCACAATGGCCTGCTCTTGTTTAGAAAAACCCGGCATATCGGCATTATCAATAATGTAAGCAGCGTGACGATGGAATCCTGCATGGGCGATGGACAGTCCAATTTCATGCAATTGCGCCGCCCACGACAAATAGAGGGAGTAACGCTGAAAATTGTCCTTATCTACCAGTTGTTTAAATAATTTTAAGGCTAACAACTTGACCCGCTCCGCTTGCGCGTGGTCCGTGTGATAGCGTTGCGAGAACTCATTGACTGTCACCACGCGAATATCATCTTGGTGCTCAATGCGCCCAAGCATTTCATAGAGCACCCCTTCCCGTAAACCGCAATCAGTGGTACTCATTTGTGTGATGTTGAGTTCCTTGAAAATAGTCAACATAATAGCGAGGCCACCCGCTAAAACTGGAATACGATCTATTTTCAATCCTGGCAGCTTGAGTTGATGGGTATTACCCACTTCAATTAAGCATGTTTTAAGAAACTCGAGCCCATCAAGGGTAATCACCCCTGCTGGATAACCATTTTGTTCAAGTAATTCTGTGAGCGCCTTAGCTGTCCCGGAGGATCCCACAGCCAATTGCCAATGACGCGAGGAAAACTGCTTTTTCAGTATCTGACATTCTGTGGCAGCCGTTAATTCTGCCAGCTTAAAGGCCTTTTGACTGACCTTACCACCAGGAAAGAATCTTGCTGAGTAAGTCACGCAGCCCATGTAAAGACTTTCTACCACCAAAGGACGAAAACGTTGGCCAATAATAAATTCTGTTGAGCCTCCACCAATGTCAACCACTAAACGTCTTTCGTTGGTACGGGGTAAAAAATGAGAGACGCCAATATAAATAAGGCGCGCTTCCTCATGACCGGCAATAATTTCAATAGGCACACCCAAAATCGCCTCTGCCTGCTGTAGAAACTGTTGCGCATTTTTAGCTACTCGGAGGGTATTGGTCCCCACTACGCGTACTGCGTTACTAGGTAAACCCCTAATGCGCTCTGAAAACCGTTTTAAGCAGTTAAGCGCCCGCTGCTGGGAGGGTTGATCGAGGGTTTTATCTTTTTTTAATCCCGCCGCCAAACGAATCGTTTCTTTTAAGGCATCAAGAGTATAGAGTTGGCCGTTAATTACCCGTGCCACTTCCAATCTAAAACTGTTCGAACCAAGGTCAATGGCCGCAATCACTGAATGAGGCATAACTCACTTTGTATCTATACAAAAGCCATAGTCTATCAAATAACACAGCGAACTATGGCAATTTATTCTCAACTAAAACCCAAGTAAAGAAAATTTGACTCAAAAAAATGAGATAGCTCAGTAAGCCATCTCATCGGTAACTAATCATATCGTGCATCACTTGACACACGCATAACCTAGGAGATAGTCATGAGTACACAATGGGACAATCTCACGCTTGATGAGCGCATCATCGCCGTTAAGCTATACTGTTTGCGACACAGCGACTTCGTACAGCTCGCTACCAGCACACAAGTTGGCAAGACGGTACTTAAGTAAAGACATACCCACCGTGCGCACCGACGAGTGTGACATCGAGTTCGGGCGATCGTTTGTACAAAGGCTCAAACGGGGGCATTGGCGCGCCCATGGATGAGCACGCCATAAATGAGATCGCCGAGTTCGTCAAAGGATCTTTCTCAGAATTACAGTAATTTTTCGGCAACCGATTGCTTCATAAAATGGCGTGAGTAACGGTGATCCATAAACGCCGTAGGTAACAATAATAAGCAATCTGCGGTATTAAAATCAGGATCCCAAGCAGGTTCACCACACACATAGGCCCCCACACGTAAATAAGCTTTAATCAAAGGGGGAACTTCTGCTTTAACTAAACCAGCTACCTCAAGACGCTCTAGAGGCAAAGCACATTTAGGAAAAACACGCCATTCAATAGGCGCCAAATGATTATCTGCTAATTGCCGATAAATATTAGCTGCCGCGTAACCACCATCTATCATACTGATGCTTGCACAACCCATTAAATATTGTACTTGATGAGATTTAATATAGTCCGCCAAACCTGACCAAAGCACAGCAATGGTGGCTCCGCTGCGATAATCTGGATGAACACAAGCGCGCCCTACCTCCATCACACGATCGCGCAAATAGGACAAACGTGTTAAATCAAATTCTGTATCCGAGTAAAAACCGCCCGCTTTCTCGGCTTGGTTAGCATTTAAAATACGGTAGGTACCTACCACCTCATTGGTTCGCGTATCGCGTGCCAACAAGTGATCACATAATGCATCAAAGCGATCAATATCTAGACCTGGTTCTGGGCTATTCAAACAAGCTCCCATCTCTTCAGCAAATACGCGCCAACGTAATTTTTGAACAGCACGAATGTCTGCCTCAGAGCGTGCATACTGAAATACCAATCGGGGCTGTTTAGGGGTAGCTAAATTTTTTTCAATTTGAAACATTAATGACGTCCTTTTGTCATGTTTGTAGGGTTAATATGTAACTTTGCCTTTACTAAAACGTTAAGCTTTTATTAAACTTTTATGAAAAACCCAACCAACCCCTCACAAAAACAATTTTTAAATCGTGAATTAAGTCTCTTGGCCTTTAATCGACGGGTGCTTTACATGGCACAAAATGAAAAGACACCCTTACTTGAGCGCCTTCGTTATCTGTGTATTGTGAGTAGCAACCTAGATGAATTCTTTGAAATACGTGTAGCAGGCTTAAAAGAGCAAATCAATCAGGGAATCACCTCATCGGGTCCTGACGGCTTGTCACCCCAGCAGGTTTATGAACTGGTTAGCCAAAAGGCTCATGCTTTAATTGACGAACAATACGAATTACTCAATAACATTATTTTACCACGCTTGGCGCAAGAAGGCATTTGCTTTCATCGTCGCGGTAAATGGACTGATGAGCAAAAAACATGGGCAAGGGATTACTTCTTTCGCGAGATCTTTCCTGTATTAACACCAATAGGTTTAGATCCTGCCCACCCTTTCCCACGTATCCTTAATAAAAGTTTAAACTTTGCTGTAGAACTCAGTGGGATTGACGCCTTTGGGAGAAATGCTACCCATGCCGTGGTTCAAGCACCTCGTTCGCTGCCACGTTTTATTCGCCTCCCAGAAAAAATTGCCGGCTGTCCCTATGGCTTCATTTTTCTCTCTTCTGTGTTACATGCAAACGTTGGTGAGTTGTTTCAAGGCATGACTATCAATGGTTGTTACCAGTTTCGAGTCACCCGTAACAGCGAATTATTTCTTGAAGAAGAAGATGCTAAAAATTTACGCTTAGCCTTAGAGGGGGAGCTTAGCCATCGACAATTCGGCGATGAAGTTCGCTTGGAAGTGGCAGAAAACTGCTCAGAGGACATGGCACAATTTTTATTGAACACCTTTAACTTATCCCACCGTGATCTCTACCGAGTGAATGGTCCAGTTAATTTAGTGCGCCTCATGCAAGTAGCTGACATGGTGGATCGCCCTGACCTTCGTTTTCCACGATTCAAACAAAACCACCCTAAAGAACTCGCCGGTAAAAACCAAGATATTTTTGCTTCGCTGAGAAAAAAAGATATTTTGCTCCACCATCCTTTTCAATCCTTTTCATCAGTGGTTGATTTTATCGCTCAAGCCGCCAACGATCCTCAAGTATTAGCGATCAAGCAAACCGTTTATCGTGCAGGGACTGACTCTGAACTGATCGATGCCTTAATTGATGCCGCTCATCAAGGTAAAGAAGTGACCGTAGTAGTGGAGCTTCTTGCGCGCTTTGATGAGGAAGCCAATATTAATTGGGCGGCTAAATTAGAGGAAGCTGGGGCACACGTGGTGTACGGCGTATATGGTTTTAAAACCCATGCAAAAATGGCCCTAGTGATTCGTCGAGAAAACGGTCAATTAAAACGCTATGTGCATTTGGGAACCGGTAACTACCACTCAAAAACCACTAAAATTTATACTGATTTTGGTTTGCTCACTAGCCATGAAGGAATCACCAGTGACGTTAATGAGGTGTTCTTACAAATCACAGGACTAGGTAAACATGCTCCCTTAAAGCATCTCGCCCAATCTCCCTTTACACTGCATTCAGAACTCATGAATGCCATTCAACATGAAATAAAAATTGCTTCCCAAGGTCGCCCCAGCCACATTATTGCCAAGATGAACTCACTAACCGAACCCTTAATCATCAGCGCTCTCTACGAGGCCTCACTGGCGGGGGTAAAGGTGGATTTAATTGTTCGCGGGGTATGTCTATTACGCCCTGGTGTTAAGAATTTATCTGACCATATTCGAGTGTTTTCTATTATTGGTCGCTTTTTAGAGCATCATCGTATCTTTTACTTTTATAACGATGCCAAAGAAAGTGTTTATATTTCAAGTGCAGACTGGATGGAAAGAAATTTCTTTAGACGCATTGAGGTATGTGTCCCAATTCTAGACTCTAGTATTAAAAGGCGGGTAATTAGTGAAGGATTAAAACCTTACCTGCGCGATACATTACGTGCCTGGCAAATGGACAGTGATGGCAGCTATCACTTACGTCGACCCCGCAGTGGCTCAGGTTTTAATGTTCATGAATATCTATTAAATCGTTATCAGGACAGTAAGGCATCATGACCGTCTTCATTCCTATGGAGTAATACATGGATTTAATTTTATGGCGCCACGCTGATGCCGTTGACAGCTCTCCCGATCACCTGAGGCCACTTAGCGCTAAGGGAGTGGATCAGGCCACACGAGTGGCTAATTGGTTAAAACTATCTTTACCACAACAACACTACCGGCTAATTGTCAGCCCTGCACTGCGCACACAAAGTACTGCCAGAGCGTTGAGTGAGCATTTTGAAACTAACCGCTTATTGGCAGTTGGAGGCAGTGCCGAGGATATTATTAAAGCTAGCCAATGGCCCCACTCACCGCTTCCTGTCATTATAGTGGGACACCAACCCACCCTAGGACAAGTGGCCTCATTACTGATTGCTGGACAAAAAGATTCTTGGAGTATTAAAAAAGGGGCTATCTGGTGGCTAACCTACAGAGAGCGCCGTGATTCACCGCAAGTGGTGTTACGTGCGGTATTAAACCCCGACATGGTATAACGCTCAAAGCTATGCTACCAATTGTTTGGCGATGGTATCAGCCCAATGATTGACGCGATCAACATCCTGACCCTCGACCATGACTCTAATCACCGGCTCTGTGCCAGAGGAACGTAATAACACCCTCCCCTGTTGCGCTAAATCCTGTTCGGCCTCTTTCACCACTGTCCACACAGCGGCCTCCTCGGTTAACTTAAACCCCTGCGGGGTAGGGACATTAATTAATTTCTGTGGATAGAGTGTTAACTTACCCAACCATTGAGACAGGCTAGCATTTTGATATGTCAGAGCAGCGAGCACTTGAAGGGCAGAAACAATCCCATCGCCAGTACTATGTTTATCTAGACATAAAATATGACCAGAGTTCTCGCCACCATACATCCAGCCACGCTCAAGCAGTGCTTCAAGAACATAGCGATCCCCCACCTTAGCCCGATAAAAAGGTACCCCAAGCTGGACAAAAGCATTCTCCACGGCGAGATTAGTCATCAAGGTACCCACTACCCCTCCTGCAAAAACGTGGCGAACCAATTGATCTTTGACTATGGCAAACAGTAATTCATCACCATCGTAAATTCGCCCCTGTTGATCCACCATGATCAAACGGTCGCCATCGCCATCTAAGGCGATACCAAGGTCAGCTTGTTCGAGCAGTACTTTTTGTTGTAAGGCGTGGGGATCAGTGGCTCCCACCCCATCGTTAATATTTAGCCCATTGGGCTGATTACCCATTGTAATGACTTCTGCCCCCAATTCATGAAACACCAAAGGAGCCACATGATAAGTGGCGCCATGGGCGCAATCCACCACTAGCTTTAACCCCTTCAAATCAAGCTGACTAGGAAAGGTACTCTTACAAAATTCAATATAACGTCCTGGGGCATCATCAATACGTTTTACTCGACCAAGATACTGAGACTCAAGACAGGTAAAAGACTTTAGTAATTCTTCCTCAATGGCCATCTCGACCCCATCAGCAAGTTTGGTGCCCTGTTCCGAGAAGAATTTAATGCCATTATCAGGATAAGGATTATGGGAGGCGCTAATCATGATGCCCGCCTGTAATCGTAGTGCCTTTGTTAAGTAAGCCACCGCAGGCGTTGGCATAGGCCCCACCAAAAGTACATCCACTCCCGCAGCAGATAATCCAGCCTCCAGTGCTGACTCCAACATATATCCTGACACACGGGTATCTTTTCCAATAACCACCCGTGGACGAGTGGTGGCAGAGTGATAGGATTGCGTCAACACTTTCCCAGCAGCAAAACCTAAACGCAATACAAACTCGGGGGTAATAGGCGTCACCCCAACTCGTCCACGAATACCATCTGTACCAAAATATTGTCTTGCCATTATGTTGCCACTCCTTGTGTGATGGCCTGCCACAGCAGTAAGGCTTGGTTGGTTTCTTTCACATCATGGACACGTAGTATTTTAGCGCCACACAGGGCAGTCCAAAGAGCCGCCACCACACTGGGAACTAACCGCTCATGGACCGCTGTATGAGTGAGCTTACCTAAAAAGGTTTTACGTGATACACCAATTAACATTGGGCAACCCAAGTCCTTAAAACGTGGCAGTGCATGCATTAAACTTACGTTGTGCTCCACAGTTTTACCAAAACCAAAACCCGGATCAATATAGATTTTATCTTGATTTATCCCCGCCGCCGTCAACTCGCTGATTTTATTTTGCAAAAAGGTATACACTTCATCCACCACATTGATATAGTGTGGCTGATTTTGCATATTTCGAGGGTCGCCCTGCATATGCATAATGCACACCTCCACCTTAGCCTCTTGGCAATATTGTATGGCCAGAGGATGGCTGAGTGCACTCACATCGTTAATCATATTCACGTCATATTGCAAAACTCTGGCCATGACCTCATGATGCCTGGTGTCCACTGACAGGGCCGCACCGCAACCCTTTAATGCTTTGACGACAGGCAATACTCGACGAATTTCCTCGTCGATACTAACCGGCGAAGCCCCAGGTCTCGTGGATTCACCACCTATATCTAAGAGGGTTGCGCCCTCAGCAATTAATTGATGGGCATGACTGATGGCTCGATCAAGAGTATTAAACTGCCCGCCATCAGAAAACGAGTCTGGCGTGACATTCACAATACCCATGATTTTAGGCAAGGAATTGAGGGGGAATGAAGACATGAATGATACAAAAATAAATAAACAATCCCGGTGAAACCGGGATTGTTTGAGTTTAACTTATACTTCTTCCGCAGGACGTGTGGTGGGAGCGACTGCAACACCCGATGTCCCTGTGGGATTTTGAGGCGGTGATTTTTGTGAAGCAGTA
This sequence comes from Ferrovum sp. JA12, assembly GCF_001431705.1. NCBI lineage: Bacteria > Pseudomonadati > Pseudomonadota > Betaproteobacteria > Ferrovales > Ferrovaceae > Ferrovum > Ferrovum sp. JA12. The sequence goes on along the minus strand of NZ_LJWX01000001.1, from coordinate 687,583 downwards.
GGCTTTGGAGGACGTGGTGGACGCCCTTCCATAATATCCTCAATCTGCTCTGAATCAATGGTTTCCCATTCCAACAAGGCATGGGTCATGGCTTCAATTTTATCGCGATGACTTTCAATTAGGCGACGGGCTAGGGCATATTGTTCGTCAATAATGCGTCTAATTTCAGTATCCACTTTTTGCATGGTAGACTCTGATACATTTTTATGGGTTGTAACACTTCGTCCCAAGAAAACTTCACCCTCATTCTCACCATACACCATGGGTCCTAAAATATCCGACATCCCCCATTGGGTCACCATACGGCGAGCCATATCAGTAGCCCGCTCGAAATCATTGCTAGCTCCCGTAGTCATCTGGTTCATAAAGACTTCTTCAGCAATGCGCCCACCAAATAGTACGGAAATATTCTGTAAAATTTGTTCGCGATTCATACTGTAGCGATCCTCAACTGGTAATTGCATAGTTACTCCGAGTGCACGCCCCCGAGGAATGATCGTGACCTTGTGAACAGGATCAGTTTTATTAAGTAACCGAGCGACCACAGCATGACCTGATTCATGATAAGCAGTATTACGACGTTCATCCTCAGGCATTACCATGGAGCGACGTTCAGCACCCATAATAATTTTATCTTTTGCTCGCTCAAAATCATCCATATCCACTAAACGTTTGTTGAAACGTGCAGCAAATAAGGCAGCCTCATTAACGAGATTCGCTAAATCAGCTCCAGAGAACCCGGGGGTTCCGCGAGCAATAATGTCAGCTTTGACATCAGGCGCGATAGGCACTTTACGCATGTGTACCAAGAGAATTTGTTCGCGACCACGAATATCAGGCAAAGGCACCACCACTTGCCGATCAAAACGTCCTGGTCTTAACAAGGCAGGATCCAATACATCGGGCCGGTTAGTAGCCGCGATAATAATGACACCGGACGTTCCCTCAAATCCATCCATTTCAACGAGCAATTGGTTAAGCGTTTGTTCACGCTCATCGTTACCCCCGCCCAAACCTGCACCCCGTTGGCGACCAACAGCATCGATTTCATCAATAAAAACGATACAGGGAGCATTTTTCTTGGCTTGTTCAAACATGTCACGCACCCGTGCTGCGCCCACACCCACGAACATTTCCACAAAATCAGAACCAGAAATACTGAAAAAAGGAACTTTAGCCTCCCCAGCAATGGCTCGGGCTAAAAGAGTTTTACCCGTTCCCGGACTACCCACCATCAATACACCGCGGGGTATGCGACCACCCAGTTTTTGGAATTTACTGGGATCTCTTAAAAACTCGACCAGCTCACCCACTTCTTCCTTGGCCTCATCTACTCCAGCCACATCAGCGAAAGTAACGGGGTTGGTGTTTTCATCTAACATTCTTGCCCGGCTTTTACCAAAGGAAAAGGCCCCGCCTTTTCCACCACCTTGCATTTGTCGCATGAAGAAAATCCACACGGCAATTAATAACAACATGGGGAACCATGACATGAGAAGGTTCATGAATAAAGAAGGCTCTTCTTCCGGTTTAGCGGAAACATTGACACCATACTTTAATAGATCACTAACCATCCATGGATCAGAGGGAGTATAGGTAGTAAAAGACTTACCATCACTTTTCTCACCGCGCAGCGCATGGCCGTCAATAACTACACGGCTAACATGACCAGCTTTCATTTCATTAATAAATGCGGAATAGGAGAGCACCTCTCCAGAATTTGATCGCCCCTGGAATTGGCTCACAAGCAACATGAGCACGACGCCAACAAAAACCCAAGCCAACACATTTTTGAAGATATTGTTCAAGACAGCAACCTCCAAGACATTGCAAATTTACCGTGGGACATCCCCACGTTAACCCATTGTACTACTAAATAACTGAATTATTCAGCCCCTAAATACCTATCGAGAGCACTTTGAGCATTCTCCCGTAGGGTTTTTCCCAACAAATACACTTCCGTAGACCGATCCCTTGACGCAGCGGGCTTACGCGTCTGTAGCGTCACAAAAACAGCGCGCATTAACCTGACAAAGTCTTCAAAATCAATACCATGAAAAACTTTGACTAAGAACTGGCCATTTGGTTTCACACTCTGTACAGCAAATTCCAATGCGGCAACCCATAATTCTGTTGCACGTGCCTGATCATAAAGGGCTACACCACTTATATTGGGGGCTAAATCTGATAAAACAAGGTCAACCTTAGGCTGAGGCAGGCTATCCATCAGTTTTTGACGAATCACTGGATCATTAAAATCACCCTGTAAAAAATCCACCCCAACAAGTGGATCCATAGGTAAAATGTCAATGGCTATGATGCGTCCTTTACCTTTCAATCTTTCCTTGGCCACTTGCGACCAACCACCGGGAGTCGCTCCCAAATCCACCACCGTCATACCCGGCATCAATAACTTATCACGGTCATCAATCTCCATGAGCTTATAGGAGGCTCGCGAGCGATATCCCTCCAGCTTTGCTTTTTTAACAAAGGGATCGTTGACATGCTCACGCATCCACGCTTTACTGGTGCGCGTCGGCTTCATTAAGAGGGCGGTAAATAACCAAGATTTTACCCACTTGCTGGACCCAAGCAGCACCTAGACGCTGACAAATGGTTAAAGCCCATTGATCACGTTGCTCTTTATCATCACTGGAAAGTTTAATTTTAATCAACGGGTGAGCCAGTAAGGTGCGATGGGTTTCTAAAAGTACCGCCTCAGTGAGTCCCGACTGACCCAATAAAATCACCGGATTAAGAGCGTGTGCTCTAGCGCGTAGCAATGAGCGCTGCTGTGAACTCAAGAGTGGTGCCACAAGGCCCTTAGGAATCACTTTAGACGTATCTGACATCGAGGATTTCATATTCTTTCACCCCTCCTGGAGTGATAACTTCAACTACATCACCTGCGTACTTGCCAATTAAGGCCCGTGCTATGGGAGAACTAATGGATACTTTGCTCTCTTTAATATCCGCTTCATCCTCTCCTACTATCTGATAAGTAAACTTTTCACCAGAGGATAATTCTTCAATATCCACAGTAGAGGCAAACACACAGCGACCTTCTGCATCTAAGAGTTTAGGATCAATGACTTGAGCATTAGATAGTTTGGCTTCAAGCTCAATAATTCTACCCTCTATAAATGATTGTCTTTCCTTTGCTGCGTCGTATTCAGCATTCTCAGACAAATCACCCTGGGCACGAGCTTCGCTAATAGCCTGAATGACGTTGGGTCGCTCCACATGTTTTAAACGATGCAACTCCGCTTTTAAGCGCTCAGCCCCTACTACGGTCAGTGGAATGGTGCTCATACTGTTACTCCCTACTTCACTATAGATTGTTGTAATGTTTGTAAATCATAGACAGCGAGATTCTCTGTCTGCGCCAAAGCCATACCCAAACAAGCGGCCTTAGCGCCAGCAATGGTGGTGTAATAAGTAATTCTGCCCTGCAAAGCGGCATTTCGAATCGACCAAGAGTCTTGAACCGCACGAGAGTGCTCTTCTACCGTATTAATAATCATATCAATCTCACGATTTTTGATCATGTCAACAATATGTGGTCGACCCTCCGCCACCTTATTAACTGAAATCGCCTCAATGCCTGCTCCATGAAGAGCCTGAGCAGTCCCCTTGGTGGCCACCAAAACAAAGCCAAGGGCTGACAGGCGTCTCGCCACATCCACCGCATTGGCTTTGTCCATGTTTTTAACACTCAAAAACACCTTGCCGGAGGTGGGATATTTTACTCCTGCGGCAATTTGCGACTTTAAAAATGCTTCGGCAAAAGTAACCCCCACACCCATTACTTCACCAGTGGATTTCATTTCAGGACCTAAAATCGTATCCACGCCGGGGAATTTAATAAAAGGAAAAACCGCTTCTTTCACCGCGTAATATGGTGGAATAATTTCATTCACCACCCCTTGTGAGGCCAAGCTCTGCCCCACCATGCAACGAGCAGCGATCTTAGCGAGTTGACGTCCTGTGGCTTTTGCCACGTAAGGAACCGTCCGTGATGCACGGGGATTAACTTCTAAGACATACACACTCTCGCCTTGAATAGCGAATTGGACGTTCATCAATCCCACCACTCCCAAAGCTTTGGCCATGGCTACAGTTTGACGACGTAACTCATCCTGCAAAGCCTCACTCAAACTAAAGGGTGGCAACGAACAGGCGGAGTCACCCGAGTGAACCCCCGCTTGTTCGATGTGCTCCATAATACCCCCAATAATCACACTCTCGCCGTCACTGACCGCATCCACATCGACTTCCAAGGCATCATTTAAAAAACGGTCTAATAAAATAGGGGAATCCTCTGTCACTGCCACCCCGTTCATTCCGTCCGTATCAGAAATGACTTCACGCAAGTATTTTTCTAAGTCTGCTTGAGTGTGCACAATTTGCATGGCACGACCGCCCAGTACATAACTGGGCCGCACCACAATCGGGTAGCCTAATTCTTGCGCTAACTTCAATGCGCTCTCACGATGAAAAGCAGTCCGATTATCGGGCTGTTTTAACCCTAGTTCATGCAACAACTGCTGAAAACGTTTTCTGTCTTCAGCACGATCAATACTGTCAGGTTGAGTACCAATAATAGGAACTCCCATCCTCTCCAATCCCTTGGCAAGCTTTAAAGGTGTTTGTCCACCAAACTGAACAATAACCCCTTCAGGTTTTTCAATGGCGACAATTTCCAATACATCTTCAAGCGTTAAGGGTTCGAAATAAAGACGATCGGAAGTATCATAATCCGTTGAAACCGTTTCCGGATTACAGTTCACCATAATGGTTTCATAACCATCTTCACGTAAGGCTAGAGCCGCATGGACACAACAATAATCAAACTCGATCCCCTGGCCAATTCGGTTAGGGCCTCCACCCAGTACCATAATTTTTTTACGTTCACTAGGATGAGCTTCACATTCCTCCTCATAGGAAGAATATAAATAGGCGGTAGCAGTGGCAAATTCGGCAGCACAGGTATCCACCCTTTTATACACAGGATGAATATGATGCTGGTGACGGGCTTGACGAACCTGTTCTTCAGATCCCTTGATGAGCGATGCGATACGACGATCAGAAAACCCTTTACGTTTTAATCTTTTCAGGGTCAGCGGGCTAAGAGCCTCCTGAGGATCATGCTTAATTCTTTGCTCTTCAACAATCAAATCCTCAATCTCAGCTAAGAACCAAGGATCAATATGACTTAGACGATAAATTTCCTCGATACTCAAGCCCTCGCGCATCGCCTGACCCACATACCATAAGCGATAGGGACCGGGGTTCGCAATCTCAGCCTCAATGGTGGCCATCTCACCTGGCATATCATCTAAGCCTTGGGCTCCCGTTTCTAAACCGCGTAGCGCTTTTTGCAAGGATTCTTGAAAAGAGCGGCCAATCGCCATCACTTCTCCCACAGATTTCATTTGCGTTGTGAGTCGATCGTTGGCCTGCGGAAATTTCTCAAAGGCAAAACGAGGGATTTTAGTGACGACATAATCAATTGCAGGCTCAAAAGAGGCCGGAGTTGCTCCCTGCGTAATGTCGTTACTTAATTCATCTAAGGTATAACCTACCGCAAGCTTAGCTGCCACTTTAGCAATAGGAAAACCGGTGGCTTTTGAGGCCAAGGCAGAGGAGCGTGAGACGCGGGGATTCATCTCAATAACGATCATTCGTCCATCCTTAGGATTGACCGCAAACTGCACATTAGAACCGCCGGTTTCCACCCCAATCTCTCTTAAGACTGCCAGAGAGGCATCCCGCATAATCTGATATTCTTTATCCGTTAAGGTCTGAGCAGGGGCCACCGTAATAGAGTCCCCCGTGTGCACACCCATGGCGTCCAAATTTTCAATGGAGCAGATAATAATGCAGTTGTCTTGTCGGTCACGCACAACTTCCATTTCATATTCCTTCCACCCGATGACCGACTCTTCCACCAATAGCTCTCGGGTGGGTGAAGCATCAAGACCCCGCTCACAAATCGCCACGAACTCCTCATGATTGTAAGCTATACCACCACCGCTACCGCCCATGGTAAAGGACGGCCGAATAATAGCCGGATAACCCACAAGGGCTTGAACCTGTAAAGCTTCCTCCATGCTATGCGCAATGGCGGAACGGGGCGTAGCTAAACCAATACGGGTCATAGCCGCTTTAAACTTTTCACGGTCCTCTGCCTTATCAATGGCCTCTTTACGGGCACCAATCATCTCCACGTGGTAACGCTCCAGAACTCCCTCGCGTGCTAAATCCAAAGCGCAATTTAAAGCTGTCTGGCCACCCATAGTAGGCAGTAGCGCATCGGGCTTTTCTTTAGCGATAATTTTTTCAATGGTTTTCCAGTGAATCGGCTCGATATAAGTGACATCCGCCATCTCAGGGTCGGTCATGATGGTAGCAGGATTTGAATTCACTAAAACAACCCGGTACCCCTCTTCCCGCAAAGCTTTACAAGCCTGCGCGCCTGAGTAATCAAACTCACACGCCTGACCAATCACAATCGGGCCGGCACCAATGATTAAAATCGAATGAATATCAGTTCTTTTTGGCATAACACAATCTCAAGGTGAGTTGGCTTTCATCAAATCAATAAAATGATCAAACAGAGAAGCAGCCTCGTGAGGGCCTGGACTGGCTTCCGGATGACCTTGAAAACTAAATGCGGGACAATCGGTGCGCGCAATACCTTGCAAACTCTGATCGAACAAGGACACATGGGTAACCCGACAATGATCAGGCAGTGTTGTGGCATCCACCGCAAAACCATGGTTTTGGCTAGTGATCATCACCCGACCCGAGGTTAAATCCTGCACAGGATGGTTGGCCCCATGGTGACCAAACTTCATTTTCATGGTCTTCGCGCCAGAGGCAAGGCCTAACAGTTGATGCCCCAAACAAATACCAAACAACGGAACTTTCTGAGCAATAAACTCTTTGATGGCTTCGATTGCGTAGTCACAAGGCTCTGGGTCTCCCGGACCGTTGGACAGAAAAATACCATCCGGCTTATAGGACAAAGCCTGGGTCGCTGACGTTTGCGCAGGCACCACCGTTACTTCACAACCGCGCTCAACCAACATACGAAGGATATTTTGTTTTACGCCAAAATCGTAAGCCACCACTTTAAACTTCCCTGCGACAGAGGCCAAAGGCTTAGGTTGGCTTGCCAACTGCCACACGTTTTGGGTCCATGTATAGGGCTCTTTTATGCTCACTACCTTAGCTAAATCAAGACCAGCAAGACCTGTAAAAGATTGCGCCTTGAGGAGTGCCTCCTCAATATTTATATTATCCCCCGCCATCAAGCATCCTGACTGAGCCCCTTTTTCTCTCAGTAGGCGAGTCAGTTTACGTGTATCCACGCCAGCAATTGCTACCACATGTTGATTTTTTAAGAAATCAGGCAATGACTGTTGTGCTCTAAAGCTGGACAATAAACGAGGTAGATCGCGAATAATTAAGCCAGCTGCCCATACCCTGGTGGATTCTGCATCCTCATCATTCACCCCTACATTACCAATATGGGGATAGGTTAAGGTCACCATTTGCTTAGCGTAAGAGGGGTCAGTCAAAACTTCCTGGTAACCTGTCATGGCAGTATTAAACACCACCTCACCTACACTAGCACCTTCCGCACCAATGGACACACCACGAAATACCGACCCATCTGCTAATACTAAAACAGCAGGCACAGTCATATTATTTGATCTATCCAAGACCATGACAATGAACTCCAGACGGGATTAGATATGAAAAACGGGAAGGACGTTTTAGTTCACGTCTTCCCGTTTCCGATTGTTAAAATTCTACCAGATTAGGTCAATCAAATCAAGATGATGTGGGGGGAGTGTAGAGAACAAGTGCTTTTATCCGGGTTTGATAGCCAATGATTTGTCCGGTTTTAATTATCTTTCAAGGACAGTTAGTAACGAAACGGGCAGTCCATACTAAAGCTTTTTGTCCTATGGGCTATGAGAGTTCAAACAATTACTTATCACGCCCCTTAAACTCACTGAGTAGGTGATGCAAGGGCTTTAAACCTAACACATCTTCCATGTCATACAATCCAGCATTTTTCCCCTGTAAAAACTTCGCCGCCTTGATTGCTCCCTTAGCAAAGGTATCCCGACCACTGGCTTTATGAGTAATCTCTACTCTCTCCCCATCCCCTAAAAAAGAGACCGTGTGATCGCCCACCACATCACCACCGCGCAAGGTTGCAAAACCAATAGTGTCGGGGTGACGCTCACCCATTATCCCTTCGCGACCATACAAGGCGACATCCGCGAGTTTGACCCCACGCGCATGAGCGACCACCTCACCCAATCGCAAAGCGGTTCCTGAAGGAGCATCTACTTTATGACGATGATGGGCCTCGGTAATTTCCACATCAAAACCCTCGGTTAATAGGCGCGCCGCCAAATCCAGTAAAGATAGCGTTACGTTAACCCCTACACTCATATTAGGCGCCATCATAATCGCTATAGTCTCTGATGCCTTAAAAATAGTTTCACGCTCATCAGGACTAAAACCCGTGGTACCAATGACCATAGGGATGTTTAAATCCCGGCATAACTCTAGATGCCGCAAGGTTGCTTTAGGGCGGGTAAAATCAATGAGCACTTGAGTGGATTCTAAACTCTTGCGGCTCGCTGCACTAATTTGAATCGTAGTACTCACACCGGACCAATCCCCAGGATCGCGGCCAATTAAGATATGCTCCGGGCGCTCAAGAGCAGCGCTTAATGTTAAGGAAGCATCAGTTAATACTTCATCAATCAACACCCTACCCATTCTGCCAGTACTGCCGGCAATAGCTACCCGAATACTCATTTCACAATCTCCGCATCTTGATATTCCACCGCTTTTTCAGGGGGGTAATCATTAATAAAGTGGTCCAGCCGATCATGCTTAAAGTAAACAGTTAAATGATAGGGCTTACTCAATAATCCCTTGTCGCGGGTATAAAAAACATAGTCCCACTGATTGGCATGAAAAGGGTCTGCCAACAGGGGAGTCCCTAAGACGAGACTGACCTCATTTCTGGTCATGCCAGATTTTAACTTCTCCACCATATTGGTATTAATGGCCGTGCCCTGCTGTATACCCATTTTATAGGGATGTAAACTACAGGCAGAGAGCAACAGCCAGCACAGTAAATAACAATTTTTAATCCACTTTATTTTAACCACAGGCAATTTAACCTCAACTATAACCCACAGATTGACAAGAATTTGCCTATAATACCTTATCTTGATACTAAAACACGACTCATGAGTGATCCACATAATTTAAAAGATATTGGTCTTAAGGCTACATTGCCGCGACTCAAGATATTAAGCTTATTTGAACACTCAGAAGTTCGCCATATGAGTGCTGAAGAAATCTATCGCCGTTTATTGCAAGAGGGCATGGAAATAGGTTTAGCCACAGTCTATCGCGTATTAACTCAATTTGAACAGGCAGGTCTATTGGTACGTCACCATTTTGAAGGCAATCGCGCCGTATATGAGCTCAATGGGGGTGAACATCATGACCATTTAGTCTGCATGCAATGCGGGCACGTGGAGGAATTTCACGATCCTGAAATTGAAAAAAGACAAAACAAAGTCGCCAAGGATCGTGGCTTCGTTATTCATGATCATTCCCTTCATCTTTACGCGGACTGCATTCGTGAGAATTGTCCGCGTAAATCAAATCACGCTATTTAATTACAGACTTCAGGGTTTTCCCCATTTCAGCAGGGTTACGGGTAACTTTAATACCACACTCTTCCATCACAGAAAGCTTCTCCTGAGCCGTCCCATGTCCGCCCGATATAATCGCTCCGGCATGACCCATGCGTTTGCCTGGGGGAGCTGTAACCCCGGCAATAAAACCAACCACAGGCTTCGTCATGTTGTCCTTAATCCATCTGGCACAGGATTCTTCATCCTCTCCACCAATCTCCCCCACCATAATCACTGCTTCAGTGGCGGGATCATCATTAAAGAGTTTCATGACATCAATATGCTTCATCCCATTCACAGGATCACCACCAATGCCCACGCAGGAGGATTGACCTAAACCTAATTCACGTAATTGTCCCACTGCCTCGTAGGTCAGCGTTCCTGAACGAGATACAACACCAATGGGACCTTTTTTATGAATATGCCCTGGCATAATACCAATCTTGATTTCCTCTGGCGTAATCAACCCTGGGCAATTGGGACCAATTAAGATGGTTTTCTTACCTTGCATATTATAACGAGTACGAATCATGTCACGCACCGGGATTCCCTCAGTGATACAAATCACCAAATCCATCTGCGCTTCCACTGCCTCATCAATGGCTGCAGCGGCAAAGGGAGGCGGCACGTAAATGACTGATACCGTGGCTCCGGTCTGCTCCTTAGCTTCTTTCACTGTCTCGAAAATAGGAATTGCTTCATAAAATTGGCCACCTTTTTTAGGGGTCACTCCGGCCACAAAACACTCTCTTCCGAAGGCGTACTCTTGACACATCTTGGTGTGGAACATGCCTGTTTTACCAGTAATGCCTTGGGTGAGCACACGCGTATTACGATCGATCAGTATTGACATATCAACCTCTTGCGGCGTCAACTACTTTTTGAGCAGCTTCAGCCATATTGTTTGCAGAAATAATGGGTAATCCAGATTGGGCCAATATTTGCTTACCTAACTCCACATTGGTCCCCTCAAGACGCACCACCAAGGGAACAGACAGATGCACTTGCTTAGCCGCCTCAACAACACCGGTGGCAATCACATCACATTTCATAATGCCGCCAAAAATATTGACCAAAATGGCCTCAAGATGTGGGTTTTTAAGCATTAATTTAAAGGCTTCGGTAACTTTTTCTGTAGTAGCCCCTCCACCTACATCAAGAAAGTTGGCTGGACTGCCCCCATAGAGCTTAACTATATCCATGGTGGCCATGGCGAGCCCTGCCCCATTGACGAGGCATCCTATGTTGCCATCAAGCGAAATATAGGAGAGATCAAAACGAGAAGCCTCAATCTCACTGGGATCCTCTTCATCAAGATCACGAAGCCCTACAATTTCAGGATGACGATAGAGCGCATTACTATCAAAATTCATTTTGGCATCCAGGGCCAACACCCGTTTATCTCCTGTGACTACCACGGGGTTAATTTCCGCTAAACTGGCATCTTTTTCGTCAAACGCTTGATAGAGACCTTGAAGCAGTTGGGCTGATTGCGACCATAGGTCACTCTCAATACCAATAAATTTAGATACCGCAAGACACTGATCCAAGGTTAAACCCTCGACCGGATCAATAAAAATGGTCATGATTTTTTCAGGGTTACGTGCGGCAACCTCTTCAATGTCCATCCCCCCTTCAGGACTGGCCATCAACGCTACGCGCTGAGACTGGCGATCTACCACCATACCGACATACAGCTCTTTTTTGATATCCGCCCCTTCTTCAATAAGGAGACGACGCACCTTTTGCCCATGGGAATCAGTTTGATGGGTAACTAAATTCATACCAAAAATCTGTTCAGCATAGGTATGCAGCTCTGTTGGCGTCTTGGCAACTTTTACGCCCCCTCCCTTTCCTCTCCCCCCTGCATGAATTTGTGCCTTGACCACCACCACGGGAGAAGCCAAGGTTTGCCCAGCTAAAACAGCCTCATCAACACTAAAACAAGGAATACCACGAGGAGTGGGAACACCGTATTGGCGAAGTATTTCTTTTGCTTGGTACTCATGAATTTTCATGGATTACCCTTATTTGTATACAAGTTAATCAAAAAAAGCCCAGCTTAAAACTTTCATTTTATCAGATCACGCCTCGACAAAGAGAGGCTTTCAACGCTCTTTTTTCTTACTTTTTGGCCACATGCCACTGCGGATAAAACTGAGCCACCACGGGCCCTGTGGTATCCAGTGCATGGCAACCATCTAAATGGGGAGGTTTGTTGGGAGAATGGGATTCAGCTGAGCCATAACGGGTTTGGAAGGCTACGGTGGCGAGGGCACCAATCATCTCTGTTAAATGAGTGCACCCTTTGACGCCGCCAAAACGCTCTTTAACTGCTCTCGTAAAACCTGGAGCAATCCTTAATCCTTTGAGAGATTGGTAATGATCAGTAATGGATTCGCAAAAACCGGGGTAGGGCCTCGCCTCAGTTTTTGCATAGGCGTTAACAATGGTCATCTCTGCGTCAATAGTGATGCCAAGAAACATATCGTGAATCGGCTCTCCTGTCTGACGAATACCGTTCATAACAGGGAAATCATAACCTTTTATATCAAGCAAATGTCCTTCAATGTCGTAATGACCATCCTCTCTCTCATACCCCTCAATCACGATACTTCTGCGGTGTAATAATTTTCGTCCACTGGACTTTTCAGATACCATAAGTCACCCCGTAAAAAAACAATTCCAAAGAACTCCACTATGATACTCTTGAAGTTACTATTTCAACTTGCTACAAAGGTAAGTATAAAAGAAGAAAGAGGTCAGTCTTGAAAGTTTTTCTGATTGTTCTATGGCTATCGTTACTGACATTACCACGCGTGATCTGTGCTAACGATTTATCATTGCCTGACAATCTATTAATTAGAGCCTATCACGCTCATCTCCAACAGCAACTCAATGTATTGCAATCAGTGATCACTGAACTGGGGGATGACGAACTCGCTGATTATCCTCGTTACTGGTATCTGGTTGATAAAATCAATCAGGGAGGGGCGGTTACCACTGTCAACCAGGTCTGGCAATTCAAAAAGGATTTTCCACATAGCCCGCTTTACAAGTCACTGCATAACGCCTTAGCTTACGCCCTGTACAATAGTCATCAAGAGGCTCTTTTTCTAGCTACTCTAGAGGAACCTGATCAGCATAACGTCAACTTGCTATGCGCTAAACTTTCCCTTACCTTAAACGACTCCTCTTCCGCAGCACTCGTCCAGGAAGCCAAACGATTATGGCTTGAAAACCCTGACAATCATTTTTGTTCGCTGTTAATCGGCCCACTTCGCAGTGTAATGGCGGTTGACCAACATGAACTATGGCAATCTCTCAATGAGGCCCTTTATAACCATCAAGACCTACGCTCGCGTTTGATTAATGAGGCGCTACCCAAAGCAGAGCAGTTACGTGAACGAGACTGGCGGCAAGCCAATAGCGATCCCAAACACTTTCTTAGTCATATGTTAAGCTACGCCCATCTTAATCCTGGACAAACTGTACTCCTTCTTCACGCGCTACAACTTCTGGCCAAGGAAGATCCCATAGAAGCCTCACACTGGTGGCACAATCACGCCTCGATAGTGGATACCAATGGGCGTGATTGGGGATGGGCAGAAATTGCTTATCAAGGAGCTCTAAAACTAGATCCCCACGCCCTGTCTTGGTTTCATCTTGCTAAACTTGGCATTGATCAAGAGGATTACCGCGCCTCTCATGTGCGCACCGCCCTCAGAGAAGAGCAATGGCAAGAGGTGCTTAAGGTCATTGATTCCATGCCCTTAAAAGAACAAAAACTACGTATGTGGCAATACTGGAAAGCTCAATCACTCAACCACTTACACCAAGAATCCACAGCACAACCCATCCTCCAAGCACTGGCTAAGGAATCGGACTTTTATGGTTTGTTAACGCAAGATGAATTGCATTTAGAGTTACCCCATAAAGTAGCTATCCCGCCTGTTAGTAAACAAGAAATCGCGACGCTAGAGCCAACCTTACAACGGGCCATAAGGTTACATCGCTTAAATATTAAACCCATGGATAGACTTGAGTGGAATCTTGCTAACCAACCCTTTAATGCTCGTCAACACTTGATCGCAGCGCACATCGCCTATCAATTACAGTGGTTTGATCGAGCTATTTTTAGTGCCAGTCAAGCAGGCCCCATGGAGGACATAAACTTAAGCTACCCCACCCCATTTGCCAGCACGCTTGAGGAGAGTGTAAAAAAACGCCACCTTGATGAGGCCTGGGTTTATGGACTCATTCGCCAAGAAAGTCTGTTTGCCCCCCAAGCCCGCTCAAGAACTGGGGCGCAGGGTCTCATGCAAATCATGCCCCCTACGGCGCGCTGGATTGCCAAGCATTTATCCCTTAAACGCTTTTTACCAGATCAGACCACTGAGCTAGCCACCAACCTTAACCTTGGCACCTACTATTTACAACACCTGCTAGACCAGCTCAATACTACCGCTCTTGCCACCGCAGGCTACAATGCCGGCCCCAGACGCGTGAAGCAATGGTTAAATCCCACACCCATGGACGGCGTTATTTTCATCGAAACAATTCCTTTTAATGAAACCCGGGATTATGTAAAAAGAGTCATGGCTAACACTGTTCTTTACAGCAAACGATTAAATAAACCCTATATTCCCCTAAAGGAGCGTATTGGTATAGTGCCTACGGTAGCCAACCTACAACCCATTCACGGCGGTGAACCATAATGGAAATCTACCAAGTGGGCGGGGCGGTACGGGATGAAATATTGGGGCTCAAGGTGCAAGATCGTGATTACGTCGTGGTGGGCGCTAGCATTGATGACATGGTTGAGCAGGGGTTTAAACCCGTGGGCAACGACTTTCCGGTATTTCTTCATCCTTTGACCCACGAAGAGTATGCGCTAGCTCGTACTGAACGCAAACTGGGGCGAGGCTACAAGGGCTTTATTGTGCAAACAAGCCCCGATGTCACCCTTGAGGAAGATTTGCGCCGCCGGGATCTTACTATCAATGCCATGGCACGCTCACTGGATGGACGACTCATTGACCCCTATGGTGGCATACAGGACTGCCAGAATCGGACACTGCGTCACGTTAGCGAGGCCTTCATTGAAGACCCTGTGCGTATTCTTCGAGTAGCCCGTTTTGCGGCTCGCTTTAAATCCTCCCTGGGGTTTACTGTGGCCCCTGAAACCCTCACCTTAATGAAGCAGATGAGCGCCTCTGGCGAATTAGACTCTTTAGTACCCGAACGGGTATGGCAAGAGATGGCACGCGGTCTTATGGAAGAGACCCCTTCGGAGTTTTTTCGCGTATTAGACAACTCGGATGCTCTGTTTAAAATCTTCCCCGCGATCATAGAGGGTTGGCCCCATTATCAACAGCGCTCTTTGGATTTTCTTGATCAACTCGCCTCACTAAAGAGCCCACTTTGTCAGCGCTATGCGGGTTGGCTCCTGGCATTGTTCGCCGCCGACCACTCTAAGAAGCCAATGATTGAGCGCATTGCTCAACAACTCAAGTGCCCAAAAGAGTGTCAAGACTTATCTCTTCTCGCCTACACCCTGTCGCAAGAAAAGCTCGATCTTATTACGCACTCTGCAGAACATACCCTCTCTCTCGTCGAGAAAGCCGATGGCCTTCGTCGAGCGCAACGCTATCAAGAGGCGTTAAGGTTAGTGTTACTACTTCAGCAACACACTGTGGCAGAGGTTGCCTCGCACCCGCTTTATCAGGCCGCCTCGTTGCTCAAGCAGGTGAAACTACCCACCGACAACACTTTGAGTGTGCCACAAAAAATCGCTCTACTCAGAGCATTACGCATTGCAGCCTTACATCAAGCATTCTTCTACTAGAGTCCCAATTGCATTAAGGCATGGCTGTTCTCCGTGCCACGCCCTAAAACTAATACCTTAAAGAGCTCACCCATCTCAGCGGGACTCATTAATAAATTAACCTGCTGTGATTGGCGCAGGGTATTTTCATTGACGGTTAGGGTGGGGCTTGTCAGCTCATCTAGAATGCCATGCTTAAGCAAAAACTGGGCTTGCGTTGCATATTCCATCACTACCAAACCCTCTTCTCTAGCACGCTTGGCGAGGGCGGTAAAGTCTACGTGGCTAGTGATATCTTGTAGGCCTAATAAAAGTAGTGGATTAGTATGGGCCAGATGGCGGTAATGGCACATGAGAGTTCCTTGATGGCGTTGCGGGTGATAGAACTCACGTGCCGGAAAGCCATAATCAACAAAATAAGCAGCTCCTTCCCTCAAACTGCTCGCCACATTGCCCATTAAAGCCAAGGCACTCAGGTTCACCTCCGTGAGATAAGGTAAGAATTCCGGGTTTAAAGAAGGTAGTACCTTAACTAAGGCTGGATTATTAAGAGGCCGCGCTTTTTCAACCAAATCTCCTGCGTCGGCAGCCACCCCCCACTGCCACCACCCTTCCTCTCTTAACTCAACGCGGTGTACGGCAAAGGCATCTAATACCTCATTAGCGATGATGATCCCATCTAAGTTTGATGGCCATTGACTAAGCCACTCTACCCTCTCAGCGAGGGGTTTTGGTAGAGTGGCGATGGTTTGGCGTTGACGCTCTTGCAACTCAGGACTCACTTCTAAAATAAAATAGCGTTGTGGTAGCATTGTTTGGGCCTCAAGACTCAGCAATAAATCTACCGCAAGCTGACCTGTTCCCGCTCCTAACTCTAAGATTGCTCTACTGTTTAGGTCAATTTTTTCCAAATAAGGTAAAAAGCTACGCGCTAAGGTTTTGGCAAAAAGGTCCCCCAATTGCGGAGCAGTGACAAAATCTCCAGCGCCACCTAATTTTGTGGCGCCCGCTACGTAGTAGCCCAGTTGCGGCTCATAGAGTGCAAGATTCATATAAGTCGCAAAATCAATCCAACCACCATGATCTTGAATCACCTGTAGGGTTCTATGAAGTAATTGTGCACTATGGGCTAACTGATTATCGTTAGGGAGCATAGACTGGGGTAAAATAAAGGGTGTTAATTTATTCATAAGCATTATTCTATGTCATTTTCAGAGATTCCACTGTCCGCCACCATCATTCGTTTAAGAGAACGATTACTCTCGCAAATGGGCAAGGCCATTAGTGATTACCAAATGATCGAAGAAAACGATCGGTTAATGGTATGTTTAAGTGGCGGGAAAGACTCTCATACTTTATTCGACTTACTGCTTGAGATGCAAAAAAGATCGCCAGTTAAATTTGATTTAATTGCGGTCAATCTTGACCAAAAACAGCCCGGCTTTCCTGAGCATATTCTCCCTGATTATTTAGAACAACGAGGGGTGGCCTATCGCATTATTGAAGCGGACACTTACTCTTTGGTGAAAGAAAAGATCCCCTTAGGAAAAACCACCTGCTCTCTATGCTCCCGTCTGCGCCGAGGCGTACTCTACCGAACAGCCAAAGCCTTAAAGGCCACTAAAATCGTCTTAGGACACCATCAAGACGACATGTTACAAACGTTCTTCCTGAATTTATTCTATGGCGGGCGCTTGAAGGGAATGCCGGCCAAACTGGTCTCTGATGATGGTCACCATGTGGTTATTCGCCCTCTGGCCTACAGCCGAGAAAAAGATATTGCACGCTACGCCAAACACCGTCAATTTCCAATTATTCCTTGTGATTTATGTGGCTCACAGATGAACTTAAAAAGACAACATCTCAAAGAGTGGTTGCTAACTATGGAGCAAGATCATCCAGGCCGCCTGGAGAGCATTAGCCAAGCATTACAACAGGTGAGTCCTTCCCACTTGAATGATCGGAACCTCTTTGACTTCATGACACTCAAAGCTACAGGACGCGTTGATGAAAACGGTGATACTCTGTTCGATGATCAGGAATTAGAACGCGGTGCATTTCGTTTAAATGAACAGCTAGAAAAACGGATACGTTTCATGAGAATACCTAATTCTGATAAAATAAACGATTAGATTAAGGAAGTGAGAGTTATGAACCCCAATATTGCTTATTTACCCCCTAAAAAAATTAATTCTTTTTATCCGCCACAACGCACCATGATGGGACCCGGCCCTTCTGAAATAGCGCCGCGCGTGTTAGCCGCCATGTCTTTGCCCTGTATCGGCTACTTAGATCCTATTTTTGTGGAAATGATGGATGAATTAAAATCTCTGCTACGTTACGTTTACCAAACAGACAATGCCCTTACCTTCCCCGCTTCAGGGCCAGGCTCCGTGGGCATGGAGATGTGCTTTGTCAACATGGTAGCGCCTGGAGACAAAGTCATTGTCTGCCGTAATGGAGTCTTTGGCGGACGCATGATTGAGAACGTAGAGCGCTGTGGTGGGGTCCCTGTAGTAGTGGAAGATACTTGGGGAGAACCCGTTGATCCCAATAAATTAGAGGACGCTCTCAAACAACACCCCGATACTAAAGTAGTGGCCTTTGTATTAGCAGAAACCTCCACAGGCTGTATGTCTGACGCTAAAACCTTAGTTGATATTGCTCATCGCTACGGTGCGTTGACTATCGTTGATGCAGTGACTCAGCTCACCGGTGCACCCCTGTTTGTGGATGCTTGGGACATTGACGCGATCTACTCAGGGAGCCAAAAGTGTCTCTCTTGCACACCCGGATTATCCCCTGTGTCCTTCGGTGAGCGGGTAGTGGAACTGGTTAAAAATCGCCAAGGGAAAAGTCAAAGCTGGTTTATGGACTTAGAGTTAGTATTAGGTTATTGGGGTAACACGAACCGTACCTATCACCACACTGCCCCCACCAATGGACTTTACGCACTCCATGAAGCGCTCCTTCTGGTTCGCGAAGAGGGCTTGGAGAATTCCTGGGCAAGACATCACCGCCATTACTTGGCCTTCAAGGCGGGCATTGAAGCCATGGGACTTGAATATTTAGTTAAAGAAGAGCATCGTCTGCCGCAAATGAATGCAGTAAAAGTCCCTGAGGGGATAGATGAGGCTACCGTTCGTAAAACTCTTTTAAATGAGTTCAATCTTGAGATAGGCGCAGGACTCGGTCCCTTAGCCGGAAAAATATGGCGTTTCGGTTTAATGGGCTACTCCGCCAAGTCTGAGAATGTTATGCTTTGTTTATCGGCTCTAGGCTCTGTATTGCTTGATTTGGGTTACCCCATTCAATTGGGACATCCTGAAGCAGCAGCCCATCAGTCCTATGCTGAACAGCATGCAGCTGAAGCACTACGCAAAAAAATTAAAGTCGCTTAATTAAAAACTTTAGCGGTAGCTTGATAAATGCAGCCGGTCCCAGATAACACTGGTGAGACCGGCTGAATTCATTGTATAAAAGTGTAAGCCTGGCGCTCCAGCACTAAGTAATGTATCACAAAGATGAGTAACAACATCCAAGCCAAACGCACGAATGGAAGCACTGTCATCGCCGTAACCTAACATTTTTTGACGTATCCAGCGCGGAATTTCTGCCCCACAAGCTTCAGAAAAACGACTTAATTGACTGAAATTTCCGATGGGCATTATCCCCGGTACAATAGGGATGGTAATGTGTTGTTGTTCGCAGCGCTCGATAAAATCAAAATAAGCATCTGGATTATAGAAATATTGCGTAATAGCCGCGTTGGCTCCAGCCACCACTTTTTCTTTAAAGTGAATTAAGTCTTCCTGAGCCGAACGCGCCTGAGGATGAGTCTCGGGGTAGGCGGCCACCTCAATAATAAGCTCTTGACTCACCTCTTCGCGAATAAAACGCACTAACTCACTGGCATAACGAAAATCTCCGCCGCCATAGGTACCAGAGGGTAAGTCACCCCGCAAAGCCACCACATGACGAATACCATGCTCAAGGTACTGATCAAGGGTATCCTTTAGCATAGCTTTGGTACTACCGATACAGGAGATGTGGGGAGCTGCGCTGTCACCAGCCTTAAGAATATCCAATACCGCACCTAGGGTTCCCTCACGCGTGGACCCCCCCGCACCAAAGGTGACGGAGAAGAAAGCAGGGTGAAGCTGCGACAACTGACGCTGAGTATGACGCAACTTCTCAACGCCTTCCGCTGTTTTGGGCGGAAAGAATTCAAAGCTAAATAATTTGGCAAATCCCTTTTGACTTTCCACTATTAGTAACGATAATGTAAAGGTTTAAAAGGACCCTGTGGACTAATACTTAAATAAGTAGCTTGCTCTTGGGTTAACGTGGTGAGATGAGCACCAATTTTTTTAAGATGTAACCTCGCTACTTTTTCATCCAAGTGCTTAGGAAGAATATAAACTCCCACCTCATACTTGCCAGGGTTGTTCCACAGCTCAATTTGAGCCATGACCTGATTCGTGAAAGAGGCTGACATGACAAAGCTTGGGTGACCTGTGGCACAACCCAAGTTCACTAAGCGACCTTCAGCCAACACGATGATACGTTTCCCCTCTGGGAAAATCACGTGATCCACCTGCGGCTTGATATTTTCCCACTGATATTGACGCAGTGAGGCAATATCAATTTCCGAATCAAAATGCCCAATATTACACACAATAGCATCATGCTTCATGGCACGTAGATGGTCATGGGTTACTACATGAACATTTCCGGTTGCGGTCACAAAAATGTCTGCTAAGGGTGCTGCCTCGTCCATGGTCACAACTCTAAAGCCTTCCATGGCAGCTTGCAGAGCACAAATTGGATCAATTTCAGTAACCCATACGGTGGCCCCCATACCTCTAAAGGCTTGAGCACAACCTTTACCCACATCCCCATAACCCGCCACCAAGGCAATTTTACCGGCCACCATCACATCGGTAGCGCGTTTAATCCCATCTAGCAAGGATTCACGACAGCCATACAAGTTGTCGAATTTAGATTTAGTCACGGAGTCATTAACGTTAAAAGCGGGGCATTTTAACTCACCTTTTTTCAACATCTCATTTAAGCGGTGAACTCCAGTGGTAGTTTCTTCGGAAATGCCGCGAATATTTTCAAGTAAATGAGGGTATTTATCATGCAACACCAGGGTTAAATCACCACCATCATCTAAAATCATATTGGGAACCCAGCCATTGGGACCAAAGATAGTTTTCTCAACACACCACCAAAACTCTTCCTCGGTCTCTCCTTTCCATGCAAACACAGGAATACCGACTTCAGCTATGGCCGCGGCAGCTTGATCTTGGGTAGAGAAAATGTTGCAAGAACTCCAGCGCACATCAGCGCCCAAGTCCACCAAGGTTTCAATTAATACGGCGGTTTGAATCGTCATGTGTAAGCAACCAGCAATACGCGCGCCCTTAAGGGGCTTGACACCAGCATACTCTTCACGCAAAGCCATTAAGCCAGGCATTTCACGCTCGGCAATTAAAATCTCTTTCCGACCCCAGGCAGCAAGGGATATATCGGCCACTTTAAAATCTGCTTCATTCTGTGTTTGGGCTAAGGCACTCATTGGTATCACTCCTTAAATTGCTTGTTTTAGGGCGCTGACGCGATCTAACGCTTCCCAGGAAAATTCTGGTTCTTCACGACCAAAATGGCCGTATGCTGCAGTTTTGCTATAAATGGGACGTAATAAATCAAGATCTTGAATAATGCCCTTGGGCCGTAAATCAAAGTGATTTAGTACCAATTCAGCTAAGCGTTCATCTGAGAGTTTTCCTGTTCCAAAAGAATTGACCATTAAACTAACTGGTTTTGCGATGCCAATGGCATAGGCCACCTGAACTTCACAACGCCGAGCTAAACCCGCTGCCACAATATTTTTTGCCACATGCCGCATCGCGTAAGCCGCAGAGCGGTCCACCTTGGAGGGATCTTTACCTGAAAAGGCTCCCCCACCATGACGGGCAGCACCACCGTAAGTATCAACAATAATTTTGCGTCCAGTTAAGCCACAATCGCCCATGGGGCCACCCACTACAAAGCGTCCCGTAGGGTTGACCAAATACTTGATATCCCCATGAATCAAATTGCTTGGTAGGACGGGTTTAATGATCTCTTCAATCACGGCTTCTTTTAGATCTGCATGGCTAATCGCAGGATCATGCTGTGTAGAGAGTACCACTGTATCAATGCCTACCGCTTGGCCATCTTGATAACGAATAGTAACTTGGGATTTGGCATCTGGTCTTAAAAAGGGCAATCGTCCATCTTTTCTTAATTGTGATTGGCGCTGAACCAAACGATGGGCCAAATGAATGGCCAAGGGCATAAAAGTATCGGTCTCGTCAGTGGCATAGCCAAACATTAGTCCTTGGTCTCCTGCCCCTTGATCAAGATCGAGACCCGATCCCTCATTAACCCCTTGGGCAATATCAGGACTTTGACGATTGAGTGCCGTTAATACGGCGCAGGTTTGATAATCAAAACCTATATCAGAACTATTATAACCAATGCGTTTCACCACATCACGGGCCACATCGATATAATTGATATTAGCTGTAGTAGTGATTTCTCCAGATATGACGATCAGTCCGGTACTCGTTAGTACTTCACAGGCTACACGAGCACGTGAATCCTGAGCTAGAATAGCATCTAATACGCCGTCAGAGATTTGATCGGCAACTTTATCCGGATGACCTTCGGAGACGGACTCCGAGGTAAAAAGATATTGACTCATGGCGACCCCCGCCTTTTCTCAAAAAAATGAGTATAAATAATATTGTTATTGAAAGCAACTCTGGAATAATTGACACACAATATGAAAATTAGTTTGTTTTTTTTATGGTTATTACATTTTTTACCCTTAAGCGTCATTAATACTTTGGGTATACTGGTGGGTAATCTTGCTTACCTTGTGGCCAGTCAGCGGCGCCGCGTCACGCTCACCAACCTCGCTCTGTGTTTTCCACAGTGGAGCGAAGCAAACTGTCAACGTATCGCAAAAAAACATTTTCAGGCCTTTGCCACCCATATTCTCTCCCAAGGAATGGCCTGGTTTACCCCCCTTCATCAAATGAAAAAAATCATTCACTACGAGCATTTTGAGTACTTAGAAGAAGCGCTCAGGGAGGGACCAGTTATTATTTTAGCGCCTCATTTCTTCGGCATGGATACAGGGGGGATTTGTTTGGCCGCTGATGTCAACCTTCTCTCCTTATACGCCCGACATAAGAATCTTGATATCGATCAACAAATACAACGTCATCGACTGCGCTGGGGACGAGGCAAAATGTTTTCTAGGCAAGAGGGTATTCGTCCCATTGTGCGTGATTTAAAAACTGGCTGGGCTTTTTATTATCACCCCGATCTCGACTTTGGCCCCAAAGAGTCTATTTTTGTGGATTTCTTCACTCAACAAGCAGCCACTGTCCCGGCCTTAGCGCGTCTGAGTAAACTGACTCAGGCCAAAGTGATTCCCAGCTACGCCTATCAAGATTATGCTAACGGTCGTTTAACTATCCGCTTTTATAAAGCCTGGGATCATTACCCCAGCGATGACCTCACCTTTGATACAAGACGCATGAACGCTTTTATTGAACAGCGTATTCTAGAAAAACCTGAGCTGTATTTATGGAGTCATAAACGATTTAAAACTCGGCCCCCAGGGGAATCGCCTGTCTACAAATAAAATAGGTAAATGGCTAAAAAAGCGCTAGCATTTCTTTACATACAAAATATGAGGAGTTTCATGCAGTTTCAGTTCACCAAAATGCAAGGCTCTGGTAATGACTTTATTGTTATTAACGCCATAGACCAACCTATCAATTTATCTGTACAAGATTGTCAATGGTTGGCCGATCGCCACTTTGGCGTGGGCTGTGATCAAATCCTCTTGGTTGAGAAGCCCCACCATAGTGACCATGATTTTCGTTATCGAATACTGAACGCCGATGGTAGCGAAGTGGAAAATTGCGGTAATGGAGCACGCTGTTTCGCCCGTTTTGTGGTAGATCAACAACTCACCACAAAACATCAACTATTAGTTGAAACGGCGGGAGGCGTTATCTCGCCTCAGTTACTGGCTGATGGACGAGTGTGCGTGAATATGGGAGTCCCGCAATTTAATCCTGTGGCCATTCCCTTTGTGGCTTCACAAGAACAATTACTCTACTCTCTTCAGGTCGGGGAGCTCGACAGAGAGATCGCTGCGTTATCTATGGGAAACCCTCACGCGGTACAAATTGTAAGTGATATTAATAATGCACCAGTAGCCAGCGAGGGGCCTCTTATTGAACATCACGAACGCTTCCCCCAACGAGTGAATGCAGGGTTCATGCAAATCCTTGACCGCGGTCATATTCAACTGCGCGTGTATGAGCGTGGCGCCGGCGAAACACTGGCCTGCGGGACAGGGGCCTGTGCTGCGGTGGTCTCTGGTATTCGCCAACATCTTCTTGATCAACGCGTTACAGTCTTCACACGAGGGGGGGAACTCACTATTGAATGGGCAGGTGGCATCTCCCCTGTGTTGATGACAGGTGATGCTATAACAGTTTTTGAGGGTAGCGTGATGCTACCCAAACACACGAGGTAAATATGTCTTTTTCATCGGCACAAGTAGCCAATTGGCTCACCCTTCACCCTGATTTTTTTAACGAACATAGCCACCTTCTCACCGAGCTATCGATTCCCCATCCCCACGGCACTCATGCCGTATCCTTAAACGAAAGGCAATTAATTGCTTTACGTGACAACAACCGTAGCTTAGACAAAAAATTAAGTGAATTGATCGGTTACGCTAAGGAGAATGATGATATCAGCGCTAAAATTCATCGCTTTAGTTGTGAGTTAATCAGCCAGCGCCTCCTCTCAGGAGTACTAGCAACCACTTACCACAGTCTGTCAGAACACTTTCACGTGCCCCATCTCACTATGCGACTGTGGGCAGTAAGCTCTGATGAGCGAGAAACACAAGAAGCCATTGAATTTAGCACCACGAGTCGTGAGACACAACATAGCGTTGAGCAGTTAAACGCTCCTTTGTGTGGTGATCAATTACCGCACCATATTAGCCAATGGTTATTAGGAGAAGAGAAGCACTGCGGCTCTTTTGCGTTGTTGCCACTCAAACAGGAACGCACCTTTGGCGCGCTCCTGTTGGGCGCTGAAGATAAGCAACGTTTTTATCAGGGTATGGGTACCCTATACCTAGAACGTTTAGCGGAACTCATTGCTTATAGTATAAAACGTCACTCCCATGGACAAGATATCATTGACTGAGGACACGGTTAATGCCTATTGCGCTTATCTAGAACATGAGCGACGCTTATCTGCTTTAACAGTGAAGCATTATCGCCGTGACCTCTCTCTTCTCACCGAGTATCTCTCGCCACGCAGTGTGATGGAGGCAACCCCCCAACTGATCCGTCATATGATTGGTAAACTGCACGCCAAAGGCCTTGGGGAGCGCAGTCTTAGCCGACTATTGTCTGCTTGGCGAGGGTTTTATCAGTTCTTAATCCGGCGGCAATTGATGACGAATAACCCCTGTCATGACGTGCGCTCACCTAAGATTAAAAGGAATTTACCCCACGCCCTCTCTCCTGATAGGGCGCAACAACTCATGGCAGAGCTGGGGGAGGATGCCCTGTCTTTAAGAGACCATGCTCTATTAGAATTGTTGTATTCCTCGGGACTACGTCTGCAAGAACTGGCCTCATTAAATCGCGGGGATATACAATGGGATGAGCATACACTCAGAGTGACTGGTAAAGGTTCAAAAACACGGATAGTCCCTATTGGGCGCTTTGCTGAGGAAGCGCTCAAGGTTTGGTTAGGTGTTGCTATGGAACGCCATCCTGAGGCCACTGCTCTTTTTTTAAGTCGCCATGGACAGCGTTTGAGTATGCGCAGTATTCAGCAACGAGTGAGCCTACGAGCGCAACAACTAGGGCTCGACGATCATGTACATCCCCATGTATTAAGACACTCTTTTGCATCCCATGTTCTACAATCAAGCGGCGACTTAAGGGCTGTACAAGAAATACTGGGGCATGCAAGTATCGTCTCAACACAGGTTTACACCCATCTTGATTTTCAGCACCTAGCTCAGGTCTATGACAAAGCACACCCACGCGCAAAAGTGAAGACTAAAAAGGATAACTCATCGTCATCAGAATAGTTCGTCGGAATCCATACTGCGGCGCGCCCACGCCGATACCTGTTCCATCACGAAGCAAATAACTGCGATCAAAGAGATTTAATACGGTTAAGCGTGCCTCAATATTATGGTAATCCTTAAAGTGATGACTTAAGGATCCATTTAAGGTGGCGTAAGCAGGCAGGGTTTGTGTATTGGCAAAACCACTGCGCAAACCACTACCAAATAGACCATCTAAAGAATAGTTAAGGAACTTACCTCGGTATAAGAGAGAGCCTGACAACGTATAGCGTTGATCATGATCCAGGTAGACCCAGTTTTGTGCAATATAGTTAATTTCATTTGCTGAGAAATTGTATTGTCCTGTCGCAACACCGTTAGCCTCAGCACGACTCACCGCAAAATTTACATTACCAGACCAGCGCTCATGATGATAACTCGCTGACCACTCACTACCGTAGATCACGCCCTCATTGTAATTAAAGGCTGAATAAATGAGCGCATTACCAAACTGCCCTTCATCCTGTAAGTCTTTCACGTAGCTGTAATAACTATCCCAACTTAAGTTCCAATCACTGTTTAAGCGATAATCCACCCCCATATCAAAATACTGAGTACGCTCAGCCTGCACGGTTAAATTAGCCCCCGAGGGCGATTGATTGGTGGTATTGGCGTAGGCCGCTACGGTGGTGGTATTAATTAACTCATTGGCGGGAGGAGTAAAGTAATTGGCATAGCCCACATGCCAACTGGTGCGCTGATTTGGTTGATACAGAAAATTGACTCGTGGACTTAGTTGATTAGCGTTAGTGATCCCTGCCACTTCATCAAAGCGTAGGCCATAGTTCATGGTCCAGTGGCGCATAAATTGCCACTTATCAGAGAGATACAATCCTAGATAACGACTATTTGAATTACTGTTATTGGTTACCGTGACAGGCAGTGATGAAGCATAGTTAGCATTATTTAATTGATTTAAGTAATACACCTGCGAGGAGTTGTCCGTTAAAAATCTTTCGTTTTGAGCCATCAGCCCCCAGGATAAAGTGTGCTCCGTATTCACCTCGTAATGGGTATCGTTTTGAACTCCCAAGGCCTCATTACGACGGGTGATGTGACTACTCACGCCTGTATAAAATAAATCGCCCAACTGCGGATCAGGTAAATATTGGATTTGACTCATGCGGTGATACAAAGACCACTGTGTGTTAAGGGAAGACGACAAACGACTTTTAAGACTTAACACTTGAAAACTATTGAGCTCATTTTGCTGATCATTTAATTGACTCGATAATGGAGTCGATGTTAACGTAGAATTATATTGTGGAGCCAAGCCGATACGATTAGGAATTTGGAACGCATTACTAGCTTGACCAAACATAACACTAATTTGCTCGTCCGTATTGACATCATAGGCCAACAAACCAAAACCATTAGTCTGCTGTGTACGGTCATGTAAGGCATTCAGCCCACCCTGTGGATTTTGAATGCCGAGCCCATTGGTGAGCCATGAAGCGGAAAGGTTATAACTGAGTTTGCCTCGGGTCCCGTTAGCCAGAATACCTGTCTGAAAATAATCCCTTGAGCCGGCACTCACAGCAATCTCCCCATAGGGATCAGAACCCGCTCCCGCCGTATGCATATCCACTACTCCTGCCGTATCATAGCCATAGTCAGCAGGCAAAGCACCAGCCAGTAAATTCATGCTGGAGATCATGCGTGAATCAAAAATCTGACCAAAACCACTTAACCCAGAGGGGATGAGAATACCATTAAGACGATACTGTAAATTTCCATGGTTACCACGCACATGAATTTGTCCAAAACCATCTTGTACTACGCCCGGTGCCTGAAGGAGTATTTCATTCAATGGAGTGTTATCCCCTTGAGGTAAGGATTGAATATCTGTATCAGAAAAATGGTATTGAGAGACCCCTTGAGTACTCACTTGATTGCGGTTGGTTTTTTCAGGTGGTGTCGCATTCACAATGACAGGACTCATCATCACAACAGGAGGATCCTCCTCAGCCTGAACGCAAAACGGAGAAGCAGTAATCAGTAACACAGTACAAAGTATAAAAGGCGCTTTCATGGGCCTAGGCTCCTTATCTCAATTCATCACATAACATAACATCACGCCACCTATTAGCCAGTAGCGAAGCATCTCATTAATATGGGGGAGGAGCTCGGGAGAAAAAGACAATAAGAAGAGTAGAAATATATTGATCACATAGCGCATCAATGGTGATGAGTGAAATTAAATACCAGTTTTGTGAGGCGATCGGGGGGGCACCTCCTCCCTCATGAGTCACTTGATGAGAGACTAATTGACACACTACGCAATCATGATCCAACACACTAAGGTGGTAATGGGTGCTTTCTAACCACTGAATGGCACAGAGCAGGCATACCAATACCAATACTCTTAAATATCGACATGAATAGGGTTTGAATAGCGTCTTGATCATGACAACACATTAATCTTTTGCCACGCTTGAGATTGCCAGCGCAACCATAAGGAAATACCTAAGCATATAGTATATACCAAGGCGGCCACCCAGCCACCCACTGCCCCCCATCCCCACTGAGGTAGAAAATTCACCCAACCTTGATGGGGCAAAAAGGTCAGCATATGGCATAAGGGCATGAATACTAACCAAGATAATAGGAGTAGCATCAGGGTTGGAAAGCGCACATCTCCAGCACCACGCAAACAAAAGGAGCTAGATAAGTTTAAGCCATCAAACACTTGGTATGCTGCTGCAATCCATAACAGCTTTTGTCCTAAATCCACCACATTGTGATCAAAGCGTCCCTCAGCAGTAAACATTCTCATCACCCAAGGACCATTTAACGCAAGCAATAATCCCGTGACCCCCATGTAGATCATGGAAATCAGCATAATAACGCGAGCGCAACGCATCGCCCAATCTTTATTACCCGCACCAATGGATTGCCCCACCAGCGTTGTCCCAGCCAACGCAATACCAATGGCTGGCATATAAGCCACGGATGTCAACATCATCACAATTTGTGTTGCAGCCCCATCCACAGGACTCAAGCGCACTTGCATTAACTGAAAAAGAGCCAGCCCAATGACATCTACTGCGGGAAACAAGCCCGTAGGGATGCCTAAACGAAATACTTGTATTAAACCTGATAAATCCGGCTTCCAGCAAGAAAGACTTTGAAATTCTCGGTGAAACAAAGGACCCATAAAAAACATTAAGCCCACTAAAATCCCAATTAATAAGGCCACAGTACTGGCCCATGCAGCTCCTCGAATACCCATGTGTAAATGCACAATAAATAACTCATTAAGTAGTGCATTGGTGAGCATCACCGTCAGCATGACCCAAAGAGTCACACGCGGTCGACTGATGCCATTAAAAAAAGAGTTAAGCGAGTAGAGAATTGCCGATACAGACCCTCCCAGAAGTCGGGGCATCCAGAACTGATCCGCCAACTCACCAATGTGGCCATTGAGCTCAAAGTGCCCTAAAAACCACTGGCCATGAAAAGCTACTAATAAAAAGAGGGGAGTTGTTAACAATGAACCCCAGATACCACTCCAGGCGGCACCAGCGGCCTTGGTATAGTTGCCAGCTCCGTAGGCTTGCGCCACCAAGGTTTGAACACCCATACCCACACCGCCGATCAGAAGAAAGAATACAAATACCAAGTAATAACATGCCCCCATGGCGGCCATGGCATCGGTGGAAAGTTTACCTATAAACCAAGTATCTGTTAAGTTTAAAACCACTTGTAAACTACTATTAAAAAATAGTGGGGCCGCCAAAGTGATAATGGCGGGAACATCCACGTGGGCTACCCCCCTCTCATCGATGCGTTGTGCCGGTAACTGACGGACCATTAGCTTTGCCTTGAATGTTGCTGAGATACCAGACTCGGCGCACCAATCAGCATTAGTACTAAAAACATTGCGTTAAGGTAACCCAAGACTCCAAACATACGGCTAATGGTTAAACCCTGTGATAAACCTACTAGAATCAATAAAGAAGCGGCAATCATAAACAAAGCATTAAACATATTAGTTAAACCCAATACGGCAGCGCGATGATGCAAAGGAGTATGTTGTTGAATCCAAACATACATAGGAACAATATACATTCCTGCAAAAAAACCCAAACCAACTACCTCAAGTAAGGCATAGATAACTCTATTGGAACTCGGCAGAGTATCTATGACACTCAAACAGAGTGATAGCACACTCATAGCAATTAAAGATGCGGCAATTAGCAGACGAGATAGCCGGGTGGATAACAAGCGGCCAGACAGAAGTGAACCCGCAGCCACCGATAAGGACAACAGTGTCCAAAATAGCGTCACCAAATAGGAACTGCCAGAGAGAACTTCTTTGCAATAATTAGGTAATTCCGTGAGATAGATAGCCCCAAAAAACCAAAACCAAGAATTACCTACCATCGCTGCCCATAAACCAGCCCCTTGCCTCACTATGGCCAAGTGGGTGAGAAGTCCCTGAAAGGGATTGGCACTAATTGATACCGACTGATCACACACTTGAGTACTGGTTATTTTAAGGCTCGCCCATAAACCCAGCAGAGCCATGAATATCACCGCCAAAATAAGACAATAAATTCCCCTATTACCTAAGGGAATTAACAACGCACTTAAATTAGTCCCCAAAATAATCGCTAAAAAAGTACCGAGCTCCACCCAGCCATTGGCTAAGGCCAAGTTATGTTTCCCCACCAACTCTGGCAGGACGGCATATTTCACGGGCCCAAAAAATGCTGAGTGCACCCCCAACAAAAAAATAATGCATAAAATACCCCATAAGGAATGCTGCAATATAGCGAGGGATCCCAGCAGCATTAAGCCCACCTCTAGGCCTTTAAGAAGGCGAATTAAACGCGTTTTAATCAGTCTATCCGCAAGGCGTCCCGCCATAAGAGAAAAGAGTACAAAGGGGGTAATAAATAACGCTGCAATGATATTGACCCACCAAGCACCCTCCTGAAGACCCCAACTCTCCGCCTGAAAGGTGAAAATAATAATCAAGGCATTTTTATATAAATTGTCGTTGAAGGCGCCACAAAACTGCGTCCACCACAGGGCAGTTAATGTTTTGCGCAAACTCATTTTAAAGGCACTTCACCTTGGCAAACTTACGTTTACCCACTTGAATTATGCCCACCATCCCAGATAAAAATAAGAAACTCTTATCTAAAACAGGTTCACCATTAAACTTGACGCCATTATTGTGAATTAAACGAATGGCTTCACTGGTGCTCTCCACAAGATGAGTCTGTTTCATGACTTGCGGAATGGCTAAACCCATCTCTCCCACCACGATGTCAATCTCCACAAGATTCTCTGGAACGCCACCATGGCGAAAACGAGACTCAAAATCCTCCAGCGCTTGTTTGGCAGCGGCAAGACCATGAAACCTCGCGACAATCTCCTGCGCTAGTAATACTTTAATGTCCCGAGGATTACGTCCCTCAGCAACTTCTTTGCGGTAGTTAGCAATGCTTGAGAGTGAAGAAAAGGACAACAACTCATAATAGCGCCACATCAGTTCGTCGGAGATAGACATCAGCTTACCAAACTGATCACTAGGCGCCTCATTGATACCAATATAATTGTTTTGTGATTTCGACATTTTGTTAATGCCATCAGTGCCCTCTAATAATGGCATTGTTAATATAGTCTGGGGAGGTTGCCCGAAATGCTTTTGCAGTTCACGGCCCATTAACAGGTTAAACTTTTGATCCGTGCCACCCAATTCCAAGTCAGCCCTTAAAGCAACGGAGTCATAGCCTTGCACCAAGGGATAAAGGAACTCATGAATGGCGATGGGTAATTCTGCCTTAAAGCGTTTAGCAAAATCATCGCGTTCAAGCATTCTGGCCACCGTGTGGGTGGCGGCCAGTTTAATTAATCCGGCGGCCCCCAGCTCATTCATCCAAGTGGAGTTAAAAGCTACGGTAGTGCGCTGGGGATCTAAAATTTTAAAAACCTGAGACTGATAGGTTTCAGCGTTTTGCGCCACCTGCTCTAAAGTGAGTGGCGGGCGAGTGGCATTGCGCCCTGTGGGATCGCCAATTAAACCCGTAAAGTCTCCGATTAAGAAAATAACGTCGTGACCCAAGTCCTGCAATACCTTAAGTTTATTAATGAGTACCGTATGGCCTAAATGTAAATCAGGTGCCGTAGGGTCAAAGCCAGCCTTAACTCGCAGAGGTTTACCGCTCTCAAGACGTTCTTTAAATTGCGTTTCTGGCAGAATTTCCTCTGCACCACGTTTAATTTCATCAAAATCAGTATTTACAATCATTTAAATAGCTTAACCTTACTAAAAAACCCAAAAAAAGACCCTGAAGGGAGCGTTTGTCCAAAAACCAGGGTTCTGGTAAACTTAAAGATATGGATATAGTAAAAAATATTATTGAATTCCTTAAACATTGGATTTTAACTCAAAACTCACTCACTAAGGCCTCTGATTCACGCCGCAGTGGTATGGTCGCAAGTTTACTGATGTTACTCTTTGGTGGAGCAACAGCCTTCGGTATCACCCCAGGGTTATCCACCGGGAGTCACAGCGTCACCCCAGTGATTGAAGATATTACCCGAACACAATTAACAGGGGTGATGACTCCTGGCCTCTATACTCAGCAAGACAGCGTTCACAACGGCGATACCCTAGCCTCTCTCCTATTTAGAATGGGGGTTGACGACCAGGAAGCTCTCGCTTTTATTGGTAAGGATAAGACGGCAGTAACTATTTTTAGAAGCATGGCGCCAGGTAAACCCATAAGTATTCAAAAGAACAATAATGGTACCTTAATTAGCCTGCGCTTTCCTCTTAATGAGAAAGACACCCTTAAGGTTACTCGTGTCGCTGATCATTTTGTAGCCAGTATTGTAGTCTCCCAAGAGACCAAAGAGCTATTACAAGCCACCGGTACCATCAATAGTTCGCTTTTTGCAGCGGCTGATAATGCTGGGCTACCCGATAGCATCACTCGTCAGCTAACTCATTTGTTTTCTACAGATATTGATTTTCATAATGATCTTCGCCGTGGAGATACTTTCTCAGTGATTTATGAAGCTGCCAGCGACGAGTTTGATCAGATTAAACCTGGACGAATTATGGCGGCAGAATTTGTTAATAAAGGACAGGCTTTTCGACGAGTATTTTATGCCACGAATGATGGGGGAGATTACTTTACCCCAGAGGGTGTGGGCATTAAAGCATCCTTTTTACGCTCTCCCATCCCCTTCTCACGGGTTACCTCAGGTTTTACCATGGAACGCTTCCACCCTATTTTTAAAACATGGCGCGCCCATAAGGGGATTGATTTAGCCGCTCCCATGGGCACCCCTGTTGAGGCTGTGGCTAACGCTGTCGTGGTGTTTGCAGGTTGGAAAAATGGCTATGGGAATGTGATTGAATTGCGTCATAGTAATGGAGTGGATACCGTATACGGTCATCTTTCAGGTTTTGTACGCGGTTTACGAGTGGGTGAACATATTCGCCAAGGTGAACTCATTGGTTATGTAGGGATGACGGGCTGGGCAACCGGTCCGCATCTTCACTATGAGTTTAAAATTAACAACGTACAGCGTGACCCACAGGGTCCTGAAGTACGACGCTATCTTAATGCTTCCATTAACATCGCAGGGCGAGCTAGAAACCAATTCTTAGTTTCTACGGCCCCTTTAATTAAAGAATTAAACGCCATCCGTGGCACAGCAAGCGCCGCAGCTAACTTCGAGTAGCCCCTCATCCACTCTCTACATCGGTTTGATGTCAGGAACAAGTATGGATGGAGTGGATGGTATATTAGTTGACTTGGGTAATGCTTTGCCAAGGGTACTCAAGCATACTCATCTTCCCTTTCAAGACAGCTTAAAACAAGACCTCATCCAACTCAATGATTCTGGCAAAACAGAGCATGAATTAGAAAAGGCCGCTCTCACTGCCAATACCTTAAGTCAACTTTACGCCCAATGTGTGGAACAGCTGACAGATGACCCATCATCCATTAAGGCCATTGGTTGTCATGGACAAACCATACGTCATCGACCGGAAAAAGGATTTACTGTTCAATTGGTTAACGGGGCACTCTTGGCCGAACTTACTGGAATAAATACTATTTGCGACTTTAGATCCAGGGATATTGCAGCGGGCGGACAAGGGGCCCCTCTTGTTCCCATAGTGCATCAAGCGTGGTTTAGTGACAAGAACAAACATCGTATCATCCTTAATTTAGGCGGCATTGCCAATCTCACCAGTCTTCACCCTCACCAATCTGTGTTAGGTTTTGACTGTGGCCCGGCAAACCTTTTGTTAGATGGATGGATTTACCGCTCAACGGGTAAGTCATTTGATAGTGCTGGGGCATGGGCTAGGGGCGGTCAGATCAATACTCAACTATTAAATCGGTTACTAAAACATCCTTTCTTGTCTCTCCCTCCGCCTAAGAGTACAGGAAGAGAGAGCTTTAATATATCGTGGCTACTTAATATTGAAGGAGTCAACCAAATCAAGGCTCAGGATGTACAGGCCACCCTCACTGAATTCAGTGCGCTATGTATTATTGAATCTGTTACCGTGCTAAAAAGTGATCTTCCTTTAGAGATAGTGTGTGGCGGTGGAGGAGCTCTGAATTTATTTTTGTTAGAGAGAATCGCCAATCACTTACAAGACATTCCCATTATCACCACAGAAAAATTGGGTATGGATATTCACCAAGTGGAAGCAGCAGCTTTTGCATGGCTTGCCTATGCTTTCGATCAAGGTTTAGCAGGAAATGTCACTTCAGTGACAGGCGCCAAACACCCAGCGATCCTTGGCGCCCTCTATCCTGCTTAAATCTTCTTAATTAACCCTGTCCGCGATTGGCCGAAGCGCCGCGAATTAACGTACCTATACCCTCATCAGTAAGCACTTCAAGGAGTAGCGCATGGGGAACCCTACCATCAATAATATGGGAAGTTTTAACACCATTTTGTACCGCATCTAAAGCGCAATCCACCTTAGGGAGCATCCCCCCTGAAATGGTCCCGTCGGCAATTAATGCCTGAACTTTTGCGGTGTTGAGACCCGTTAACACTTGCCCTTCCTTATCGAGTACCCCCGAGGTATTTGTGAGCAATAGAAGCTTTTCCGCTTGCAGGGTTACTGCAAGCTTTCCTGCCACCAAATCAGCATTGATGTTATAGGCCTCACCATTTTCTCCCACTCCCAAGGGAGCGATCACAGGGATAAAGTTCTGTTTCGAGAGTAAGTTAACGATATTAGGATCAATACTCACTACCTCCCCCACTTGGCCAATATCAATTTCCTCATCGGATTGCTGAGGATTACGAATTTTAAGTTTTCTGGCATGGATAAAGTTACCATCTTTACCAGTTAACCCCACAGCGTTGCCGCCAGCGCGATTAATTAAGGTCACGATATCTTGATTAACTAAGCCACCCAACACCATTTCCACTACATCCAAGGTTTCCTCATCCGTAACGCGCATTCCTTGAATAAACTCACTTTGTTTCCCCACTCTCTTTAAAAGCTCCCCAATTTGCGGACCACCGCCATGCACCACCACTGGGTTCATACCAATTAGCTTTAACAACACCACGTCTCTAGCAAAGCCCTCTTGCAGCGCCACATCAGTCATGGCATTACCACCGTACTTGATCACAATAGTTTTACCATGAAAGCGTTGAATGTAGGGTAACGCTTCAATTAATACGGTAGTTTTAAATTCAGGAGAGATGAGACTTGTCATGGCGTGAACTCGAAGTGATAAATTGTGCCCATTTTATGACAAAATGGCCTTAAACCCAATAGACAGTTTTAGTCATTAATTTTGAGCTGATTGCCATAGCCCTTTTAATCCACTCTGGGAACTCAAAAGCACCCAGTGATTCGGCAAGCTTAGCGTGAGATTGTTCATCTTTACGCATTACCTCAATGATAGCTCTTGTTTTAAGATCTTCATTATTTAATTTCTCTAAATGAGAGTTAAGATGGAGTTCAACTTGTTTTTCTGTTTCCTTCAGAAAGGCCAAGTTCCATCCGTCTCCAGCAATCCCAGCACTAATACCCATTAAAAAAGCACCTGTATACCATACTGGATTTAAGTAACTCACTCGACCACCTAATTCTTTAATTCTCGTCTCACACCAGGCGAGGTGATCAAGTTCCTCCTGTGCCGCCTCTTTCAAAGCATCACGTGTATAAGTTTGCCTAGCTGTCAAAGCCTGTCCCTGATAGAGCGCTTGCGCGCAGACTTCACCTGTGTGATTAATTCGCATCAAACGAGACGCAAAGCGACGATCTCGCTCAGATAAATCTAAATCTCTAAGTTCCCCTCCAGGGGTGGCTCTTCCAGCTTGCTGTGAGGTTACTAATACTCTAAGACTGCGGTCAAAGGCAATGATGAGCTGATCTAGCAAAACGGCCATGGCTTACTATCCTTAAAGTGTTTTATTGATGGTGAGACAGGTTTTTTAAATAACAGTTACAAGTATTTTATCTGAATTCAAAAAATCCTTTTCAAATACGTTAAGTTTTTCTAAATCATTAAAACAATATTTGTTAATTTTTGTTAACAAAAAAATACGGCGATATTTAAATATGAAAGAATTGTGACAATTTATAACTTTACTATCCTGAAAGAGAAAAACTCCAGATCATTTGTAAATTATCAAAGTGTTAATTTTGTATCAAAAATTCATTAAAGCCATCATTTTTTCATTTGTAAGCTATTCTTATTAATAAGAAAATTAACCCATTGATTTTATTGATTTTTTTAAGAAAATAAACTTTCATCTGTAATGGATGGAGTTTACACATGAAAAAATCGCTACTCGCTTTAGCAGCCCTAGCATCTGTTGCTGGTATAGCTAACGCTCAAGATGGTGTTCAGTTATACGGTGTGTTAGATGCAGGTGTAGTTCAAGCTACCAATGCAGCTGACATTTCACCAACTTTCGTTACTGGTTTAGTTCCTACAGGTTCTTCAGCTAAAGCCGCTGATCGTGGTACGGTTCTAGGCATGATGAACGGTGGAGAATCTGCTACTCGCTGGGGTATTAAAGGTTCTGAGGATTTAGGTTCTGGTCGTAAAGTAAGCTTTACGTTAGAGTCAGGTTTTAGCATTGGTAATGGTACCTTAGCCCAAGCAGGATTAGCAGGTAGCAGCACTAACCTGTCTGCAGCTGACACCAGCTTAAATGGCCAACTATTTGGGCGCCAAGCTCACTTGGATTTGTCTGATCCATATTATGGCGAATTACAGATTGGTCGAGTATACAACTTACAAGCTGATATCGTTTCTGGTGGATACGATCCAGTTGATTTTCAAATGTTCTCACCTATCGCTTTCTCAGGTTTTTACGGCGGTGGCGGTACAACAGATAATTTCCGTATTGATAATTCTTTGAAATACATCAAAGCCTACGGTAATTACAAGTTCAAATACTTGCATTCCTTTGGTGGGATCTCAAACAGCTACAACGCAAGAAGTTCCGATCAAGCTACCATCGGATATGAAAACACACGTTTTGGCTTACAAGGTGGTTATCAATACACCCACGATGTATCAGAACTTGCTGTGCCTGGAACTTTAACGGGTACAACCACACCAATTCCAAATGCCGTGGCAGTGACATTTAATGATTTAAGGTCATATATTCTAGCTGGTAAATACAACTTCAATCAAAAACTTACCGTTAAAGGTGGTTATGAATTTGTACAATATTTACCTCCAAGTAACTACAGCGCTGACCAACAACTCAACAGCATTTACACCTACACAGTAGCCTCAAGCACTGCTGGTGGATCTAAACAGTACAATGTATATTGGTTAGGTGCTGATTATAACCTTTCAGATAGAATCAAATTATCTGGTGGTTACTATTGGGTAACGTTACAAGCCGGCGGCACAGCTGGAGACGGATACGATAAATATGCGTCTGTTGCTGCTGAGTACTATTTGAGCAAACGTACCAACTTTTATGCTGCAGTGATGAATGATACCAAACAAGGAGCAGCAGCAGCTGGTGCCGCTTATCCTTCAACATTCAATACCTACGGTATTGGTGTACGTACCAAGTTCTAATCTCTTGCTTGTTAAGACCAGTCTAAGGCAAGAATGCAGTAAATTAAACCCACTGTGGCAACGCAGTGGGTTTAATATTAACTATGTATGTGATCAATTTTCATTTCTGCACTAATTTCACTCGCGTAATACTTATCAATCATTTCAACACTAGTTCGTGAATTTCTTGCGAGTGTTAAGAGATCTGTTTTCTTACCATAAAGAAGACGATAGGTAATTGCAGAATGTCTTAATGAATATAATGTTCTTTTCAATCCATTAGAAGAAAATCTTAAATTACAATTAATTAAAAGCTTTCTAAAGTTATTTTCAAGGATGGTAATGGCTGCTTGACGATCACTCACTTCAGGAAGAAATAGATAATCCTTTGGTTTATTTAAACCAAATTGTTGATAATATTCAACCAATCGCTGATATGCAAAAACAGCTCCGGGCAAGGTAATGGTTTGTCCAGTATGACGTTTGGTTTCAGGTAAATTTAACCTCAAATAAACATATTTACCTTTAATTATTTCCACATGTTGATGTTGAATGATTTTAAGATCAACAGGCCGAATAAACGAGTTAATCATAAACCTTATAACCCAATTTAATCCAAACATTATATTTTGTTGATTAGTAAAAATACCATTTTTTATATTTCTATGAGTTGGTGGGTAGGGTAATTCATGCAACGATGAGTATCTAATACTTTCTTTACAAAGTGTTTTATATTCATTTAAGGTAAACCAACCCCTTGGCTTTTTTTGAACTTTTATTTTAGGTATGTAGGGGATATCGTTTATCCAATCGTTTAATTTGGCGGTTACAAATATTTTTTTTAAAGCAACCAAATACTGAGATATTGTCACATTATTATATTCAAAGGTACTTAAATAGTTTAGAAAAGAACTAATATCTTGATGAGTCACTTCGTCAATGGAATAACGTTTAAAGTAAGGAAGAATATGTTTAAGAATTCTTGAGCATGTCATTCTAAACGTGTGAGAGGTGATTTCATTGCGTAATACCTTTGAACGCTCATTATTTATGGTTAGGTCAGTAATCGTCTTAAAACTAGGAATTACGTTAGGAGTCTTTAGGAAGTTAAAATGGCTTTGTTTAAGTTTAATTTCCTGATTATTTTTCTTGTTTATACCTGTAGTGTTTAAAGTTATAGTTTTCGCTGGAGCGTTACTCTGATGACTCTTGTCTTCACTAGTGAAAGTATTTCTTGGGATCACTCCAATATGACTGTTTTCAATGGGAATAAAAAACTCATGACTATTATTAGTATTATTTGTCAAACTCAAGATGCTGGGTTTATCAAATAGAATGCTATCTAAATTACTGACATGGAGTAACTTTCCTCGAACTAGTATAAGAAAATTGTCCATAATCAATTGATGGTCAATTTTTTCACCTAACTTATATTCTTTTATAATCATATTAATATCTTTTTTAATTGTCTATTGTTGAAAATATAATAAAAAAAAATTGATTAGAAAAAAAATTTGTAATTTTTTATTTTCAACAAGTTTTTACATTTAGTAAAAATGTAATAAAATATGTAAAAAAATGTAACAAACGAGTTCGTAAAAAAACCCCAATATCAATTGAGGTTTTTATTTAATTAGCTGGTCATTTCCATTCAATTAACTCATAAGCCAAATAATCTTCATTTCCAGTTCCCCCTCTTCCTGGTATTAAAAACGTTCCGTTTTGCACCCTTAATACCCAGCGTCCAATTTCTGGAACAAACCATATATCGTCAAATCGTTTATTTTCTTTTTTGTAGTAAAACTCATTACTCTCAAAACGTATATTACTTCTAATATGAAAGGCATTAAATTTCCCAGCTCGAGTTGTTATAGACTCCCAGCCTACATACTCAACATCTTTATGCCAAGAATATAAAGAGAATGGATCATCAACAACAGAGTATTGATTATCTGCACTTATTTTTCCAGGTAATAGTTCTTTTGGCCAGATTTGATCTGGATTTTGAAAGACAACTTCCGGTTGCCAATGAGGATCTTCTTTTATTTCTCCCCATGATGTCTGGACCTCATTAGGAAGTTTTCCGTTTTTCTTACTTATTCTTTGAATAACAATGTCAGGGCTAACAGAAACTACCGTTTCAGTGATTTCGTCTACAATTTGATTTTTATATTTGTCCCTAACTTGATATTTCCAAAATTGACCAACTTCTGGATGACGTACTGCTTTGACATTGTTTGTAGAAGATATTTTTTTTAAATCGTAGGTATTTTCTTGAGTAGCACAAGAAGTAATTAACAAAGAAACTCCGAAGAATAAAAGACTTCTTCTGAATTTAAGAAATTTACTCATAACTTAACCGCCATTATATTTTTCAAGTAAACCCCTTACGTAAACATGTAAGGGGTTTATTGACGTCATTAATTTAGTTTTTTAAAAACAAAAATTAGAACAAGTGGCGAACACCCACTCCATAAGTATTAAATACTGATGGGTAGGCTGAGACGGTTGGATATCCAACTGCAGCAACTCCTGACTTGGTGTCGTTCATCACGGCAGCATAGAAGTTGGTTCGTTTTGACAAATAATACTCATAGGCAACAGAAGCATATTTATCATATCCGCTTCCACCATCAGCACGTACTGTAATCCAGTAATAACCTGCGGAGATTTTTTGTTTTGGTGTCAAATCATAGGTACCACCAGCAAAGAACACATGGAAGTCTTTGTTAATACCGTTTTGTTGACCAACGATAGTATAAGAATATACGTTTGTAAGAGTAGCATCAGCTGCATAGTTGCTCGCAGGAGTATAAGTAATATATTCGATACCACCTTTCAAAGAAAGTCTTTGATTAACATTATATCTTCCAGCCAACAAAGCTGCTCTAAGATCGTTATAGGTTACGTTCACACCATTTGGTACAGGAATACCATTTGTTGGAGCTGCATAGCCGGTAGAAGGAGTATAAGAAGTTAACGAACCAGGGAAAGAAATACCTGTTACGTCATGAGTATATTGGTAACCAGCTTGAACACCAAAACGGCTATTTTCATAACCTACGCTTGCTTGATCTGAGCTTCCAGCATTGTAGCTGTTAGAGATACCACCAAAAGAATGTAAGTATTTAACTTTGTAATTACCGAAGGTTTTTTCATACTTCAATGAGTTGTCAACACGGAAGTTATCTGTTTGTCCACCACCACCATAGAAACCAGAGAAGTTAATTGGTGAAAATTCTTGGAAATTAACAGGATCGTATCCACCTGAAATCACATCAGCAAACACATTATATACACGACCAATTTCCAATTGACCTAATTGGTTGTCAGATAAACCTAAATAAGCTTGACGACCAAATAATTGACCATTCAAACTTGTATCAGCATTTGAAAAGACATTTGAGCTACCAGCCAAACCTGAGGTAGCTAATTGACCATTAGCTAGGTTGAAACCTGACTCTAATACAAAGAAAGCTTTACGACCAGAACCTAAGTCTTCAGAACCTTTAATACCCCAACGAGTAGCTGATTGACCACCATTAATAAGCCCATCAACTGTTCCAGTTACAGGCGATTTACCTAAGTAAGGCGCGCTTGTTGGAGTCAGTCCGGTTACAAATCCATTTTTGGAGATGTCTTGGTTATTGGTGGCCTGAGCAACGCCCATATCTAAAACACCATACAACTGAATGCCGTCTTGTGCGTGAGCTACGCTGGCGACTGAAGCTAATGCTGCTAAAGCGAGTAGCGATTTTTTCATGTGTAAACTCCATCTATTAAAAATGAACTATGTAAAACTTCATACAAAAGATTTACAAAATATGTAAAAGCCTAGATAACTAGGCTTTCATGAGTGAACTATAACTTGAATTAGGTGAGTTCATCCATGTTTGGAAGTGTAATTTGTAAATTAACAACAAGCGTGTTGCGTATAAACAACATTTGAATATTACCAATCACCGCCAATGGCTTTTACAAAGCTGACAACGGCAATCATTTGCGCTGACCTCACTTTAGTTTCAGCAATCTGAGTTTGAAGCTTGGTATTCTCAGCATCAATCACTTCTAAATAACTACTGGCCCCCTCAAGGTAGCGGTTTACCGCCAAATCATAAGTGGTTTTTGCAGCGATAGTAGCCTTTGATTGTTCTGTGAGTTCAGTTTGTAGATGATTTAAAGAGGCCATACTGTCCTCTACTTCTTTAAATGCTGTTAATACTGTTTGACGATAGGTAACGATTAACTCTTTATTTTGTGCATTAGCCAAATCCACCAAACTCTGTCTTCTACCTTCATCAATTATTGGTAAAAAGGCCAGCGGACCCAACGCCCAAGTACTATTAGGCACTGATAACAAGTTACCATAGCCACTGTTTTGGTAGCCCCCAAAGGCAAATAAATTAATCGTTGGGAAAAATGCCGCCTTTGCCACCCCAATTTCTGCGTTGGCTGATGCCACTCGACGCTCAGCGGCGGCAATGTCCGGTCGACGTTGTAGTACTTGAGAGGGAAGAATAGTTGGCAAGTTAGGATAGGTTTCAGAGAAACTAGTGACTGGTTCTATCCTAAAGGTACTAGGATTTTCACCCACCAAAACTGCTATCGCATGCTCGTAAATGGCTCTCTGCGCTAACAAACCCTGCAATTGTCCCTTAACTTGATCCAATAAACTCTCAGCTCGAGCCACGTCCAAGCCTGACACGACTCCCTCGTCATGACGATTTTTAATAATTACAAACTCTCTCTCGTAGGCTTTGATAGAGTCATCGAATATAGCTATTTGTGTGTCATAACCTCTTAACTGAAAATAAATTGAAGCCAATAGGGCTTGTTGGCTCAAACGAACAGTTTCTATGTCAGCTCGGCTAGCCTCTTCCAGTAACGCCGAGGATTTGGCCTGATTACGCAACCTACCCCAAAAATCAAGCTCGTAATTAATCCCTGCACCAATTGCCGTATTGCCATAAACACTATAGTTTAAGCTGGAGCTTCTTAGAGGTCTGTTTAAGGACTGTCTATTAGTTAAATAGTTACCGGTTGCATCGATCTCGGGATACAGTTGAGCGTTATTCTCATTAGCGATAGCGAGCGCTTGATCATGTCTTGCAAGAGCAATACCCAATTGCAAATTGGCTGTATCTATCTTAGCCTCTAGATGGGTTAGCGTTGAGTCATTAAAGTAGTGCCACCAATCCCCTTTGGCTTTATCGTCCATGGGGGCTGCTGTGCGCCAAACACCATCCTCTTTAAAATGAGGAGCTATCTCAGCCTCAGGACGCTTATAATCTGGCGCCAGTGAACAGCCGTTAAGAACCAGAGGTAAAACAACAAATGCTGAATACCACCGTTTCATGATTAGTTCCCACCCGGCTGTTGAGTAGTAGAGACTTGAGGTTTTACCAAGTCCCCGGTTTCAATAGAGTCAGAGGGACTGTCCACCACTTGATCATTAACACTTAAGCCTTTGATCACTTCCACTTCACTACCATAATCTCTTCCAACCACAATGGGTTTTAAGGTGATATGATTATCTGTACCTAATACCGCCACCTTCAACCCTCCTGCTCTAAAAATCAAACAACTTGAAGGAACTCTTACGGCGCTACTATTTTCTGGCAAATCAAACTTAACCTGCGAATACTCTCCAGGTTTTAATGTTTCATCTTTATTTTCAACTAACAACTCCACCAGCATCGTACCACTGACGTTACTGATTCCTCCGGAAGTAGTTTCCACCTTAGCGGTAAAAGTACGGTTAGGAAACTCAGGCACCGTAAGCGTCGCAGTCAGACCATTTTTAATTCGATCACTGTATATTTGAGGAACGGGTACATAAAGGCGCAGTGGGTCAACACTTGACACATTAAATAACTCTGTTCCTTTACCAGCGCTGATCAAAAACCCAACATCGGTTTTTCTAGCAGTAATAATGCCATCAAAAGGGGCAATAACGCGTTTAAAACTCTCAAAGGCTTCTATTCTTGCCACATCCGCTCTGGCTGCCAAGACATCTGCTTTACGTGCTTCATAATCAGCAATATGGACATCAGTTTCTTGTTTTGATACAGAGTCTTTAGCTAACAGGGCTTTCCACCGTTTCATGGTAACAAAAGCTAAATTCTCATCGGCCTGCCTTCTCACCAAATTAGCCTGAGCTTGACTTAATTGTTGATCCAATTCTGGCGTATCAATAACAGCCAGTAATTCACCTTTTTTTACTTTAGCGCCTATATCGTGATACCAAATCTTCAAATACCCATCTACACGAGCTAAAATCGGTGCGTCAATAAAAGGCTGCAAGGTTCCAGGCAACACCAGAGTATTACCGTTACCCCCCACATGAGGGTGAATAATAGCCACCGACTCAATTGCCTGCTCGGCGCTCCAAGTGGCCTGTTTTTTGTAGTCAATATAACGCTTAATTCCGCCCCACAGCGCAATCAGTAAAATCACTGCAACGGCAATGATTAATTTACGCTTTAGGTTCGGAACACTCTTAACTTCAAAATGTACTTCTTCCGAATCGTGATGCATTCCAACACTCCTTTAAAACGATGCTAACTTACACGGGATCATGTGACTCGTCGTCCCATGTTTGTTCAACTTCATCAAATCGATCATTACGATGTACCAAACTAAACACAGCCGGTACAAACAATAAGGTGGCAAAGGTGGCAAATAACAAACCACCAATGACAGCTCGCCCTAAAGGCGCATTTTGCTCACCGCCATCCCCTAAACCGAGAGCCATGGGAATCATACCAATTACCATAGCTGCTGCCGTCATTAACACAGGACGAAAACGAGTTACCCCAGCCTCTAATGCTGCTTGAACAGGATGCTTGAGTTCTTGCAAACGTTCACGGGCAAAACTCACCACTAAAATACTGTTAGCTGTGGCC
The DNA here is from genome assembly GCF_001431705.1 of Ferrovum sp. JA12. Classification (NCBI taxonomy): domain Bacteria; kingdom Pseudomonadati; phylum Pseudomonadota; class Betaproteobacteria; order Ferrovales; family Ferrovaceae; genus Ferrovum; species Ferrovum sp. JA12. The sequence continues at coordinate 642,836 of NZ_LJWX01000001.1, read as the reverse complement.
ACCCCCATGCACATAATTGCTCCAGTTAATGCAGGAACCGACAAAGTAGTGTAAGTGGTAAATAGTATCCATACGATACCGGCTAAGGCTGCAGGTAACGCTGTAATAATCACAAAAGGATCAAGCCAAGATTCAAAATTAATCACAATCAAGAAGTAAATTAGGACAATAGAAGCAATCAATCCTAAGCTTAACCCCATATAAGAGTTTTCCATAATAGGTACCTGACCACGGAGTATCACACTAGCACCCCTTGGCAAATCTTTCTTATTTTGATCAATAATAGTTTGGATATCCTTAGCGACACTCCCCAAATCGCGCCCTTGCGTTGACGCATAAATATCAAAGGCTGGCTTAATGTTGTAGTGAGAAATCACGGAGTCTGACTGGGTACGAGTTATGGACCCTAGCCCTCCTAAAACTTGCAAACCTTTAGAGTTAGGAGCTGTAATAGGAATATTTTCTAAGTCAGCCAAAGAATTAATACGATACTGCGGCATTTGAATAACAATAGGATAGGACACTCCATTACTTGGATTTAACCAGAAAGTAGGAGCCACCTGACTCGTTCCCGCCAACGTTGCCACTAGGCTATTGGTCACATCCGCTTCCGTCAAGCCAAAGTTATTGGCCTGAACGCGATCGATGTCGATATTAAACTGCGGATAATTGGTGGCTTGCTGCAGACGAACGTCAGCGATACCAGGAACCTCCCTGGTTTGTTTCTCGATTTTTTTAATAAAAGCCAAATTCTCAAACTTATTGGGGCCATTCACTTGTATATCAATAGGTGCCGGCGCGCCAAAATTCAAAATTTGACTAGTAATGTCGGCGGGTAGAAAGGCAAAACTAACTCCAGGAAAATCGCGCGGCAGAAACTCACGCAGATGCTTGACATAGGCACTAGTAGACGTATGATTTTCATTTAAGTGAATGAGAATGTCCCCATCTTGAGGACCTATCGTCCCAGTATTACTATAAGAAGTATTAATACCACTCACCGATAGACCAATATTATCTACAATAGTATCTAACTGATCACTAGGAATATGTCGCCTGATATCATCTTCTATTAGGTTAAACAATTTGGCTGTTTCTTCAATACGCGTGCCCACTTGAGCACGGACATGAATTTTCATATCCCCAGAATCCACAGTAGGGAAAAAATTACGTCCTAGCATGGGATATAAACCAATACAAGATATCAACACAAAAGCGGTAAATCCCCAAGTAAATTTCTTGGGGTTAGTTAACACCAGTATTAAGAAAGAACGATATCCTTCACGAAAAGCAGCAAATTTTCTTTCAAATTGCTGTTGAAAGGTCGAGAAAAAATGCAATATTAAACGTAATTGAGAACGCTTAACACGAACCGCCTCGTGACCTTCCTCAGGGAGTGCGTGATGAGCTGTATGCACCCTTAAGAATTTATTGGCCATCATCGGTACAAATGTTTGCGACAAGATAAAAGAAGCCAACATTCCAAACACTACCGCTTCAGCCATTGGTACAAAAAGATATCTTGGCACTCCGGTGAGAGAGAACATAGGCACAAACACAATGCAAAAACAAAGAGTGGAAACAAACGCTGGCTGAATAATTTGCTTTGCTGCATCAATAATCGCCACTCTCACCTGCTTACCCTGCTCCAAATGGTAGTTAATGTTTTCAATGACTACAGTAGCATTATCTACCAGCATCCCCACGGCGAGTGCCAAGCCGCCTAAGGTCATGACATTCAGAGAATTCCCAGAAATCGATAACAAAATGACTGCTGATAATAGGGACAACGGGATTGACAGAGAAATAATAATGGTTGAGCGCCAGCTGCCCAGAAACAATAGAATCATGACGCTAGTTAGAACAATGGCGATCAAACCCTCGCGAACCACACCAGCTAAGGCTGCCTTCACAAAAATCGACTGATCTCCAACTAAGTCAACATGTAAACTCTTTGGTAGAGTTTCCTCTAGTTTTGGAATAATGTCTTTCGTTCCTTGAATAATATCCAAGGTTGAGGTGGCACCATTTTTAAGAATCGTCATCAATACAGAGCGCCGACCATCATTTCTAACAACGTTGATCTGGGGCGGAAAACCGTCTCTTACATGAGCCACATCACGAATAAAAATAATGGCGCCATTAATTTTTTTAATAGGTAAATCGTTTAACTTTTGAAACGCTTCAGGGCTATCGTTAATCTTAATATTGTACTCAAAGGTCCCGATTTTTTCGGTTCCAGCTGACAAAATTAAGTTCTGGTTCTTTAAGGCTGTGGACACATCATCCGGCGAAATCCCCTTTGATTGCATAGCTTGAGGATCCAAGTCAATTTGGATCTGTCTCACCTTGCCACCATAGGGTGAGGGAACAGCGCTGCCTCTGACCGTGGCTAGCTGTGGGCGAATAAAGTTTTGACCCAAGTCAAAGATACGGTCCTCAGAGAGAACTTTACTCGATAAGGCCAACTGTAAAATAGGTACTGTTGCCGCGTTATAATTCAAAATCAACGGAGGGGTAATACCAGGAGGCATTTGTTTTAAAACGGTTTGAGAGATGGCGGTGACCTGAGCATTAGCAGTTCGAATATCCACATCAGGCTGAAAGAAGATTTTTACAATCCCGTAACCAAATAAAGATTGGGACTCTATATGTTCGATATCATTCACAGTGGAGCTTAAGGAGCGTTCATAGTAGTAAACAATCCGCCCAGCCATGTCCTCTGGAGGCATACCACTATATGTCCATACGGCACTGATGACGGGGATATTAATTTGAGGAAAGATATCAACCGGTGTTTTAAAGGCAGAAATGACACCAAATAATGTAATGATTAAAGACATCACAATAAAGGTGTTAGGTCTCTTCAGCGCAAGCTTAACAATCCCTATCAAAACTCAAACTCCTCAAATCTAATAGACAATCATAAAAGGTGATGCATTGTGACACAAGAAATCAAAACTTCTGTTACCGATTGTAAATGGATCAATTTAGTCTGAATAATTGCCTCAAAGCTATCCCAGGCTCTATGGCTTTCATAAATGCTTCGCCGATCAAAAAGCTATTCACCCCTTGAGAGCGCATCATATTAACGTCTTCTCGGGTTAAAATACCACTTTCAGTAATTATGATGCGCTCTTGCGGAATATGTTTCTGTAAATTTAGCGTCACATTTAATGAGGTTTCAAAGGTTTTAAGATTGCGATTATTAATACCCATCAATTGTGTGGGAACTCGCAGGGCTCTCTTTAGCTCAATCTCATCGTGGGACTCCACAAGAACGGCAAGACCCAAGCTTTGCGCTAATTGACACAGAGTATGCATCAGATCATCTTCCAGAATGGATACTATGAGTAATATGGCGTCAGCCCCAATGGCTTTAGACTCATAGATTTGATATTCATCTATTATGAAGTCTTTTCTTAGAATTGGTAAAGTAGAGGCGTAGCGAGCCTCTCTTAGGTATTCAATACTCCCCTGAAAGTACTCCTCATCAGTTAATACAGACAAACAGGCTGCTCCATTTTCCTCATAGCTCTGGGCAATGGCAGCAGGATCAAAGTCATGACGAAGCACCCCTTTACTAGGACTTGCGCGTTTAATTTCTGCAATGATGGCGGCCTGTTGAGTGGTTAATTTACGCTCCATTGACCCCACAAAATCTCGACATAAGCCAGAAGACATAGCCATCTCTCGCATTACCTCTAACGATACTTGTTCTTTAGCTGCAGCCACTTCCTCAAGCTTAGTCTCGACTATTCTCTTTAAAATATCATCCATGATTAGCTGCCTTTTTAATTTGATCCTTCAGTTTCTTTGCGTCCCCTATGGCAATCACATCTAGGGCTTTTTGCACGCCAGCCTCAAAACTCTCTACTAAGCCAGTGATATATATTGCAGCTCCCGCATTCAGAGCAACAATGTCTCTGGCAGGCCCCGGGAAATTATCCAACACCTGATCAATAAAAAACATGGATTCCATGGGGTTATTCACGAGCAGAGGATTGAGAGGCATCCTTGTAAAACCAAACTGCTCTGGAGTTATCTCATAATACCGAATTACCCCATTTTTTAGCTCGGCAACACTGGTGGGGCCTGCTAAAGAAATTTCATCCAGCCCATCATGACCGTGAACCACTAAAGCCCCCTCACTTCCTAACTCTTTTAACACTTCCACCATAAGACGAGTTAAATGAGGACTAAACACCCCCAGTACTTGAAAAGGAGCATTGGCCGGATTAGTCAGGGGTCCCAGAATATTAAACAAGGTTCTAATACCCAATTCTTTACGCACATGAGCCGTATACTTCATTGCTGTATGATGATTTGGGGCAAACATAAAAGTCCAGCGATAACGCTCCAAAAAATCTTGTACACGCGCTAAACTCCAAACACTGACTGGCAACCCCATTGCCTCCAAAACATCCACGCTGCCACTCAAAGAGGATACTGAACGTCCGCCGTGCTTCGCCACAGCAGCGCCTGCCGCGGCCACTACAAAAGATGAAGCCGTAGAAATGTTAAAGGTATGTAAACCATCACCCCCCGTGCCACAGGTGTCAATCACTGGGGCATCCATCCTCACTTCTACCCGCTGGGATAACGCTCGCATCACTTTGGCAGCGGCAACGACTTCCTCAATACTCTCCCCTTTCTTTGCCAATAAACTCAAAACCGCTGCAGTTTGTATTTCTGAAATGCGGCCAGTTAGAATCCCTTCCATGACGTCGGTCATCTGTTGGGAGTTAAGAGAATTTCCCGCCAAAAGATGTGTTAACACTGATTTCACGACCATTACATCGCCTCGCGAATTTCAAAATCATGAGTTACCGAGGCGGTTTTACCTAACATAAAAGTTGCCGAACAATATTTTTCCGCTGAGAGCTTAATCGCCCGTTCCACTAATTCAGGCTTCAAATCTACCCCTGTTACAATAAAATGAAAATGAATTTTAGTGAATACCTTAGGGTCCGTTTCAGCCCGCTCACTGTCAATTTCAACCACGCAATCAGTAACTTGCGCTCTTGAGCGCTTTAAAATTAACACCACATCAAAAGAGGTACAGCCTCCGGCGCCAAGGAGCATAGCCTCCATGGGACGAACACCAAGGTTTCGCCCCCCAGACTCAGGGGCGCCATCCATTAAAAAAGTATGGCCACTGCCACTTTCCCCCAAGAAACTCATTCCTTCAACCCACTTTACCCGTGCTTTCATTATTGCGTCCTTTAGTCTTAGCATACTTGAACATTATAACAACGCATTGACATTAGGAAAGACTCAAGTTTATAATAGTCGGCTATCGAATAACATTGTTGGTAAAGTGCCATGAAAACCTTTTCGGCTAAAAACCATGAAGTACAGCGCGACTGGTTCGTCGTTGACGCACAAGACTTAATCTTGGGGCGTCTTGCTAGTCAAATAGCTCTCAGACTTCGCGGCAAACACAAACCTATTTACACCCCACACGTTGATACGGGTGATTTTATTGTAGTGGTTAATGCAGATAAAATCCGTGTTACCGGTAATAAAGGTGAAGATAAAAAATATTATCGTCACTCAGGCTACCCTGGTGGGATCTATGAAACCAATTTCAATAAAATGCGTGCACGTCATCCCGCTCGCGTTCTTGAAAAAGCAGTTAAAGGCATGTTACCTAAGGGTCCTTTGGGTTATGCCATGATTAAAAAAATGAAAGTGTATGCTGGAACTGACCATCCACATGCAGCTCAACAACCTAAACCTTTAGTTATCTAGGCGTTATTATGATCGGACAATATTATTATGGTACCGGCAGACGTAAAAGTGCTGTGGCCCGTGTTTTCATTAAAAATGGTTCTGGTAAGTTTATCGTCAACGGTAAACCTCTGGATGTATATTTTTCCCGTGAAACAGGTCGTATGGTAGTGCGTCAACCATTGGAGCTCACTAATCATATGGGTGGATTTGATATCCGTGTTAATGTGGCAGGTGGTGGTGAATCAGGCCAAGCCGGTGCAGTTCGTCACGGAATTACCAGAGCTCTAATAGACTATAATCCGGAACTTAAATCAGCACTTAAGCAAGCAGGTTTAGTTACCCGAGATGCCCGTGAAGTGGAACGTAAGAAAGTGGGTCTACACAAAGCTCGTCGTCGTAAACAGTTTAGCAAACGATAACAGTATTGAAAGTAAAAAAAGCCGGTTCTACCGGCTTTTTTTATTGCTGCGAAAATCTTTTTTTAAGCGATAATAGCGTAAAGAGTTAGGGAGATCTCAAGGATGATTAAAGTAGGTATTGTTGGCGGAACAGGGTATACAGGAGTTGAGCTATTGCGTCTGTTGGTCCAGCATCCTGAGGTTAACCTGACCGCGATCACTTCAAGACAAGATGCTAATAAACCAGTCGCTGATGTTTTTCCAAACTTGAGAGGACGCGTTGATCTCGCCTTTGTTGACCCCCACAGCCAAGAGCTTTCTCACTGTGACGTGGTGTTTTTTGCTACCCCGAATGGCATAGCCATGAAAGACGCACCTAGTCTTTTGAGGAAGGGCGTCAAAGTCATTGATCTGGCGGCGGATTTTCGCATAAAAAACATTCCTCTCTGGGAAAAGTGGTACGCCATGGAGCATGTAAGCCCAGAGTGGGTAAAACAGGCGGTATATGGTCTACCCGAAGTCAATCGTGATGAGATTAAAAAAGCTCAATTGGTGGCTAATCCGGGTTGCTACCCCACCGCTGTGCAATTGGCGTTTATTCCTTTAATCAAGGCAGGGGTTATTCATGCTAATACGCTCATCGCCGATGCCAAATCTGGAGTATCTGGCGCCGGCAGAAAAAGTGAAATACAAACACTCTTTTCTGAGGCCTCCGATAATTTTAAAGCCTATGGTGTCAGTGGCCATCGCCATCTTCCTGAAATTAGTGAACAACTCAGTAACCACCATCAAGGCCCCGTTAATCTTATTTTTACACCCCATTTGACGCCTTTAATTAGAGGGATTCATGCGACCTGCTACGCCACATTAAAGCACACAGTAGATCTGCAACAACTATTTGAAAACCATTATTCTAATGAGCCTTTTGTTGATGTGATGCCCTTTGCCAGCCATCCTGAAACACGTTCTGTGAGAGCATCAAACTATTGTCGTATTGCCCTTCACCAACCGCCTCACAGTGAGGTCGTGGTAGTTTTATCGGTCATTGATAATCTCGTGAAAGGAGCCGCTGGACAGGCTGTACAAAACATGAATTTAATGTTTGGACTCAATGAAACCATGGGTTTAACGCAAGTTCCTGTGTTGCCTTAGGTGATTCTCTTAAACCTCACTCAATTTAGTCCATGGCGCCTAACCTTACAATCCGTTACAAGTAGTGCCGCTAACTTATGCCACACTAAGGCCACCTAAAATACAAGAAATTCCGTTTTATTAATTAGGGTTTGGAATCCGCTAAAGATGCTTGAAATTGTTAAGTTAGCTCTAAGACGTCCTAATACATTTATTGTCATGGCGTTGGTGATTTTTTTATTTGGAGTTATTTCCATTATTAAAACACCTAAAGACATTTTTCCGGAAATTAATTTACCGGTGATCAGTGCCGTATGGACATATAGTGGTATGCCTCCAGAGGACATGGCTGGGCGGATTGTTTACTACTATGAACGCTCCTTAAGCTCCACTGTGAATGATATCGAACATATAGAGTCCCAATCTTTATTTGGTTACGGGATTGTAAAAATCTTCTTTCAGCCTGATGTGGATATTCGAACTGCTAATGCTCAGGTCACCGCCATCTCTCAAACCGTTTTAAAACAAATGCCTCCTGGTATTACCCCTCCGTTGATTTTGAATTATAACGCGGCAACAGTACCTATTTTACAGTTGGCCTTATCGAGTAAAGTTCTCTCTGAGGACCGTATCTTTGACTTGGGTCAAAACTTTATTCGCCCACAGCTAGCCACGGTCAGAGGCAGCGCTGTTCCCTCACCCTATGGTGGCAAGGTGAGACAGATCCAAATTGACTTGGATCCTCAAGCTATGCAATCAAAAAGAGTTTCACCGGATGACGTCGCAAGAGCTCTGAGCCAACAAAACTTAGTACTCTCTCCTGGAACCGAAAAAATTGGTTCCTTTGAATACAACGTAAAGATTAACGACAGTCCAGATGAGTTTACTTTACTCAACAATCTTCCCATTAAAAACGTAGGGGGAGTCACTATTTTCATTCATGATGTAGCCCATGTCCGTGATGGTTTCCCTCCACAAATTAATGTGGTGAGAGATGATGGTCGGCGCTCTGTATTGATGACGATTCTTAAAAATGGTGCCACCTCAACCTTGGATATTATTCAAGGAACGAAAGAATTGATTCCTAAATTAAAAGAAACCTTACCTAACAACCTCGTTTTAAAAGTGGTAGGGGATCAATCCATTTTTGTAAAATCTGCGATCAGTGGTGTAGTACGCGAAGGAACTATTGCCGGCATTTTAACTAGCGTCATGATTCTATTGTTTCTGGGCAGCTGGCGCTCAACGATTATTATTTCCATGTCTATCCCTCTCGCCATTTTATCGGCAATTATCTTTCTTTCTCTCACCGGTAACACGTTAAATGTGATGACGTTAGGTGGTTTGGCTCTTGCCGTGGGGATGCTGGTAGATGATGCTACGGTGGTGATTGAAAATATTAACCATCATTTGGAAATGGGAAAACCCACTACCAAAGCTATTATTGATGCAGCAAGGCAGATTATTCAACCTGCTCTGGTTTCAACATTATCTATTTGTATTGTATTTGTGCCCATGTTCTCTCTAACGGGGGTACCCAGATATTTATTTATTCCAATGGCTGAGGCCGTTATCTTTGGTATGCTCTCATCCTTTGTATTGTCGCAAACTTTCGTACCTACGGTGGCCAACAAGTTACTTAAATATCAGACTCAACACTTTAAACATGAGCATCACACTGATGCACATCGTCCCGAACATGATCCAAACTTTAAAGTTCATCGCTCTGTTAAAGCATCTATCTTCCAGTTTTTCATCAATATTCAGCAAGGCTTTGAGAAACGTTTCACTAAAGTGAGGTTGGTTTATCGCTCCATATTACATTTTGCACTGGACCACCGTAAAAAATTTATCACTCTATTTTTAGGCTTCGTCATTGTTTCCTGCGTGACTTTATTTCCCTTGTTGGGGAAAAACTTTTTCCCAGAGGTGGACTCAGGCGATATGAAAATTCATATCCGCGTACAAGTGGGAACGCGTATTGAAGAGACCGCCAAACAATTTGATTTAATTGAAAACACCATTCGACGTCTGGTGCCTCAAAATGAACTCGATACCATTGTGGACAATATTGGGCTATCCGTGAGTGGTATTAACACCGCTTATAGCAGTACTGGTACCATTGGTCCTCAGGATGGAGATATTCTCATTCACTTAAATGAAAACCATCATCCCACGAAAGAGTATATGAAAAAGTTAAGAGAAACTTTACCCAGAGCCTTTCCTGGTGTGAGTTTTGCCTTTCTACCTGCTGACATTACGAGCCAAATACTAAACTTTGGTGTGCCAGCTCCCATTGACATTCGAGTAGATGGCCCCAATCATGATAACAACCTTAAATTTGTCAGGGCTATTTTAAAAGATATTCGTAACGTGCCTGGAATTGCTGACCTTCGCGTGCAACAGGCCACTAACTATCCTCAGTTTAATGTGGATATTGATCGCTCTCAAGCCAAAAACTATGGTTTAACAGAAGGGGACATTACCAACAGTTTGGTGGCCACCTTGGCAGGCACCAGTCAAGTGGCGCCTACTTTTTGGTTAAATAATAAAAATGGGGTTTCCTACCCGATTGTAATTCAAATGCCACAATATAAAATCAACTCTCTGGCAGACCTTGCCAACATTCCGATTACCACTAAAGAATCCTCCTCGATGCAAGTGTTAGGCGGTTTAGGATCCATTGAACGTGATCAATCTGACTCGGTGATTTCCCATTACAACATTAAGCCTTCTTTTGATATTTTCGCCTCCTTGCAGGGCAGGGATTTAGGAAGTATTTCTGGTGACATTGAAACTATTATCCAACATCACCATCAAGAGCTACCTAAGGGAGTCAGCGTTAAACTTCAAGGACAGGTGCCTATTATGCAGGACTCTTACCGTGGTCTTAGTTTAGGCTTGGTAGCATCCATTATTTTAATTTATTTCTTAGTCGTGGTGAATTTTGAGTCATGGCTTGATCCTTTTGTAATTATTACAGCGTTACCGGCAGCCTTAGCTGGGATTGTGTGGATGCTCTACTTGACCGGAACCACTTTATCCGTTCCTGCCTTAACTGGCGCTATTATGTGTATGGGGGTGGCTACGGCCAATAGTATTTTGGTGATCAGCTTTGCTCGGGAACGATTAGCTATTGTCAAAGATTCCACTCAGGCTGCCCTTGAGGCCGGTTATACCCGATTTAGACCTGTGCTCATGACCGCTTCAGCTATGTTAATTGGTATGATCCCCATGGCTCTCGGGTTAGGGGATGGGGGTGAACAAAACGCTCCACTTGGTCGGGCAGTGATTGGTGGTTTGCTTTTAGCAACTATTGCTACCTTGATTTTTGTACCCGTGGTCTTTAGTGTTGTGCACGCCAATGACACCTTTGAGGATGAACCAGAAGCTACGGGTAACCTGTAGTAACTTGAGTTGCGCACAATGATGAGATTAGCAGTATAATGTAGTACAACTTTAGTACTATTTAATTGAGGTATAGCCATGAACGCACCATTAGATGAAGCTCTATCCCCGGTTTTATTGTCAGATAGCGCCACTGTAAAGATTCGCTCTATTCTTGAGGAAGAGAATAACCTCGACTTAAAACTCAGAGTGTTTGTTTCAGGGGGGGGCTGCTCAGGTTTTCAGTACGGTTTTACTTTTGAAGAACAAAAAGCCGAAGATGATACCGTTGTACAAAAAAACGGCGTCGAGCTTTTGATTGACCCCATGAGTTTTCAGTATCTAGCAGGCGCTGAAATTGATTATAAAGAGGATTTAGAGGGAGCACAGTTTATTATTCGTAACCCCAATGCCACCACCACCTGTGGGTGCGGCTCATCCTTCTCAGTTTAAAGGCTAAAGATATTCTTTAATCTTTAACACAGCAGCACGGTTAGTTTCTGAAAAACACTGATCGGCAGCTTGTTCAATGGGTAACCATACAAAATCAATATGCTCCCGTGGCGCCAGGATAATCTCTTGGCGCTCAGGTAAACATAAGCCAAACACATGCTCCGTATTATGAATCACCCCCTCGGCATAGCGATGTCGCCAATGGGGATAAATTTCATAAACCTGTTGCCAATGCCAATTCTTTAGCTGAAAATCTTGACAATTAAGTCCTGTCTCTTCCATCACTTCACGACAGGCAGCGCTCTCAAGGGGCTCCCCTACATAATCACAACTGCCCGTGACCGATTGCCAATAACCGTGGTGGTCAGCACGGTTTAGTAACAACACTTCACCGTGCCGTGTGTAAATGACCACCAGCACTGAAATGGGGATTTTATTGCCCATACCAATATTTACTTCGCGGGGTGCTTATTAAAATCACCCGCCATAACTTCTGCAAAACTAGCCGGAGTCACCCATTTTCTGAAGGCTGCATTGACATCATTGACACTAACCTGTTGCGTCTCTTTTTCTAATTTATCCACATAGGTCATATCATGATTATCAAACAACAATTTTGTTAACAGTTCAGCTAACCCGTCATCCTGAGCACGCCCTAAGGCAGCGGACTGCAGTAAGGATTGCTTAGCTTCTTTTATTTCAGTCTCGCTAAAGCCGTCCTTGAGGGCTTTATCTGTTTCTTCCTGAAAGGCATTCTCTAGACGAGCGAGGTTTTGTGGAGCATAAATGGCATAGGCGCCGAGAGTACTGTTTTTAGTCAGATTATTGAGCCTTAAAAAGGAACCTACGCCATAACTAATACCCTCTTTTTGGCGGATCCGTGTGGCGAGACGTGAGCTTAAAAAACCACCCCCGAAAATAGTATTAGCCACTTTTAAGGCAGGTGCCGTGGGATCATCCTCCATGATGGGTAACGGCAATTTCATAATAAAGATGGCGTTGGCCTTATCGGGAGTATTCAGCACATCTTTAAATGCTACAGGGGCCACATATGTGTTTAATACCACCTCATAGGACGATTGACTCACCCACTGATCGAGACCTTGATTGAGTACCGCCTTAATTTTTACGGGATCAAAGTCACCCACTACAGCCACTTCCCCATGGTTAGCACCGTAGAAATCATGATAAAACTTCTGAATTTTATCAAGAGTCACCGCCTTTATATTCTCTTCAGACTCATCGAAGGTAGGACTATAGCGAACATCCCCCTTAGGATAATGATTAAAGTGACGTGACAGGGCATTACCGGCGATAGCCTGAGGATCAGTTCTCTCTTGCTCAATCGAGGCAATAGCTGCAGCTTGTAACTGCTTAAACTCACTTTCTGGGAAGCTCGGATGACGTAAAATCTCTGTGACTAACGCTAAGGTGTCGGAGAGATGATCGCGATCCGTTAACATACTTACCGACACTCCTGTAGGTCCACCGCTGAAACTGACCTGCGCTTTTAATTGCGTAAAGCGGTCGGAGATTTGTTGACGCGTCATCTTATCGGTACCACGATCAAGAAGCCCTGCCACCATATTCGCTACGGAACTTTGATCTATTAAGTTCTCTGCATTACCAAAATGCAAGTTCAGTTGAGCAAATACCGTTGCTCCTCTGGTTTTCTTAGGGAGCAGTGCGTAGCGAATACCGGAGGGTAAACGTCCCCATTGTGTGCGTTGTTGGATATTCATGGGAGAGACATCAAAGGCTTCAGCATGGTCTATCTGTTGTTTACCCGTGAAGTCTTTTAATTGCTCCTTCGCATCCACTCGTGCGGCGAAAGGCACTCTATCAGGCTTTGCGGTGGGAATAAACTCACCCATGGTACGATTACTGGATTTAAGCCACGTCTCTGCCACTCGCTGAACGTCTTGAACGCTGACTTTTTGAATTCGGTCGCGATTTAAGAAAAACAAACGCCAGTCGCCGTTAGCAATGGCCGTGGATAGAGAAATCCCAAAACTTTCAGGATCATTAAAAGTTTGCGTTATATCATTTAATAAATTGGCTTTAGCTCTTGAAACCTCTTGCTCGGTAATAGGCTCATCATGAACGCCTTCAATGGTTTTCATGAAAACTGGAGCAGCCTTATCCAGAGATTGTTCTTTACTTAAATCAGCCTCAAAGTAAATGACTCCCGGTTCATCTAAGTTAAAGCTCTCCGCAGACACGGCAGTAGCCAGCTCTTTTTCTACTAAGGCTTTGTGTAAGCGCCCCGAAGGCGTATCGCCCATAATATAAGACAATACTCTGAATGCTGCATTATCTGGATGGGCAGCTGCTACACTGTGATATACCGCTTCAATATATTTGACATCGCCTACGCGCCTTAAGGTCACACTTCTCTCGCCATCTTGAATAGGGTCCAAGGTATAGGTAGGTTCAATGACTCTTTTGGGTTTAGGAATCACACCAAAATCTTTACTGATCAGTGCCAAGGTTTTATCAGGATCAAAACTACCTGCCACCACTAAAGTGGCGTTATCTGGTTGATAGTATTTTCTGTAGAAGGCTTGCAAATGGGGAATTGAAACGTTTTCAACATCGGTACGAGCACCGATAGTGGATTTACCATAGTTATGCCATTGGTAGGCGGTAGCCATCAATTTATCCATGAGCACACTGCTGGCATCATTTTCGTCTTTTTCCATTTCATTGCGCACCACGGTCATTTCACTGTCTAAATCTTTGCGCGCAATAAAGGAATGCACCATGCGATCAGCTTCCATGGCGAGAGCCCAAGAAAGATTACTCTCTGAGGCAGTAAAGGTCTCAAAATAATTAGTGCGGTCAAACCAAGTAGTGCCGTTAGGACGCATCCCACGATGGCTCAAGTCAGCGGCAATGGTGGGATGCTTGGGGGTTCCTTTAAACATTAAATGCTCAAGTAAATGAGCCATTCCTGTCTCACCATAGTTTTCCATGCGCGACCCTACGCGATAGGTAATATTCACTGTGGTGGTGGGTTTTGAGCTGTCCGGCGCTAAAATCACTTGTAAACCATTTTTTAAATGATACTCAGTGACCCCTTCCACTGACGTCACTTGTGTGACACCAGCAGGTAGAGCGGGGCTCTTAGCCCAGCCTGCCAGTGACAGTGTCATCAACCCAAGAGCTAGAATGTGGCGCATCTTGACCATTAAACGACTCCTTTAGCGTAAAATACTTAACTTGAAAAACCTAATATAAGAACTTATTTATGGTTCAGGGTTCCCTGTGACTTGACTCATTTTAAAGAGTAGAGCTCAAGAATAACAAGGAACTATGCTATCATTGATCTGTTGTGGAGGATAGAATGCCTTTATATGAATATCGTTGCCAAGCCTGTGGCAAAGCCAGTGAAATGCTGCAAAAAATGTCAGACCCACCTAAAACTCTTTGCCCACACTGTGGCCAAGAGGCTTTGGCCAAACAAGTGAGCGCCGCGGGCTTTCAGCTCAAGGGTTCAGGTTGGTATGTGACAGATTTTCGTGGTCAAAAAAGTGGTTCCACCAGCGCCACTCCAAGCACGGCCAGCGCCGACAGCGCTCCTGCCACGAACAATACTAACAGTAATAATAATTCATAATGAAACGTTATTTTTTGACTGGTATTGTGGTTCTCATTCCCGTGGTCATTACCGTTTGGGTGTTGCGTCTCGTCATCACGAGCCTTGATCAAATCTTTGATATTCTTCCCATTGCATGGCGGCCTGAAACCCTGGTTGGGCTGCATATACCAGGACTTGGTGTGCTTGTGGCACTGTTAATTGTCATTTTAACTGGCGCCGTGGCCACCAACTTTCTGGGTCGAAAACTCCTTGACATGCTAGATGACATACTAGGTAAGATCCCTTTAGTAAAAAGTATTTACTCGGGTGTTAAACAAGTCAGTGATACTTTGTTTTCAAGTTCGGGACAAGCTTTTCGCCAAGTGCTACTAGTGCGCTACCCGCATAATGATGTCTGGACCATCGCCTTTCAAACCGGCGTCCCAACCCAAAGCATCGCCAGAGAGTTCAGTGAACCCCATGTGAATGTTTATGTCCCCACCACGCCCAATCCCACCTCGGGATTTTTTCTAATGCTCCCTAAAAGTCAAACCATTGAACTGGATATGAGCGTTGATATGGCCTTAAAATACATTATTTCTATGGGCGTTGTGGATCCCACCTCACACACTAAAGCTGCTATCCATTCCATTAATCCATCTAATTAATTTCTTCTGAGACACAGATACTATGCGTACTAATTATTGTGGTCTAATCGACGACCAATATCTTAACCAAACCATTACTGTTGAGGGCTGGACCCATCGTCGCCGCGACCATGGTGGAGTGATTTTTATTGATCTGCGTGATCGCGAGGGGCTATTGCAAGTGGTTGTGGACCCTGATAATGGAGCGGCCTTTAAACAAGCCGAAGAGATTCGCAGTGAATTTGTCTTAGCCATTACCGGCAAAGTGCGCAGCCGCCCAGAGGGGACCGTTAATAGCTCCCTTAAAAGCGGGGCTATTGAACTGCTGGCTGAGCGCATTACCATTTTAAATAGCTCATTACCACCCCCATTCCAAATTGATGATGATTACATTTCAGAGCCGGTACGCTTAGAGTATCGCTACTTGGATTTACGGCGTCCCATGATGCAGCATAATTTTAAACTACGTTATCGTGCGGCCATGACGATGCGTCACTATTTAGATAAACAGGGTTTTATTGATATTGAAACCCCCATGCTCACCAAATCCACTCCTGAGGGAGCCCGTGATTATTTGGTTCCAAGCCGTATTCATGACGGTCAGTTCTTTGCCCTCCCCCAGTCACCTCAATTATTTAAACAATTATTAATGGTATCGGGCTTTGATCGCTATTATCAAATTACCAAGTGCTTTAGAGATGAAGACTTGCGTGCTGATCGACAACCTGAATTCACACAGGTGGATATTGAGACCTCCTTTCTAAACGAAGAAGAAATCATGACGCTGATGGAAGGCTTGGTTCAACACTTGTTTCATGAAACCATCCAAGTAGATTTACCCAATCCCTTCCCACGCATGAGTTGGCATGAGGCCATGCACCGCTTTGGCTCCGACAAACCTGATTTACGTATCCCCTTGGAGTTTACCGAACTCACGGACTTGATGAAGCAGGTGGATTTCAAGGTTTTCCGTGCTGCCGCTGATCTCAAAGATGGTCGCGTCGTGGCGCTCAATATTCCAGGCGGAGCAACCCTTTCTCGTAAAGAAATTGACGACTACACGCAGTTTGTCAGTATTTATGGAGCAAAGGGCTTGGCTTACATTAAGGTCAACGATAAATCAGCACTCAATGAAACGGGCTTACAGTCCCCGATAATTAAATTTCTTACCACTGATGTATTACAAGAAATCATCAGCCGTACCGGTGCTAACAATGGTGATCTCATTTTCTTTGGCGCCGACCGCACTAAAGTGGTGAATGATGCCATGGGTGCGCTACGCCTCAAAATAGGCCATGAAAGAGGGTTTTCTCAAGGGGGATGGCAACCCTTATGGGTAGTGGATTTCCCCATGTTTGAATTTGATGAGGAAGAAAACCGCTGGGTCGCCCTACATCACCCCTTTACCGCCCCCAAAGATGGTCATGAGGACTTTCTTACCTCAGACCCCAGTCAAGCAGTAGCTAAGGCCTATGATGTGGTATTAAACGGCTGGGAGATCGGTGGTGGATCCGTGAGAATTCACCGCGAAGAAGTGCAATCCAAGGTATTTCGTGCCTTAAACATTGGCCCTGAGGAGGCGCAAAGTAAATTTGGCTTTCTATTAAAAGCACTCCAATATGGCGCACCACCCCATGGTGGCATTGCTTTTGGTTTTGATCGATTAACCGCTATGATGACGGGAGCCGAACAAATTCGCGATGTGATTGCCTTTCCTAAAACACAACGGGCACAATGTTTATTAACGCAAGCACCCAGTGTAGTGGATGAAAAACAACTCAGAGAACTGCATATTAAATTACGTTAATTGTCGACGAGTTGGGATCGGTGCGCCACGGGTAAGTCTAGCGCGCCGATAAATCACTGAGTAAGGTTTTACCAAGTTCAACACCCCACTGATCAAAGGGATTGATTTGCCAGATCACAGACTGCGTAAAAACCTTGTGCTCATAGGTGGCAATCAATGCCCCTAGCGTGTGAGCATTTAATTGATCCAGCCAAATGAGATTACTGGTGGTCCCTCCTTCAAAACAGCGGTGAGGGACTAAGCGAGACAACTGTGGTTCACTATAGCCTTCCTTAATTAAGCGCTGCCGGGTCGTCGCCTCATCGCGGCCAAGAGCCATGGCTTGCGCCTGGGCCATCATGCTTCTATGGATAAGTGTCTGATGTTGATCAAAACGCGGTAGTGAGTCATCTCTGTCAGATCGCACTGCAATAAAGTCTACAGTCGTGTTCAGTCGCCCCTGGTGGACTGCTTGGTAATAGGCATGTTGCCCATTAATACCTAGCCCCCCCCACACCAAAGGACTCGTCCCATAATCTATGCTTTGACCTAATTGATTGACATGCTTGCCATTGGATTCCATATCAAGCTGCTGGATAAACTCCGTGAAATAACTCAAACGGCCATCGTAAATGGCCATTAAATGGGCATCTTTATGTAAGAAATTACGATTTAACACGCCTAATAGGGCGAGCATAACAGGTAAATTCTGCTCTGCTGGCGCATGTTTAAAATGCCAATCCATAGCGCTAGCGCCTGCCAAAAGCTCTTTAAATACGGGCCAGCCATAGGTTAAAGCAATGGACAGACCGATGGCTGACCACAGAGAATACCTGCCGCCAATATGGTCCCACATTGCAAACAAACGCTGTTCAGAAAAACCCATTTCACGGGCTGTATCTTGAGCGGAGGTGACTACCACAAAGTGTTTTTCTAAATCTTCGTCGGTACAGCCCTGTGCCTTTAGCCAATCCACAATGGAGTAATAGTTTTCAAGCGTCTCAAGGGTACTTAAGGATTTTGAGGAAAGAATAAATAAGCTCTGAGGGGCATGAAGTTGGCTTAACAATTGTTGTAGGGCCCAAGGATCAGGATTGGCTAAAAAATGGGTTGCCTTGGTGTAATGCTGATAAGGCTCTAGGGCTTTGACTACCATTTTAGGACCCAGATCTGATCCGCCAATACCAAGGTTTACCACTGTGTTAAGAGTGTCTCCAGAGAACCCCTTCAACACTCCTCCTTGAAACTGTTTGGTTAACGTCTCTAAACGCTGCAGCTCACAATCTATCTCACGCTGAATAGAATCAGGCCAAGTGGGGCTGTTAGGTTCACCGCACCTTAAAGCCATGTGTAGCGCTCCACGCTCCTCAGTAAAATTCATTTTTTCACCGGCAAATAACCGTTGCCGCGCCATGTCAAAGCCCACCTCATTAAGTAACGCCATCAGTTGGCCTAACAAAGATTGATCGAGGGCCTGATAAGCATAGTTAAGCGTTATGCCTAAGACACTGAACTGATAGCTTGAAATACGCTCTTGATGACTTCTAAAAAGATGGGGTAGGGAGTAGTGGGGCTGTTGGAGAGTCGCTTCTAAGCGATTCCATAGCGGCGTCTGATTAATTAATTGAATATCCATAGATGTTAATATCGCCTACCCATCATTAAGAAAAATAAATTTTTATGGGTTCACATAGCTCACCCATTCTTTATTGGGATGTTTATATCCCGTAACAACTCGCTATAATAGAACTTTATTGATAGAAATGCCACGATGATTGCCCACAACACCCTCTCACCCTATCAAAAAAACACTGCTTTATTGGTGGTCCTGTTACTACATGCCTTGATACTCTATGGTTTGATAAAGCAAACTAAGCATTTAACGCTTCGTCATCATTCCATTATGGTAGAGACACTTGTTTTTTCGTCCCGCAACAATAGCGCTCAAAGTATTAATCTTAATATTCTTAAACATAGCGCTCCGTCTAAACCATTAATCAGTACAACACCCATTAAAGAACCCCTATCCAAACCACCCATTCATGCTCCGGTAACACTACCCACTTCACCAGCCAAAGCCGCTGTAAAAGAGAGTACTAATACCCCCACTCAATCACCCACTAAAGCACCTAGTACAAGCTCAGTCAAACAGGCCCCCAGCATTGATACTCACTATCCCTGCCCCCCCCCCCTAATTATCCCGCTTCAGCAAGACGTAACGGTGAAGAAGGTGTCGTATTACTGAGTTTTTTAATTAACCAAGCAGGGCAAGTGGAACTCAGTAAAGTGTTACAATCAAGTGGTTCCAGTGCCCTTGATGAAGCGGCGCTAAGCGCTTTGAGCCAATGCCGTTTTACTCCCGCCACGGAGAATGGTAAAGCTATCGCTATAAGGGTAACTATTCCCTATGTATGGCGTCTTAATCAATAATTAAGTAGAAAAGGTCAACATGCAACGTAACGTTTTTTTCTTCCTTAATCGGGGATTGGTGTATTTACTTATGCCCCTCAGTTGTTTCAAGGCTTCTGGTGCAGAGATATCTCCCTCAAACAATAACGCTCTGAGTAATCCCTATGGGCTGGATGCACTGTGGGCAAATGGGGATCTCATTGCTCGAGGTACCCTCGTGATTCTACTCATCATGTCAGTGGCCAGTTGGTATATGTTAGTGATAAAACTCCTAGAGCAAAGACGTTTATTTCGCACTTCCGTTGAAGAGAAAAACGCCTTTTGGCAAGGCCCATTAAATATGAGCGTCTTAGACCAATTACCCCCTCACTCGGCTTATCGTTTTCTGGCTCAGTCCGGTATTCAAGCGAGGGAAGAGTATCAGGGGCAACTGTCGCAACATATTTCTTTAAATACTTGGGTGGAAAATAATTTAAACCAAGCCTTTGATCAAGTTCAAGCGCGCCTTCAAATTGGTTTGGCTTTATTGGGAACAGTGGGCTCAACGGCTCCCTTTATTGGTTTATTTGGAACGGTATGGGGCATTTATCACGCTCTGACTGCCATCGGTATTTCAGGGCAAGCCTCCATTGATAAAGTGGCAGGTCCCGTAGGAGAGGCTCTCATTATGACTGCTATCGGTCTTGCGGTGGCAGTGCCTGCGGTACTCATTTATAACTGGCTTTTAAGACGTAATAAAAACGCCATGACAGCGCTTCACGGTTTTGCCAACGATTTAGAAAAAGTCTTGTTAGGCGGCAGAACCCCACAACGTTAAGACGAATTATCTATGGCCATTGATCTTAAGGATTCAGGAGAGGGTGAGGAAATTATCGCCAGCATCAACACGACCCCTTTAGTGGATGTCATGTTGGTTTTACTGATTATTTTCTTAATCACCATTCCGGTGGTCGTCCATACTCATCAAGTAGTGCTCCCTAAAGAGACCACCACCCGGGAAATCATTGCACCACAGGATATTAACTTAGCCATCACTAAAACAGGTTCTCTCTATTGGCAAGACCAAAGGATTGACGTGAAAGCGCTGGGGATAAAGCTTAAAACCATAGATGGTAAAACAGTACATATATTGATTCGCGCTGACGCCAATACTCCCTACCACTTTATTGCGCCAATACTCCATCAATGCCATGAAGCGGGGATCAACACCATTGAATTCATTACTGAACCTGTGCATTCGTCATCATGACTATTCGATTAAAAGACAATGAAGCTGCGCCATTAATCGCCATCAATACCACACCATTGATTGATGTAATGTTGGTGTTGCTGATTATGTTAATTATTACCATTCCAGTCCAATTGCATTCGATTAATATGAGTACTCCACACAACATGGTCAGTAGTCGCACCATAACAGCCCCTATCATGACCATCACCATTAATGCATCAGGGCAGTACAAAGTGAATCAACGACCGGTTACCCAAGATGCTTTAGATCAGCAATTATTAAGTCTTTCAAAATCCTCCAACCCACCAGAAATACATATCAAACCCAGTGGTGATTCGCCCTTTACAAACCTTGCGCATATCCTAGCCCTGGCACAAAACCTGAAAATTTCTAAAATAGGTATTGATGACACACCCTAAATTAAGAGTTTTTCATGCAGTATTCCACGGCGATCGTTGAAAATAAAAACCCCTTGTAAAACGCCGTCTTACAAGGGGTCAAATAAGATGACTTAACTATTACGTTGGGGGTCAGAAAGGGATATCGTCCGCAAAATCATCAAACTTAGTGGCAGCTTTAGTAGTTCCCCCTGAGGCCGGGCTGGGATGCTCAGATTGCATATCCATCGGAGGCTCACTGCTACCCCCTGCCATAGAGCGCCCACCCAACATTTGCATACGGTCCGCAATCACCTCAGTGGTATAGCGCTCCTGGCCTTCTTTATCTTGCCACTTACGGGTTTGCAAACGTCCTTCTAAATACACTTGCGAACCCTTTTTTAAATATTCTCCTGCAATTTCTGCTAAACGCCCAAAGAATGCTACCCGGTGCCACTCGGTTTTTTCTTGTTTTTCGCCGCTTTTATCTTTCCATACATCCGTAGTGGCCACACTAATATTGGCAATGGCAGCGCCATCAGAGGAATAACGCACCTCAGGGTCGCGGCCTAAATTACCCACTAAAATCACTTTATTTACCGATGCCATACTCTACTTCTCCCTTGATTCATGACTGGCTTTAATTTTCATGGGCAACGCCACAATTAACCAAGTCAACATTAATATAACGCAAAACAAAGGGACGCTTGAGGGGCCAAACTCTTTGGCCAGCAGACCTGCCACCGAGGCCCCAACAAATGTCCCCATAAACTGAATTGAACTGTATACCCCCGATGCTGCCCCCTTGATATCGGGTGGAGCAATGGTGGTAATAAATGAAGGTAAGCTTGCCTCTAACATATTAAAACCCGTAAAAAACACAAACAATGCTGTCACCAGGCCATAAAAGCTATGCATACCCACCCACAATATCACCTCAGCCATCAATAATACCGCAATCGCTGTCAAAAAGACTGTTTTACGGTGCTTACCATGGGACAGCGCCACTCCTGGAATCATCAAAACAAAAGAGCCAATCATTACGGGCAAATAGAGCTTCCAGTGCTCTACAGCCTGAAAGCCGGTTTGCACAAGAGCTTGGGGAAGAACTACAAACATGGCCATCAATGAGCCGTGTAACACAAAAATCCCCCAATCCAAGCGCAATAACTCACTGTGAGTTAAGACTGTTTTGATGCTCTCCCAAGTGCCACGAGCCGGGATGCGATGTTGTGGATTCGGGGTCACCCAACGCACCATGACAATGGCAAATAAAGCCAACACTCCCGTCATGGCAAAAATTCCCGGAACCCCAATTTGTGGCTCTAATACCGGCGCTAAAATCATTGAACCGCTAAAAGTGAGGCCAATGGTGACTCCTATCATAGCCATGGCTTTTGTACGCTGCTCAATTCGAGTTAAATCTGCGGTCATGGCGATAATCGCCGAAGAAATTGCCCCGGCCCCTTGAATCATGCGCCCAATAATAATCCCTTCAATACTGTGAGCGCCGGCCGCCACAAAACTGCCCACAGCAAAAATCAATAACCCGCCCATAATGACTGGCTTTCGTCCAATGCGGTCAGATAGCCAACCAAAGGGAATTTGTAATAGAGCCTGGGTTAATCCATAGGCCCCCATAGCCAAACCAATTAATGTTTTATTCCCCCCACCCGGAAGATGTGCCGCATACAAGGCAAATACAGGTAGAATGATAAACATTCCCAACATACGCAAGGCGAACACACTAGCAAGACTTAAAGTGGCTCGGCGCTCAATAGGTGTCATAGTAACTTTAGTTCTCATTTTTCCACAGGATAAAAAAGTAAAATATTTATCTTATATTAACAGGTTAAGCCTTTCATTTTATACCATGAAAAAGAAACAAATTGTTGAAAGTCCCGTGATCCGAATACGGGGGGCCAGAACCCATAACCTAAAAAATATTGATATTGATATTCCCCGCCATCAGTTAGTGGTGATTACCGGTTTATCAGGATCCGGTAAATCCTCTCTTGCCTTCGATACTCTCTATGCCGAGGGACAAAGGCGCTATGTGGAGTCTCTCTCTGCCTATGCCCGTCAATTCTTACAACTCATGGAAAAGCCAGATGTTGACTTAATCGAAGGGCTCTCTCCTGCCATCTCCATCGAACAAAAAGCTACCAGTCATAATCCCCGTTCGACAGTGGGTACGGTCACTGAAATTCATGATTATTTACGCTTACTCTTTGCCCGGGTAGGGGATCCTTACTGCCCCACTCATCAACAAAAACTGGAGGCGCAAAGCGTGTCACAGATGGTGGATCATGTATTAACATTACCTGACAATACGCGCATCATGATTCTCTCGCCACTCGTGGTGGGACGCAAGGGACAACAGGTAGACTTAATTAATGAGTTGCGGGCTCAGGGTTTTGTGCGCTTACGAGTGGACTCCGTAGTGCAAGACATTGACAATATTCCCCCCCTTGATAAGAACAAGAAACACTCAGTGGACATTGTGGTGGACCGCTTAAAGGTTAAACCTGATATGCAGCAGCGTTTGGCTGAGTCTTTCGAGACCGCACTGCGACACAGTGATGGGCGAGCTATTGCGGTAGATTTAGATCAGAACACAGAGCATCTTTTCTCCTCCACCTTTGCTTGCCCTATTTGTAGTTTTTCAATACAAGAATTAGAGCCTCGCCTCTTCTCCTTTAACAACCCTATGGGGGCCTGTCCCAAGTGCGATGGACTGGGCGAGATTAGCTTTTTTGATGCTAAACGAGTAGTGGCTTTCCCACAATTGAGTTTAGCTGGCGGTGCTATTAAAGGTTGGGATAAGCGTAATCAATTCTATTTTCAATGGTTAACCGATCTCTCTAAACACTATCACTTCAAACTCGATACCCCCTTTGAAGAGTTAGAGGAGTCTATACAACATCTATTACTTTTCGGCTCCGGTAAAGAAAAAATCACCTTTCATTACCCAGGCGACAAAGGACGACTGCGCAGTCAACAGCACCCTTTTGAAGGAATTATTCCGATTCTTGATCGACGTTATAAAGAAACAGATTCCATGGCTGTACGCGAGGAACTCGCTAAACTGTTAAATGACAAACCATGCCCCGATTGCCAAGGCTCACGCTTACGTATTGAGGCGCGGGAGGTCAGGATTAATCAATACACGCTTCATCAAATCAGCGCCTTACCCTTGCGCGAAACCTTAAGTTTATTTCAGCAACTGACTCTTAAGGGTAAAAAACAAGCCATCGCTGATAAAATCTTGAAGGAAATTATTGCCCGCTTACAATTTTTAAACAACGTCGGCTTAGAGTATTTACAGCTTGAGCGCTCCGCCGATACCCTCTCAGGAGGCGAAGCTCAGCGTATTCGTCTTGCGTCACAAATTGGTTCAGGGCTCACGGGGGTGATGTATGTGTTAGATGAACCCTCCATTGGTCTACATCAGCGTGATAATCATCGACTACTTGAAACCTTAAACCGTCTACGCGACCTCGGTAATTCCGTTATTGTGGTTGAACACGATGAGGATGCTATTCGTGCGGCAGATTTTGTGGTGGACATGGGACCAGGTGCAGGGGAACACGGCGGTGAGGTGGTGGCAAAGGGGACCCCTCAGGATATTGAAAACAGCCCTCACTCCCTCACGGGAGAATATTTAAAGGGTAGTAAAGCCATTGCAGTACCTGAGCAGCGTCATCAGCCCGATGAGCGCCGGTTGATCATCCGCGGCGCCCAAGGCAACAACCTCAAGAAAGTGAATCTTGAGCTCCCTGTGGGGCTATTTATTGCCATCACAGGGGTCTCGGGTTCAGGTAAATCCACTTTAATTAACGACACTCTCTATCACGCCGTGTCCCGTCACCTCTATCACAGCAGCACAGAGCCAGCTCCCTTTGAGGGAATCCAAGGCTTAGAGCATTTTGATAAAATCATTAATGTGGATCAAAGTCCAATTGGTCGAACACCGCGCTCTAACCCTGCCACTTATACGGGATTATTTACTCCCATCCGCGAACTCTTTGCCGGCATTCCCCAATCCCGTGAACGCGGCTATGGTCCAGGTCGTTTCTCTTTTAATGTGAAAGGAGGGCGCTGTGAGGCCTGCCAAGGGGAGGGCATGGTGCGCGTGGAAATGCACTTTTTACCTGATATTTACGTACCCTGCGATGTGTGCCATGGTAAACGCTATAACCGTGAAACCCTGGAGATTCATTATAAAGGGAAAAGTATTGATGAGGTATTGGCCTTAACCGTCGAAAAAGCCCTGGAATTTTTCAATGCGGTCCCCATTATTGCCCGTAAATGTCAGACCTTGATGGATGTGGGCTTGGGCTATATCACCCTTGGGCAATCGGCCACCACCCTCTCAGGGGGAGAAGCGCAGCGAGTTAAATTATCTTTAGAACTCTCTAAACGCGATACTGGGCGTACGTTATTTATTCTTGACGAACCCACCACCGGCCTTCACTTTCATGATATTGACCTGCTTCTCAAGGTTCTTCATAGGCTGCGTGACCATGGCAATACGGTAGTAGTCATTGAACACAATCTTGATGTCATCAAAACCGCAGACTGGATCGTTGATTTAGGGCCTGAGGGTGGAGCACTAGGTGGCCATATTTTAGTGGCTGGAGCGCCACAGGATATTGTTAAAAATGAAACTAGTTATACGGGACGTTTCTTGGCCCCCTATTTAAAAAATAAGGTTATTCAGTGATTAATTTACGTTCACCTTGGCGCCGACATCGTTGGGGAATACGCGTTGTGTTATGGGGTTCCGCCATCCTTGCGGGACTGTGTGTAGTGGGTTTTTCCCAACTAGCCAACAAAGCCTTAGATATATTTTTCAACCTGTATACTCACCATTGGTGGTCTCCTTTCATTTTAGCCCCCGGCGTTGGCATGCTGACAGTCTTTTTAACGCAACGCTATTTTCCAGGCAGTCAAGGTAGTGGCATTCCTCAAGTAATCGCAGCCACTGAGCTTGCTCGAAAAAACAAACCCGTCAACAGCTTAGTCTCCTTAAGGATACTAATTGGTAAAGTTTTTTTAGGTTGTTTCGCACTAATTGGTGGCTTTTCTGCTGGCCGCGAAGGCCCATCAGTACAAGTGGCTTCCTCGATAATGGCCCTTGCTCATCGTTTTTTACCTCACGCTAGAGCCATCAGAAAAGCTGATTTAATTTTAGCTGGCGGTGCCGCTGGCATTGCAGCAGCCTTTAATACGCCTTTAGCAGGAGTTATTTTTGCTGTGGAAGAATTAGGTCGCCGTTTAGAAACCCGTACCAGCGGGGTATTAATTAGTACTATTATTCTCTCCGGGCTGGTATCCATTGCCCTGTTAGGTGATTATCAGTATTTTGGTCGCCTGAGCATGCACGAACAAGAATCTTTTGCCATTATTCCCTCCTTGATCATTTGCGCAGGAGTGTGTGGTTTACTGGGCGCGCTCTTTAATTTTTTATTACTTTCGCCACAAAAGTCAGCCCATTTACCTATCTGGCTGTGGCGTCAGGCTCACCCAGTTTTATTTGCCGGGGTATGTGGTGTAGTTGTTGCCATCTTGGGAGTGGTCGTTAAGGGAGCCTCCTTTGGCAGCGGCTATGGTATTACTAAATCAATTATTGAAGGACATCAAAGTGTCAATTGGGCCGTACCTATTTGCCGTTTTTTAGCCACTATAGTCACTTATTTCTCAGGGATGCCGGGCGGAATTTTTGCTCCAGCGCTCTCCGTTGGGGCCGCCTTGGGTTATAACCTCAGTCATGTTCTGGGAGGGTTTAACAGTGCGGTTCCTATTATGACACTGTGCATGGCAGGTTTTCTTGCAGCAGTAACTCAAGCTCCTATTACCTCAGCCATTATTGTGATGGAAATGGTGGATGGCCATGGTTTATTGATCAGTCTCATGGCGGTCTCTCTCATGGCCAAGGGAGTCAGCTCCCGCTTTGGAGGAGAGTTATATCAACAGTTAGGACATTACTTTTACATGAACACCCTGACAAAGTTGGATGATGAAGTCAACCCGTCAACTCTTCCTGCCGAAGATCATAGTAAACCTTGAATATTGTGTCTTTGTATTTGGGCGTCAAGGTCTTTCTCACTACTCTAGTTTGTAGTATGTTGATTGCGCTTAATCATTTCTTGAGCCATAGATTGAAACTGAGTGGTGACTTCACTTTCAATAAAGTCACTACCAAAAATATCAGCAAGCCACGAATCAGGCTCAATAATAGCCTGGTAATCTAAATTAACCTCTTGCCTATTATCCAAGGCAGTGATTCGCATGGTTGTTTGCATACTTTTAACGGTTCCTGAGAGGGTTTTACTGATAATACTGAATTCAGGAATGACCTTGATTTCTCGGATATTTTGATAATCCATAGAAATAATTCCCCACTGTGCCTCACCCACCTCGCGAATACGATACAAGTTATCTTCGTGATCTAGGATAGTCACGCTCTCCACATTATGTAAAAACTGTGGGAAATGGGTGAAATCTGTTAACACTCCCCATGCAACACTCACTTTTACAGGAACATGTATCTGAGCAGTCACCTTAAAGACCGCATCTTGGTGATCCACATGAACCCTCACAGAGGTTGTCGTCTCCTCGGCATCAGTCAAGGCAGGCCATAGGCAAAAAAAGCCTACAGCACCGAGATACAGAAACCATTTAATAAGTTTTATAGGGTAAAAACTTGCCTGATAGCGTAATGTGTACTCGATCCCCTGCTTCATTCTTTTCACGCTCAAGGTCCATTTTAAAGTCTATTGCAGACATAATGCCATCGCCAAACTCCTCATGAATAAGCTCCTTAAAGGTAGTGCCATATACTTGCACTAACTCATAGAAGCGATAAATTAAGGGGTCTGTAGGTACCGCCTCGGGCAGTGATCCTTTATAGGGCACTTGGGTTAACCAGACCAATGCCGCCGTGGGTAATTCAAAATAATCTACCACAATCTGCGCTTGACTGGGAGTAAAGGTCATTTGTCCAAGACAGCCTGCCGTCACCCATTCTTTTGATAATCCTAATTGGTTTGCTAAGCCTTTCCAAGTTAAATTTTTATTAACCTTGTTTTGTAAAATTAATTGCGTGACTTCATGACGATCCATGGACAGCTCCTCTTAACAATGAACAACGGAAAACATAAGAAAAAACAGACCAAAAAAAACCCCAATTAAATAATTGAGGTTTTGAATGGAGTATATAAGACAAATAAACCTTAAACTTCTTGAGCCTCTGCCTGAACTTCACCTTCTAAGGGGCGATCAAGTAACTCAACTAAAGCCATGGGAGCATTATCACCCTGACGGAAGCCAAATTTTAAAATACGAAGATAACCACCATTACGGGTTTTATAGCGTGGGCCTAACTCATTAAATAATTTAGTGACCATATCGCGATCACGTAAACGATTAAACGCCGTACGGCGATTATTTAAGGTTGCCTCTTTTCCTAAAGTAATTAAAGGTTCTGCGACGCGACGCAGCTCCTTAGCCTTAGGCAAAGTAGTCTTAATGACTTCATGGCGTAGTAAGGAGTTGGTCATATTACGCAACATGGCCAGACGATGGCTTGAAGTGCGATTTAATTTACGGTTGCTTAAGCGGTGACGCATAATTGTATTCCTTTCAACAAATCTGTCTTAGCGACGTTCGGCCAAATTAGCTGGTGGCCAGTTCTCAAGTTTCATTCCTAACGTCAAACTTTTAGACGCCAAAACTTCTTTAATTTCATTAAGGGACTTACGTCCTAGGTTAGGTGTTTTAAGTAATTCAGTTTCTGTACGTTGAATCAAATCACCAATATAATAAATATTTTCAGCTTTTAAGCAATTGGCAGAACGCACAGTTAACTCCAAATCATCCACAGGCTGCAATAAAATTGGATCCACTTGCGGGACTTTAGCTGTCTCGGTGGTCATGGGGGTGCCTTGCAAATCAGCGAAAACATTCAACTGTTCCATCAGAATGCGAGCAGCAAAACGCACTGCTTCCTCAGGATCAATAGCACCGTTAGTTTCAATATCCATCACCAATTTATCGAGATCCGTACGTTGCTCAACACGGGCGCTTTCTACGGAGTAGCTCACTCGATGAATTGGACTAAAGGAGGCGTCAAGTTGAATCCCCCCCACGGTACGCGACTCTTGATCCACACCACGCATAGTAGAAGGCTGATAACCACGACCTTGTTCAACTTTAATCTGCATATCAATCTTCCCACCCGCAGTTAAATGGGCAATGATATGATCAGGATTAATGATTTCAACGTCATGTTGAGCTTCAATATCACCCGCTCTTACCACCCCAGGACCTACTTTAACCAGTTTCAAAATAGATTCTGTGTGATTATGTAACTTCAATACAATGCCCTTGAGGTTCAACAGGATATCTACAACATCCTCTTGAACACCTTCCACAGTAGAGTACTCATGTAATACCCCAGCAATCTTCACTTCTGTTGGGGCAAAACCAGACATGGAAGATAAAAGAATACGACGTAGCGCGTTACCTAACGTATGCCCATAACCACGCTCAAAGGGCTCCATAACAACCTTAGCATAGGTTGGTGAAATGTTTTGAACCTCAATACTGCGAGGTTTTAAGAAAGAGGCGTTTTGGTTTTGCATCATTTGTCCTTGTCAACTTCTAACAGGAAATCATCCCAATTATTTAGAATATAGTTCGACTACGAGTGATTCATTCATAGTAGAAGACAACTCACTGCGCTGAGGACGTGCTTTAAACACTCCCTTCATGGCTTTGGCGTCAACCTCTAACCATTCTGGAAAACCGCGGTTTTCAGCAGCCTCAACAGCACCTTTAATCCGTAACTGAGCCCTTGATTTTTCAGCAATTTCCACTGAATCTCCAGGACGCAAAATAAAGGAGGGAATATTCACACGGCGGCCATTGACGAGAACTCCATTGTGACGAACCACCTGGCGAGCTTCGGCACGTGATGCACCAAACCCCATTCGGTAAGCCACATTATCAAGACGTGACTCGAGATTTTGCAATAACACCTCACCGGTAATACCACGTGAGCGTTCTGCATCATGATAAACACTGCGAAACTGTCTCTCCAACACGCCGTAAATACGACGGATTTTTTGTTTTGCCCTTAACTGACCACCATAGTCAGATAAACGGCTTTGTTTCTGACCATGTTGGCCAGGTGCATAAGCACGTCTTTCAATTGCACATTTATCAGTGAAACACTTCTCACCTTTTAAGAAAAGTTTTTCACCTTCACGGCGACACTGACGACATTTTGCATCCAGGTTTCTTGCCACAATCGTTCTCCTGATCCTGGGTTAAATACGACGCTTTTTAGGGGGACGGCAACCGTTATGAGGTACCGGCGTCACATCTGAAATACTGGTGATTTTAAAACCAGCAGCATTCAAAGCACGAACCGCTGACTCTCGTCCAGGTCCAGGTCCTTTGATTCTGACTTCAAGATTTTTCACACCACACTCTTGAGCAGCTTTACCGGCATGCTCAGCAGCAATTTGCGCTGCAAAGGGAGTACTTTTACGAGATCCTTTAAATCCATTACTGCCTGAGGTAGCCCATGATAGAGCATTACCTTGTCGGTCTGTAATGGTCACAATGGTGTTATTAAAGGACGCATGAATATGAGCGATGCCTTCTGCTATATTCTTTTTAACCTTTTTGCGAACACGGTTTGCTGTATTTGCCTTAACCATTCAAATATCCTTTCAATTACTTCGTTGAACGTACTGCTTTACGTGGACCCTTACGTGTCCGCGCATTAGTTCTTGTGCGCTGACCACGGCAAGGAAGACCACGACGATGACGGCTACCACGGTAGCTACCAAGATCCATTAACCGTTTAATATTTAATGACACCTCACGGCGTAAGTCACCCTCGACGGCATACTTGGTGACTTCCACGCGCAATTTTTCCATATCGGCGTCAGAAATATCTTTAATTTTAGTGCTAGCATTAACTCCTACTGCCCCACAAATATTGCGTGCAGTGGAACGTCCAATACCATAAATTGCTGTCAAAGCAATTTCTGCATGTTGATGATTCGGGATATTAACCCCAGCAATACGTGCCATAAAACGACCTCGATCTTGTTACGTTAAATCACCAGATTAACCCTGGCGCTGTTTGTGGCGAGGATCTTCACAAATCACTCGCAATACCCCTTTGCGTCGCACTAACTTGCATTTACGACATACTTTTTTTACTGATGCTTGTACTTTCATGTTTTTCTCCTACATTCTCATTACTTGGCCCGGAAAGTGATCCGACACCTTGTTAAATCATAAGGGGTAAGTTCAACTGTCACCTTGTCACCTGGCAAAATACGTATATAGTGCATACGCATCTTTCCAGAAATGTGCCCTAACACCACATGATCGTTTTCGAGTTTGACGCGAAAAGTTGCGTTAGGCAGCGTCTCTAAAATTTCACCCTGCATCTCGATCGTATCTTCTTTAGCCATCGACTCTGGTCTTATCCTTTAAAGTTAGCTTTTTTTAACATACTTTCATATTGCTGGGCCATGGCATAGGATTGAACCTGAGACATAAAGTCCATAGTTACCACCACAATAATCAATAATGAAGTACCCCCAAAATAAAAGGGAACGTTAAACTTTACAATTAAAAACTCAGGTAGCAAACAGACTAAAGAAATATAAATAGCCCCCGTTAAGGTTAATCGCGTCATAATTTTGTCTATGTAACGCGCTGTTTGTTCACCGGGACGAATACCAGGCACAAAAGCACCACTTTTCTTTAAATTATCTGCTGTTTCCTTACTATTAAATACTAATGCAGTATAAAAGAAACAAAAGAAAACTATGGCTGCGGTGTATAACAACACATATACGGGCTGTCCAGGGCTTAACACCGAACTAATATCCTTTAACCAGTGAAACTTTTCATGGCTACCGAACCAACCAGCCAAGGTCGCTGGAAATAAAATAATACTACTAGCAAAAATTGGAGGGATAACTCCAGCCATGTTTAACTTGAGGGGTAAATGGGAACTTTGACCACCATAGATTTTATTACCCACTTGGCGCTTTGCATAATTAACAATAATCTTTCGCTGACCTCGTTCCACAAAGACTACTAAAGCAGTCACCATGGCCACCGCTGCAAACAGAACAAGGGCCGTAAACCATGAAAAAGCACCCGTTCTCACTAGCTCTAAGGTACTGCCTATCGCGCGTGGTAAGCCCGCCACAATACCAGCAAAAATAATCATTGAAATGCCGTTGCCTATACCACGCTCAGTAATTTGTTCACCCAGCCACATTAAAAACATGGTGCCAGTGACTAGAGTAATCGCAGTGGTTAAACGAAAGGCTAAACCTGGGTCAATCACTAGACCAGGCTGCGCTTCTAAAGCCACCGCAATGCCCACCGCCTGAAAAAAAGCTAACACCACAGTGCCATAACGGGTGTATTGAGTAATTTTTCTGCGTCCTGCCTCACCTTCTTTTTTTAAAGCCTCAAAGCTTGGCACCACCGTACCTAATAACTGCATAATAATTGATGCAGAAATGTAAGGCATAATCCCAAGGGCGAACACAGTAAAACGTGATAAAGCTCCCCCTGAGAACATATTGAACATACCTAATATGCCACCTTGCTGACTATTAAATAATCGAGCCAATTCTACCGGATTAATACCAGGCACAGGAATATG
This sequence comes from Ferrovum sp. JA12, assembly GCF_001431705.1. Classification (NCBI taxonomy): domain Bacteria; kingdom Pseudomonadati; phylum Pseudomonadota; class Betaproteobacteria; order Ferrovales; family Ferrovaceae; genus Ferrovum; species Ferrovum sp. JA12. The sequence continues at coordinate 609,988 of NZ_LJWX01000001.1, read as the reverse complement.
CGCCCCAATACGATAGACCACCAATGCGCCCAAAACAAACCATAGTCGACGTTTTAAATCACCAAATTTATCTTGATTCATGGTGGAAGAGGTAACCATTAGTTTGCCTCTGCATCCACGGTAACGCTACCACCCGCTTTTTCAATAGCGTCTTTAGCACCTTTTGTCACTAAAAGACCTTCTAACTTAAGAGCTTTGGTAATATCGCCTTTCAAAAAGACTTTTGCAGCGCCCGCCGAAGTTGAGACTAAGCCAGCCTGCTTTAAGGATAATAAATCAATCACTTCTGCATTGACTTTCATCAAATCAACTAGACGAACTTGCTCCGTTTCATGACGGTTAACTGGTTGGAAGCCGCGTTTTGGTAAACGGCGCTGCAGAGGCATTTGCCCCCCCTCAAAACCAACCTTGTGAAAACCACCAGATCGGCTTTTCTGACCTTTATGACCGCGACCAGCAGTTTTACCAAGACCACTACCAATACCACGGCCAACACGTCGACGATCTTTTTTTGCGCCATCAGCAGGTTTAATTGTGTTAAGTTCCATATTTCTATCCTTAATGATTACACCACACGAACCAAATGACTAACTTTGTTAATCATGCCTCGGTTCTCAGGAGTATCGATGACTTCTACCACATGATGCATACGCTTTAATCCCAAACCTTTCACGCAGGCTTTATGAGATTGAATAGCACCGATGGTACTTTTGAACAAAGTCACCCGTAATGTTTTGTGTTGCGTTACTGACATAGCTAATTACTCCGTAATTTCTTCTACAGTCTTACCACGCTTAGCAGCAATTTCCGAGGGGCGACGAGTAGCGAGCAGACCGTTTAAAGTTGCACGAATCACATTGTAAGGGTTTGTAGAACCAATACATTTTGCTAACACATCGGTTACTCCCATCACCTCAAACACTGCCCTCATCGGTCCACCCGCAATAATACCGGTACCCTCTGAAGCAGGTTGCATAAATACTTTAGCTGCGCCATGCTCACCGATTACTTGATGATATAAGGTTCCATTTTTCAGATTCACCTTAACCATTTTACGGCGAGCCTGCTCCATGGCTTTTTGAACAGCCACAGGAACCTCACGGGATTTACCTTTACCCATTCCAATTCCACCATCGCCGTCACCCACCACAGTCAATGCTGCAAAGCCTAAAATACGACCACCTTTCACCACTTTGGTTACACGGTTAACTGCCACCATTTTTTCGCGCAGACCGTCGCCACGCTCATCTGTATTTTCAATTTTCGCCATTTGCTATCCCGCTGGGTTTCGCTAATTAAAACTTCAATCCGCCTTCACGGGCAGCATCAGCCAAGGCTTTAATGCGACCGTGATAACGGAAACCTGAACGATCAAAGGCCACACTTTCAACTCCAGCCTTGAGCGCTTTTTCAGCAATGCGCTTACCCACAGCACTTGCTGCCATGATATTGCCACCGTTGGCAATCTCTTTTCTTACTTCAGGTTCCAGAGTAGAAGCACTTGCTAATACTTTAGCCCCTGTTGCATCAATAATCTGCGCATACACATGCTGATTGGTACGATGTACAGTTAAACGTACCGCGCACAACTGAGTGATTTTTGCACGGGTTTTACGTGCGCGCCGAACTCTTCCGTTGTCATGCATCATGATCTAGTCGCCTTATTTCTTCTTAGTTTCTTTCAAAATGATTTTCTCATCCACATAACGAATCCCTTTACCTTTATAAGGTTCAGGTTTGCGATATGCGCGGACTTCTGCAGCCACTTGACCGACTACCTGACGATCAATCCCTTTAATAATGATCTCAGTTTGGCTAGGTGTCTCAACTTTAATACCTGCCGGCATTTGATGAACCACTGGATGGGAGAAACCAAGAGTTAAATTTAATTTGTCACCCTGAGCCTGAGCACGATAACCCACGCCTACGAGAGTTAATTTCTTTTCCCAACCTTTAGTCACACCATTGACCATATTAAACACTAAGGCACGAGCAGTACCTGACATGGCATTGGCAAATTGACTATTGTTAGCCGGTTTAAACGACAAGACGTTATCATTTTGTTCAACGCTCACCGCGTCACCAATATGCTGACTTAGAGCGCCCAAAGGACCCTTTACCACCACCTCACCTGCCGCAAAAGTAATCTCAACCTTTTCGGGAATGACAACTGGGTTATTTGCAATACGTGACATAGTCTTCTCCTTACGCCACGATACACAACACTTCGCCACCCACATTCTGGTGTCGTGCTGCTCTATCAGTGATTACGCCAGCCGGAGTAGAAACAATAGCTACTCCTAACCCATTCATTACCTTTGGAATATCTTGGCAACTCTTATATATACGTAGTCCAGGACGGCTTACTCTCTCAATCAACTCAATGACTGGACGGCCTGCATAATATTTAAGAGCCAACTCAAGAGTTGGTTTGTTATCATTTTGATGGACTGAATAACCATCAATATAACCCTCTTCTTTAAGTACCTTAGCAATAGCTATTTTTACCTTAGAAGAAGGCATTGATACACTAGTTTTTTCCGCACGCTGGGCGTTACGGATACGAGTTAGCATATCGGCGATTGGATCTGTCATGCTCATTGAATGCGCTCCTGGTCCTACCAACTGGCTTTGATCATGCCTGGAATTTCTCCACGCATAGCGATCTCACGGAGCTTATTACGCCCCAAACCAAATTTTCTATACACACCACGCGGCCTTCCCGTTAATGCACAACGGTTGCGCAGTCTCGTCGGGCTTGAGTTACGAGGCAAATTTTGCAAAGCAACTCGAGCTTGATAGCGGGCATCGTCAGTTGCCTTGCTATCGTTAATCACACTAAACAATTGAGCACGTTTTTCAGCAAACTTCTTAACCAAATCACGGCGCTTTTGTTCTCTATTAATTAGTGAGAGTTTAGCCACATCAAACCTCAGACTTTCAAAGGAAATTTAAAGGCAAGCAAAAGCGCTTTCGCTTCTGCATCTGTTTTAGCACTAGTGGTAATTGTGATATTCATACCACGTACTGCATCAATTTTGTCATACTCGATTTCTGGAAATATAGTTTGCTCTTTTACCCCCATACTATAGTTCCCACGACCATCAAAAGAACGACCGGAAATGCCTCGAAAGTCACGAATACGAGGTATAGCAATCGAAATTAAACGATCTAAAAACTCATACATTCTCTCGCGTCTTAAGGTGACCATACAACCTATGGGATAACCTTGACGAATCTTAAAGCCTGCTATAGATTTCCGTGATTTGGTTACCACAGGTTTTTGACCAGCAATTTTTTGCATATCGCCCACAGCATGCTCAATGACTTTTTTATCAGCCACCGCCTCACCAACACCCATATTCAAAGTAATTTTGGTTATCTTGGGCACTTCCATTACTGAATCATAACCAAACTCTTTCATCAAGTTTGGAACCACTGTTTCTTTGTAAAAACTATTAAGACGGCTCATATATTAATCCTTACGCGTCCACCACTTCACCATTAGACTTAAAGAAACGAACACGTCGCCCATCTTCAAGTACTCGAATACCTACTCGATCTGCTTTCTGTGTGGCAGGGTTGTACAACGCCACATTAGAAATATTAATCGGCATTTCTTTTTCAATAATGCCGCCTTGATCACCCTTTACAGGATTAGGTTTCTGGTGTTTTTTAACACGGTTAATACCCTCTACCACCAAACTTAGTTCAGCAACGCTACGAACCGTACCGCGCTTACCTTTATCTTTACCTGTGATAGCTATAACTTCGTCACCTTTGCGGATTTTACGCATGAGACACTCCTATAAAACTTCCGGCGCCAGGGAAACGATTTTCATAAATCGTTCTGTACGCAACTCACGGGTGACTGGCCCAAAAATACGTGTACCAATGGGCTCCAGCTTTGCATTAAGCAAAACTGCCGCGTTGCCATCAAACTTAATTAAAGAGCCGTCTGAACGACGAACACCTTTAGCAGTTCTCACCACAACAGCGTTGTACACCTCACCTTTTTTAACACGACCACGAGGTGCAGCAGATTTAATGCTGACCTTGATCACATCACCAATATTGGCGTAACGGCGTTTTGAACCGCCCAACACTTTGATGCACATAACAGATTTAGCGCCGGTGTTGTCGGCGACATCTAACATTGATTGCATTTGAATCATGGCTTATGCCTCACTCCAACTTGTTCCGCCGACATATTGTCTTAGTGCCGACGGGGTTATTTTGACCCCACGGCGCGACGGCTAGTTTTGGATCCCGTTAGGGACTGAAAAAACGTTGCTTCCGAAGAATCGACAATTCTAACCTAAGAACTTACTTTACGCAAGCCCCTTTTATCTTAAACTGTTTCTGCACGAGAAACTAAATGAGCTACTTTCCATGTTTTTGTTTTAGATATGGGGCGGCACTCTTCAATAACCACTACGTCACCGTTGTGATAATCGTTAGCCTCTGCGTGAGCGTGGTATTTTTTTGATCGACGAATAACTTTCCCTATAACTGGGTGCGTGACTGTTCTTTCTACCAGCACCGTCACTGTTTTATCCATCTTATCGCTAACGACGGTTCCCGTTAAGGTACGCGCATTAGTGGTTTTTTCGCTTTTCATTTCTGTCATGATTGAATAGCCTTCTCACGAATCAAAGTTTTCACTCTAGCGATATCTCTTCTTAACTTCAAAAGATCACTAGTCTTATTACTCTGTTGGGTTGCAATTTGAATCTTTAAACCAAATCGAGCTTTCATTAAGGAAACGAGCTCTTGGTTTAGTTCTTCAACAGATTTACTACGTAATTCTTTAGCTTTCATAACCCTTACCCTAACTGTCTGGTTACAAAGGTGGTTGCTATTGGCAACTTCGCAGCAGCCAACGTAAAGGCCTCACGAGCCAATTTTTCATCCACACCATCCATCTCATACAGCACTTTACCTGGTACAATTTCAGCCACGAAATACTCCGGACTACCTTTACCGTTACCCATACGTACTTCAGCAGGTTTGCGGGAAATAGGCTTATCTGGAAATATACGAATCCAAATACGACCACCTCTTTTAATATGACGCGTCATAGCTCTACGAGCAGCTTCAATCTGACGTGCAGTTAAACGACCACGTTCAGTGGCTTTCAAACCAAAATCACCAAAAGAAACTTTGGCACCACGGGTAGCAACACCTGTGTTTCTACCTTTTTGCTGTTTACGATATTTTGTTCTAGCTGGCTGCAGCATTTCGCGCTCCTGACTTACGTGGTTTTTTCTCGGGCTCAACCTGTGGCGCAGGAGCTGCTGCCACTAAAGATTGTTCACCACGACCCATAATCTCACCTTTAAACACCAGTACTTTTACACCAATAATGCCGTAGGTTGTCTTGGCTTCGGAGAAACCATAGTCAATATCAGCACGTAATGTATGCAACGGTACACGACCTTCGCGATACCATTCAGTACGTGCAATCTCAATACCATTAAGTCGTCCACTACTGGTGATTTTAATACCCTGGGCACCTAATCTCATGGCATTTTGCATTGCGCGCTTCATAGCGCGACGAAACATGACACGTTTTTCTAATTGACTGGTAATACTGTCCGCAATAATTTGTGCGTCCAGTTCTGGTTTACGAATTTCTTCAATATTGACGTGGACAGGGACACCCATCAGCTTTTGTAAACTGCTACGTAACCCCTCAATGTCTTCACCTTTTTTACCAATTACCACCCCTGGACGGGCACTAAAAATGGTGATTTTGGCATTTTTAGCAGGGCGTTCAATTAATATCTTCCCGACGGAGGCATGAGCTAATTTTTTCTTTAAAAAATCGCGCACCTTAATGTCATCTTGCAACATCTTTGGAAATGCTTTTGAATTCGCAAACCATTTAGAAGACCAATTTTTTAATACACTTAAACGGAATCCCGTTGGATGAATTTTCTGTCCCATATCTATTCCTTATCAGCCACAGTGATGAAGATGTGGCAGGTTGGTTTAACGATACGATTGCCACGACCCTTTGCACGGGCAGTGAAACGTTTCATCACTGGTCCTTTTTCCACATAGATGGTGGATACTTTTAATTCATCCACATCCAATCCAAGATTATGTTCGGCGTTAGCTATTGCTGACTCCAATACTTTCTTAATAATCTTGGCACCTTTTTTAGGACTAAAAGTTAATAAATTTAACGCTTGATCAACTTTCATCCCACGTACCTGATCAGCCACTAAACGACCTTTTTGTGCTGACAGTCTTACACCTTTTAACATCGCTTGAGCATTCATGAATTACGGCCTCCTACTTCTTACCAGGCGCCGCTTTCTTGTCAGCCGCATGGCCTTTAAAAGTGCGCGTCATTGAAAACTCACCTAATTTGTGACCTACCATGTTCTCTGTAACATAAACAGGAATATGTATTTTCCCGTTATGAACAGCAATGGTTAAACCTACAAAATCAGGCAATACGGTTGATCGACGTGACCAGGTTTTAATGGGCCGCTTATCTTTAGAAGCAATCGCGGTTTCCACTTTTTTAATTAAATGCCCGTCAACGAAGGGTCCTTTTTTTACTGAACGTGCCATAGTCGAAATCCTTAAGCAGAATGACGGCGGCGAACAATCATATTGTTCGTGCGTTTATTCTTACGAGTACGATAACCTTTGGTTTGTACTCCCCATGGGCTGACAGGATGACGTCCTGCGGCCGTTTTACCTTCACCACCACCGTGTGGGTGATCAACTGGGTTCATGGCAACACCACGAACTGTTGGGCGAATACCACGCCAACGTTGTGCACCCGCTTTACCAATTGATCTGAGGTTATGCTCTTCGTTACCCACCTCACCGATGGTGGCGCGACATTCTACATGTACACGGCGAATCTCACCGGAACGTAAACGTAGTTGAGCATAAGCCCCCTCACGGGCCAATAACTGCACTGAAGTTCCTGCTGAACGGGCCATTTGAGCCCCTTTCCCTGGTTGCATTTCAATGCAATGAATTGTGCTACCCACTGGAATATTTCTCAAGGGCAAGCAATTACCTGGTTTAATAGGTGCCTCAGAACCACTCATTAATTGCGCACCTTGTGCCACCCCTTTTGGAGCGATAATATAACGTCTTTCTCCATCGGCATAACACAACAAAGCTAAGTTAGCGGTTCTGTTTGGATCATACTCTAAGCGTTCTACCGTTGCTGGAATACCATCCTTATTGCGACGAAAATCCACTATACGATAATGTTGACGATGCCCCCCACCCTGATGACGAGTAGTAATATGTCCGTTATTGTTACGACCAGCATGTTTGTGCTGTTTTTCTAACAAACTGTGAACGGGTTCGCCTTTGTGTAAATCTGGGTTAACTACCCTAATCACACTCCGACGACCGGGAGAAGTGGGTTTCATTTTAACAATAGCCATTTCTTATTCCCCCGCTACCAAATTAATTTCTTGACCTGGCTTGAGACATACATAAGCCTTTTTCCAATCTTTACGTTTGCCATTAAAACGTCCTGAGCGCTTCACTTTACCCTTAACGTTAACAACTTGAACGCTTTCAACTTGCACTTTAAAAAGCATTTCTACAGCCGCTTTAATTTCAGGCTTGGTTGCATCTGGAACGACTTTAAAAATCACCTGCTCGTTTTTGTCGGCCACAAAAGTGCTTTTTTCCGAAATTAAAGGAGCCTCGATGATGTTAAGCAATCTCTCTTCTTTGAATGCTAGACTCATGACAATACCTCCTCGAATTTCTTCACTGCCCCACGGGTTAAAATCACTTTAGGAAAGCGTATTAAACTAACGGGATCTGCCTCTTGAACCTCCAAAACTAAAGTGTTAGGTAAGTTGCGCGAAGAGAGATATAGGTTTTCATCTAAGCTATCGGTAATAATCAAAACACGATCAAAGCCCATGTTCTTGATTTTGCCAGCTAATTGTTTGGTTTTTGGTGACTCTAACTCAATATTTTCTATCACGGAGAGCCTGTCTTCACGTACTAGTTGTGACAAGATGGAACAGATCCCTGCACGATACATTTTTCGGTTGATTTTATGAGTAAAGTTTTCATCTGGACTTGATGGGAAAATTTTACCACCACCTCGCCATAATGGACTTGATGCCATCCCGGCTCGAGCACGACCGGTACCCTTTTGACGCCATGGCTTACGAGTTGACTTTGCAATTTCAGCACGGCCTTTTTGAGCACGCGTACCCTGTCTTGCATTGGCTTGAAAAGCAACCACCAGTTGATGCACTAAAGCTTCATTATACTCACGAGCAAATAATTCATCAGAGGCAGCTACAGTAGAGGTAGCCTGTCCATTATCATTAATTAACTTGAGATCCATATTACGCCCCCCCTTTTACAGCAGGCTTGACAATCACATGCCCGCCCTTAGAACCGGGGATTGAGCCTTTAATCAGTAGCAATTGACGTTCGTTGTCAATCCTTACTATCTCCAGATTTTGAGTGGTACTCTTCACATCACCCATATGACCTGCCATGCGCTTTCCTGGAAACACACGTCCTGGATCTTGCGCCATACCGATCGAACCTGGGCTATTATGGGATACAGAGTTACCATGACTAGCACGGTTTGAACTAAAGTTGTGTCGTTTAATTGCGCCAGTGAAACCTTTACCTATGGAGGTTCCGGTGACATCCACCATCTGACCCACTTGAAAAACATCGGTAGTTAGGGTTGCACCAGCTGAAAAACCTTGTGCCACCTCTAGGGTTACTGGAAATTCGCTAATAATCGTACCTGCAGTCACCCCTGCTTTGGAGAGATGCCCTGCAATAGCTTTATTGATACGGCTAGCACGACGATCACCAAAGGTTACCTGAATGGCGCTGTAGCCATCATTAACAGGCGTCTTGATTTGTGTGACGCGATTGTTGCCCACCTCAACTACGGTAACAGGAATAGAGTCACCGTCGTCGCTGAAGACACGCGTCATGCCGATTTTACGGCCGACGAGTCCTAGAGTCATTCTACTATCCTTTATGTTTGTTAACCCTTGCGGGTACCGATTACAATTGATCGGTGAATAATTACTACAACCAAGGGGCTGAATTATACCCCTATAAATCTAAAATTACAACTTAATTTCAACATCCACGCCCGCAGGCAGATCTAATTTCATTAAGGCATCCACCGTTTTATCGGTTGGGTCCAAAATATCCATTAAACGCAAATGGGTACGAATTTCAAACTGATCACGAGAGGTCTTGTTCACATGAGGTGAACGCAACACATCAAAGCGTTCAATGCGAGTAGGCAAGGGCACTGGTCCCTTGACTACAGCACCAGTTCTTTTGGCGGTTTCAACAATCTCTAAAGCTGACTGATCAATTAAACGATAGTCAAAGGCTTTTAAACGAATGCGAATTTTTTGGTGAGCTATTGCGGTTACCATAATTTATCCTTACTCAATCACTTTAGCGACCACACCGGCACCAACCGTACGGCCACCTTCACGAATCGCAAAACGCAATCCTTCTTCCATCGCAATCGGCGCAATCAATGTCACCGTTACAGATACGTTATCACCAGGCATCACCATCTCGGTTCCTTCTGGCAACTCAATGGCTCCCGTCACATCCGTAGTACGGAAATAAAACTGTGGACGATATCCTTGGAAGAACGGCGTATGACGACCCCCTTCATCTTTTGATAATACATAAATCTCAGCCGTAAACTTAGTGTGTGGCGTAATAGAACCTGGCTTAGCCAATACTTGACCACGCTCCACATCCTCACGCTTGGTACCACGTAACAATACCCCAACGTTATCACCTGCCTGACCTTGATCAAGCAACTTGCGGAACATCTCAACACCTGTACATACCGTCTTCTGAGTAGCCTTCAAGCCCACAATCTCAAGCTCTTCACCTACCTTAACTACACCACGCTCAACACGACCAGTCACCACCGTACCACGACCTGAAATAGAAAATACATCCTCAACCGGCATCAAAA